>CAJOLB010000007.1 GCA_905235385.1 uncultured Alphaproteobacteria bacterium | reverse complement strand
GTAGTAACGGCGCTTGTCCACCTCTTGCTTGAAAGTCAAAAGGTGTTCGGCATCTTTTTTTTCATCGCCGGTTCCGGTGCCGAGTTTCTTTTCCAGTTCGTCCCAGATAATGCGACCGGCCTTAAGACGAACCCGCGCGGTAGCCAAACCTCTTTCAAAGTTTCTCTTCTCAAGAGGCGAAAGTTTGACCTCTTCCATACTTTTTTATATTTAATGGTTAGACATTTTCTTCATCAAGAGCTTCAAGATGTTCACTCAGTATATTGTTCCAACGATTTGCATAATTATTGTGTTAAAAGTAAAACATAAACTTAGTAAAACTTTATATATTTTATAACACAAAGTCTATTTTGTCAAGAAATTTATTCTACAATTTTTTAAATTTTCATCAACTTTTTCGTGCTATTATTTTCCCATCCGAAAAGAATCGGATTTTTTGAACTGATAGAAAGGAATATATTCATGAATATTAAAAATATGTTATTAACAACAGCTGCTGCAACTCTTATGGTCAGTGCAGCTCACGCAAGAGATTTTACGGGATCTCTGTTTTTGCCGAATCAAGGTGAAGTTTTATCTGACACCGAAATTGAATGGTCTCGTTCTAAAGCCCGCCATCAAGATGCTGAAAAGAATTTTGCTTTAAGCGAAGAATTGACTTATGGCTTGACAGATAACTTTTCTGTTTACGGTGGTGTTTTGAATGCCTTCAATTTTGACCGTTTAACAAGCCGTCAATATAACAACGAACACAACTTTGCTTATGAAGTTGGTGCAAAATATAATTACAGCTATGACAACATTTTGACACAAGTCGGTTTAGGTTATTTCACATTCCAACCGCGTTCTTGGGTTGGCCATTATGTTAACGGCGTTAAAATTGATGACGGTTGGTATAAAGAACTCCAATTTGAAGCTCAAATCGGTTATGATTTAGGCAACGGCGTTGTTCCTTATGCTATGTTCACACTCGACTCGCCGATTGATCAATCTGATCGCGTGATTGACTATTCTGTTTTCGGCGGTGTTCACAAAACACTTAACAAATGGGCTCTCGACGGCGGTTTGCGTTATGACTTCGTTACACACGGAAACAACACAAACCAGTTATATTTACAAGGCGAAGCTGACTACTTCCTGACAGACTCTGTTGCACTCGGTGTTCATGCTGATTATATGTTAGGCGGAAGCACCTATCAACATGACATGACACTTGGGGCACAAGTCAAAGTATTATTCTAATTCTTTAGATTAAAACAAAAAGTCCCTCGTTTGTTCGAGGGATTTTTTTTGATTGAATATAAAACTTTCGGGTTAATCGCCATAACCGCCGATTTGTTTCGGACTTATCGTTATTTTATTTTTTGTTTTTATTTCATCAAGTTCAAAAAGCAAATCATCACGGACTCGTTTCATTCGTTTTAAAACGGATTTTTTAATTTCTTCTTTATCTGTTGCCCGACATTTACCGAGCATTAAATTTATCATATCCTCAACATTGTTCGGCATCACCGAAGACGGCGGATTCTTTTTTGATAAACTTTCGGCGGCGGCAACTTCTTTTGCCGGCAACATCAAATTTTTATTCGTGCCGTTCACGTTTTCAATGCAACCGACAAAATATTTGGCATCAATTTTGCCGACGGCAATTCTCCCGCAAGCTTCTAAAAAGCAAAATTCATCTATGGGCATATCAAAAACCAATTTTGCATCAGCATATTTGGCATTATCATAACACCCGAAATCATCTTTTTTCATACTCTGCCAAAATGTTTCTTCATCATAAACGGAAGCCATTAAACTCGGCGAATTATAACTTCCGCCTCTTTGAAAAGGAGAAATCTCTGCCGCCGCCTGACGATTAAACACAAGCCCCCTTTGTTTGATGTCATCGATAAAGCCGTCTTTAGATATACAGCGATGCACCAAACGCACCCACCCTTTTTGAAGAGAGGGCAGTTTTTCCAAAGCATCAAATTTAACTTTATCTGCCGTCATTAAAGCTCCTTTATTTTTTTTATTTTAGCAGACAAAGCGTCTTAAATCAATAAAAAAACCGCTCTTAAAAAAGAACGGTTTTAATCACACTTTAAAGCAAATTATTTTTATTCTTTTTCTGCTTTTGCTTTTTCGGCTGCTGCTTTTGATGTTGCCGTCAAATCGTCGGCAATACGAGCAGATTTACCGCGCAAAGCACGCAAGAAATAAAGTTTTGCACGACGGACTTTACCGATACGCGCCACTTCAATCTTAGCCACATTCGGAGAATAAAGCGGGAATACACGCTCAACACCTTCACCGAAAGAAATTTTGCGAACAGTGAATGAAGAGTTCAAACCGTCGTTTTTGCGAGCGATACAAACACCTTCATAAATTTGGATACGTTCACGATCGCCTTCTTTAACTTTCGTGTGAACTCTTAAGGTATCACCGGCCTTGAAATCCGGAAGGTTTTTACCTTGAGTGAGCTTTTCCATTTGCTCTTTTTCTAAATTTTTCAAAATATTCATCAGTTTAACCTTTTCTTTTTAAAATTTGTTACCTTATAACCCTAAACCTTTTTTAAATCAAGATATTTTTTAAAAAGGTCGGGGCGCTTTTCTTCTGTTATCTTTAAGGACTGTTCTTGACGCCATTTTGCAACATTTGCATGGTGGCCCGAGAGCAAAACTTCCGGCACTTTCATACCTTTCCACTCGACAGGGCGCGTATATTGCGGATATTCCAAAAGACCGTTTTCAAAACTTTCTTCATTTGCCGACTCGTCGTTTCCTAAGACGCTGTCTAAAAGTCTGATTGTTCCGTCAAGCAGAATCATCGCTGCCTGTTCGCCTCCGGTTAAAACATAATCACCGATACTGATTTCATCAGGCTCATATGCTTCAATAATCCGTTCGTCAATGCCCTCAAAACGATTGCATATAATCGTTATTGATTGCTCTTTTGTCAGTTCGTGCAATTTTTGTTGCGTGAGCGGTTTTCCTCTCGGTGTCATATAAATCAATTTTCCGCCTTTGTAATTGGCATCAATTGCCGAGCCCAAAATATCTGCTCTCATCACCATTCCGGCACCGCCGCCGCAAGGCGTGTCATCAACAGAACCGTATTTGTCGGTGGCATAATCTCTGATGTTGACCACCTCCAAATCCCATTTGCCTTGAGAAAGCGCCTTGCCCGTCAATGAAAACCCCAGAAAGCCCGGAAAGATTTCGGGATAAAGTGTTAAAATTTTAACCTTCATTGTCATCTTCCTGATAGTTCATCGAAGTATAGTTTACTTTCACAAAGCCTTTTTGCACATCAACCGTCGGCACGTAGGCGTCATTAAACGGCAACATTTCGGTCTGTTTTTTTTCTTCAAACTTAATTTCCAAAATATCGCCCGCACCAAAGTTATAAACGCCGACAATTTTACCAAGCTCTTTTTGCGTGTTTGCGTCCAAAACTTTAAGCCCCGTCAAATCTGCCAAATAGAACGTATCTTCTTCCAAATCCGGCAAAATATCGCGGTTGACATAAAGCTCCGTGCCGATAATTTCCTCGGCATCGTTTCTCGTATCAATTCCTTTGAATTTGACGCGCAAAAGTTCTTTCGCAAACCCTTTGACTTGTCCTTCAAAAAAACGCGTTTTATCTTTGTTTGAAAGTTTGCCGTAAGCGCATACATCTTTCTTTTGAGATGTAAAGCTCTTCACTTTCACCTCGCCTTTAATGCCGTGCGCCGCAACAATTTTTCCCAAACAAATCAAATCCGACATCTTTTTGCCTTAAAAATAACCAATAAAAATTATTCAGCAGATTCAGCAGGTGCTTCAGCTTTAGCGGCAGCAGCAGCCTCTTGAGCAGCTTTTGCTTTTTCTTCTTTTTCTTTGATGCGCTCTAATGTCTTAGCACGGGGCGCAGATTTTTTCGGTTGTTCATGAATAGCCGGAGCTTCGCACAAACCTAAGCCTGCAAATAATTTTTGCAATCTTTCTGTCGGCTGAGCACCTTTTTTGAGCCATGCACTTACTTTTTCGCTGTCAACAACCAAACGATCTTGATGATCTTTCGGTAAAAGCGGATTGTATGTGCCTAATTTTTCAATAAAGCGACCATCGCGAGGAGCGCGTTGATCTGCGGCAACAATACGATAAAACGGACGTTTTTTTGAACCGCCTCTTGATAATCTGATACGAACTGCCATTTTATAAATTCCTTTCTTAAAAAGTTAAATTGTTAAAGTTTTAAACCTTATGGCAAAGGCCTAAAACCGTTTGTTGTTCATCGGGTTAAAAGGAAAGCCTCCCATGCCCGAACGTTTGACCATTTGGGCAAGTCCCTTCATTGAACCGAATTTACCCATTTGTTTCATCATTGAAGCCATCTGCTCATATGATTTTAAGAGCTTATTGACTTCCGAAACTTCCACCCCCGAACCTGAGGCAATACGCTTTTTGCGGCTTGCTTTGATAATGTCGGGATTAGACCTTTCGGCCTTTGTCATTGAAAGAATAATTGCCTCTTGTTTTTTCAAGATTTCATCACCGTTGATTTGTTCAAGCTGTGCTTTGTATTTTGAAATTCCCGGAATCATTGATAAGATGCTTCCCATAGAACCGAGCTTTTTCATTTGGCGCATTTGAGAAAGCAAATCATTTAAATCAAATTTGCCTTTCATCATTTGAAGCGCTTCTTTTTCAGCCTGCTCACGGTCGATATTTTCCATCGCTTTTTCAACAAGGCTCACAACATCACCCTGTCCTAAAATGCGACCGGCGATACGGTCGGCGTGAAAAGCCTCGATTTCATCTGTCTTTTCACCAACGCCCAAATATTTAATCGGCACACCCGTAACCATCTTCATAGACAGCGCCGCACCTGCTCTTGACGAGCCGTCCACACGCGTTAAGACAAGCCCTGTAATGCCGACTTTCTCGTTAAAAGCTTTGGCAACATTGCACGCTTCCTGACCGATTAAGGCATCGCACACAAGCAAAACTTCCGTCGGATTTGAAAGCGATTTTACCTCTGAAACTTCATTCATCAGTTCTTCATCAATCTGCAAACGACCTGCCGTATCCAAAATAAGCACATCGTAAACGCCTGTTTTGGCAGTTTTCAAAGCACGTTTTGTAATCTCAATCGGGGCTTCTCCTTTGATGAGATCAAGCGAATCGACACCGATTTGAGCGCCCAACTGCGCCAACTGCTCTTGCGCCGCCGGACGATACACGTCTAAAGACGCCAACAAAACTTTTTTGTTTTTCTTTAATTTGTTGGCTATTTTAGCCGCTGTTGTTGTCTTACCCGAACCTTGCAGACCGACCAACATCAACACAACCGGCGCAGGTGCGTTTAAGTTAAGCTCATTGTTTTCATCGCCCAACAGTTTGACAAGCTCGTCATGCACAATCTTGACCACCATTTGACCGGGTTGAACGGAGCGCACAACTTTTTCACCCAAAGCCTGCTCTTTAACATGATTGATAAAGTCTTTGACAACAGGCAATGAAACATCGGCTTCCAAAAGCGCCACCCTTATCTCACGCATTGCCGAATCGATATCGGCTTCAGAGAGAACCCCTCTTGAAGTGATTTTATTAAAAACAGCGCCCAACTTATCGGTCAACGTTTCAAACAAAAGTCAATTTCCTTTTCTTAAAACCCGTTTTATATAAAAATTTCGCGCCAGTGTGCGAACCCTCGCTGACTGACGGCACGCCGTGGCGTGTTATATAAACCGAATTTTTATCATTAATTCGGGTTTTCTATACCTTCTTTTTTTTTAAGAGTCAAGATGTTTTTTTATCTTTCATTTTGAATTTTAAATTGAAATTTTTGCTTTTGTTGTTCTTTTCTTTTTTCTTCTTTTATTGCCCAAACTTCATCACGCGTTTCAATAAAGAGAAGTTTATTTGTCAGGTCTTGAAAATAAGGATCATCTTGCCATTTTTGATAAATTGTTTTCATTTTATCAAATGTTGCGGTAATTTCCTCAAGTGCTTTGAGATTTTTTTTATATTCTTCAGGAACTTTACAAACTTTATCTTCTACAACCTCTGAAAGACAATCAAAAATTTTATATTCCTGAAATAATCTGACTTGAAAGTTATCAAGCGCACAGGCCGCATTGATCATCCGCACTTCTTTATTGCCTTCAGCTAAAGGATTAAGTCTTTTCGGTATTTTCGTTATCCGCTCTTTTTCAATTTCCGTATGGCATTTTTCTTGCTTTTTCCATAAAAATTTTTGCTGATACAGAAAGGCTTTTCCCAAAATCCTGTGTGCTTTGGCTTTTCGTTTCAGATTTTCATAATTTTTAACAAAAGCACCTTCTTGCATTTTTTTAAACTCTTCTCTCGTAAAACCGTATTTTCGGACCAAATCTGCCGTAAAAAACGCAATTTTCTTAAAATCAAGATTGTCTTTTTTAGAAAATTTTAAGCGCATATTTTTTCGGCCTTCTCTTTTAATGATTTTCATGAGCTCAAGTTCTATCGGCAAAGAGACGTAATAAAGCAGTTTTTTGCGTTTGTCATTAACCGTGTTTACGCTGTTTGCCAAAAGTGCAAGTCTCTTTTTTTTATATTCAATCATATTTTGAGCTTTTAACAGAAGAACCATTGCCGCAAACGTGTTGGCATGCGTTTCTGAAAGATATGTTTCATATTCATCGCGGTAGCGAACATTAAAGATATTATATTCAAACTGATAAAGGTGTCCTGCTTCGTGATAGATTGTGTGATAATCTATCAGCCTTGAAGAGCCAGATAAAACGACTAATTTTCTTTTGTTGTTGTTTTTTCCATTAAGGGTGTAACCGCCGCCTCTTGCTTCTTCCTGATGGTTGATTTCAAGACCGCCGCCGTATGCTAAATCCATATATCCCATTGCAAGCGAATCTATTGCTGAATAACCGATACGATTTAATTCTTTGAGGTATCGCTTAGTATCAGATTGCCAATCAACAGTGTGAATATCATCATAGCAAAGCCAACGCGCTTTTGTTTGCGCGCAAATACTGTTTAAGTCTGAAATAACTTCTTTTTTTGAAAGCATGGCTTGTTCCTTGCCGACAATTTAACAAATTTTTCTATTTTTGTCAATATATTTAAAATAAAAAAAATCCCCCGCTAAAAAAGCGAGGGTTCTTATAAATGTTCTTTGCTGTTTATTTTTTTGTTTAGGAAATCTTTATTAGAATTGATGTTATTCTTTCCTTTCACACAACTCCAATTCTTGCCTTAATTTGTTAATCCTTCCGATCCACTCAAACAAGTAAGGATATTCCGCCGTATTTAATCTGCTCAACTCTTGCCCGACCTTTTGCCCGCCGACCGGATAGACAGGGCAATTCTCATAATTTATCTTGCATGAACAAGCCGATAAGCTCGCTATCGCTAGCGTTAGGCTTGCTCCATATATCAGCTTTCTTTTGCTCGACATACTTTATAACCTCAACCTCTTTAATGATTTCCTCGCCCTTTTCTTTCACAATCTTGACTTCGGCGTGAGACCGTCCCAAAAGGTAAAATCCCACGCACAAACCAACAATAATGAAAAATATACCAAGTTTCGTATTCATTCCTTGCTCCTTCCTGTAAATGAAGAAAAAAATATAAAAAATTGAAAAGAGGAGCCTTCAGCTCCCCGTTTTATCCTTGTTGTGAAAATGATATCTGTTTTTTCTGTCGCTTGAATTTTGTTATTCAAGCTCTAAGCCGACACATTTCTCATAATCTGTTGTTTTTGCGTTCGGACGATATTTTTCAAAATAAATATTTCCAGTCATACAATACAATGTATCATCATATTGTAATGTACAGGCCATCTTGCTTGTATACTCTGCGCCACGAGAATCATACACCAAACAAAAACATCTGTCGCATTCATTTAAGTCCACATATTTTTCATACGTCCCGCATAATTTGGCGCGATATTCATTGTGACCATCAGTCCTTAAAAAATATTCTTCGCTATTATTCAGAACACATTGAACTTTATCAAAATTTCCGATTTCAATCATCGCGCAAAAAAAGCGCACATTTTCCGTTTGCTTATTTTTTGTATTTTTTATGCGCCCCTCACAACCGGAAGTGCCGCAATCAGCATCACCGTTCAAAGGTTCAAGTTGCCAAAAAGCATCCGCTTCGATGATATAATCGTCGTATTCACCTTGATATAAATTATGTAATTCATGGTCGTTTTTACTTAACACACTTTTTTCATATAGTATAAAAGAATGACACGGCCAATCTTGTGATAAGGCATATGTTTTAGGACAAAACAGAAAAATAAACAGTATAAAAAAACTACTTAGCAAACCTCCGCAACCTTGTTTCAATTCGTTTAAACATTGCTTGCATTTTAGGATCTTGTATTTTATCATAATTAATATGGTAATGACCTTTTTGATCTTTTTCAAGATGTGATAAATAATTATGAACAGCACCGGCTCCTTCGCGATGACTGGCGGCCAGCAATCCCGTATCCGTAACATCAAAATCATCAACTATTCCTTTAATATGGTAATTTAAGTATTGATATGATCCGTTATTTTTGAGTTGTTTGTATTTTTCTTGCATAAAATCATCTAAAGCTTTTTCCTGTGCTTGATTATTATTCAAATAATCTTGATTGGAATATATATTATTTTTTCCAATCCACTGATTGTTTTGATCAATATATCCCATATCCCTAAATCCATCGCGTCGAATCTGATATTTTCCCAGAGCCCCAAATCCACCTCCTTCAGAATTTACTTTTGAATAGTTGTTTCCAGATTCTATTTCTCCTAAAAGATTACGCATTTCTTTAGAAAAAATATAAGGATTTTGATTTTCTTTCTCCTCTATTATATTCTGATCAAAATCATTTAGCCACAATCTACCTTGCGGCATAAATGCTTGCTTGACTTTTCCTTTTTAATATTTTAGATTATTCTCGATTTTAGGAGAACAAAATATGAAAAAAAAACTGACCGCACTCTTAAATGTTCCTTATAAAATTTTGCTATATTTTTTTGCATTTTTGGGTATAGCGACAGTATTTATGCCAAACTCTAACAAAGCTGACATATGTGCAGATGAGGGTGGCGTCTTTGATTATGAATTCCTCGCTTGTCGTTTTGATTGCCATACTTGGCAAAAAGAGACGGGGTGTGATTTAATCACGGATGAACAATTAGAAGAATTTGTCAATGATTATTGTGCCCATGAAGGCAAAGGACTTTACAGATGCAGACAATCTGCTTTAGAACTCTCTAAAAGAAAATTAAACCAATCCCTCATCAGACAAACAAAGTAAGCCCCTCAAAAACAAACGCATCTACTTATTTCAATTACACTACCCTAATTTTATTTTACCATCTTCTTTTTTTCTTAAATAAGTTCATCTTTTTATTTCCTTTCATTAAAATTAATGTTTTACCTCTAATATTTCGTCCAAACCCCTGTTTCAATTAACTGTGAGATTCTTACCGCTCTTTGGCCGACATCTTTTGCGTATTTGCTCATCAAACATTCTTTCGCCGCACCGCGATAATCCCCGATTAACATGGCGTTTAACATTCGCTTAAAGCCTAAGAGCCGTTTAATCCCCATGTTAAAACACATATCAAGGAGCGCGTATTGCCGCTCATCATCTAACTGATACCAAAAAGAGATGTTTTTTATTAAGTCCTGCTCGCACCGCTTAACGTCATTCTTCAAAAGATAGAGGCATTTATCGACCGTGATCCCGTTTTTAATATCGCCGACAACCTCTTTTTCTTTCGGCGTTAGCGGATTTGTTTCCAAGTTTCGCCCGACACCGATTGTTAAGTATCCGGCAGGACATTTATAAACATGATCAACGCACCCCTCATGAAGCAAAAGCCTTTTTGTTACCTCATTAAACTCAATCATTTTATTTTACTTTCAATAATGGAAGACAGTTTTTTCTTAATAAAAACGTTTGCCCAATCATACAAAGGGCGCGAACATAAGATGATAATTCCGCAAAACCCCGAACGCGTCGCCCCGTCTGAAATCCACTCAGCCAAGAGAAGATAAAACGAATAACCCATTACAAAGCCTAAGAGAGCGTCTAAAAACAGCCCGCTTAAAGTCTTAAAACGAATGATAGCGGAAGCAATCGCCGCCGCTATCAGAAAAAAAACAACCTTTAAATCATCAATCATTTTCATTATTAAACCTTTATCATATAATTAACCGGAAAACTTTGCTCATCAGACTACCTCAATCTTGCAATAACCGGCAGTGCCGTTTCCACCGTCTTTAGAACCGCCCGCGCCGAAACCGTCAATCCAACCAACAGTGCTTTCTTTTTTGCCATTCTGACCTGTTAAACCTTGAGTAACAACGGTTGCAGTTCCACCACTACCGTTATTGCCGCCGCCACCGCCACCAGCCGTATTTCCTTCAAAAGATGAACTACCGCCCTTTGCAGGGTTGCTCCCACCACTTCCACCACCACCTATAACGATTGAATAAATTCCTGCCGTTAGCGACATATTGCCTGATATATAAGCACCAGAACAGCCCGCCTTACTAAATACAAATTCATGATATCCGCCGCCACCGCCGCCGACTAAATCAAGATGAACCGTGCAGTTAAAATCCACCTGTAAGGTATAAGTTCCGGCTGTTGCGCTTTCAAATAATACTGTTCCTGAAGGATAACTACCGCTTGAATAAACCAAAATCGAGCCTTTATAGATTTCTTTGATTTTGGTTGAGCCGAAGTAAACGTCTTTTATTTTAGTTGAGCCTTTATAAATCATCACGACTCCTCAATAAAATAGAATGTGTCAGTATCAGGATTTGCCGGCAAGGCTTGAACAACTTGAAGTTTATTATTCACAAAAGCCGTTGTTGCGAGCTTTGTTGAGCTGTCAGAATTAGCCTGTGTTGTTGCCGTTGCTGTTCCAATAAATGAAACAGAGCCCGAAAACGTTTTGTTTCCTGTTGCCGTTTCTTCGCCTGTTCTGTGTAAAACATTTTGTGAACAATTCGGATTGTTCACCCACCCCATTGTTGCGACATATTCACTTGTGGTTAATGAACTTTCGTATGTCAAGTTTCTGTTTTCAACACCGCTTCCGCAAACAATGTTCGCATACCCTTGTCCTTCATCATTTAAGCTCGCCCTTAAATCAAACCAGTTTGCCGTTGAGTCAATATTTTTGTTTGTTACCCTTTGCCGGTTTGTGTTTATTGTTGAGCTTCTTGAAGCGTTGAAAAAGGCAAACCCTGTTCCGTCTTTGTCGTAAACCGTTAGGCTCCCTGTTTCAACTTCGCCCGTTATTGCCGATTGATCAACGTTAGATGAACGCCTGATGACTGATGAAAAAGTCTTTTGTCCTGTTATCGTTTGGTTGCCTGTAAGCTCAACATAATTTTCAAGCTTTTCCGCCGTTGCACCGGAGTTAATCGTTGCCCATTGCGCCGCCGTAAATGATGAATTATTGAGCTCATACTCAAAAAGCCATGACGTGCCGTTCCATTTATAGCGGTCGTATAACGTGTTTCCTGCCGTATCGGTTGTTTGAACAAAGGCGTAATCGTTGTTTGTTAATGCTCCAGAATATGCTTCCATTTCAGCGACAGAATTAAACGTTCCGATAAAATTTGCCGTGTTTGTTGAAATCGACGAATTAACGAAATTCTTATCAGCTAATTGGTTTGATGCGCTCGCCTGAGAGGGAATAACCGCCTGAATAGCCGAAACGTCGCTTTCTAATGTTGAAAGTTCGCTTGAGGCTTGATACGCCCAATATTTTGCCGAGCCTTCTTCAGGTTCTTCGGGTGCGCCGACTGCCCATTCTTTCGCCTCAATCGCCGCTTCATCAATTAGAGCCTGCTTTTCTTCCGCATTTTGATTGAAAGCGTTTGTTTTATTAACGGCGTTGTCGTCGAAGTCTTGAGTCTTATCTGCCGCGTGATCGTCAAAATCCGCCTTTCCGTCTTCAACGGCTTTTTCAATCTCTTTTTTGCCCGATTCAACGTAATTAACCGCCTTAACAACGTCCATTTTGGCATTGTCACCTATTACAACACCAATCGGCGCTTGAGGTGTGATTTCAACGTTAAAATTTGCTTCTTCACCTATTCTCATGATCTTACCTCGTGATTTGTTCTGTTACTCTGAAAACACCGATTTGATTAACGTTTGACGGAAAGATTGTGTTGACCGAACCGTCTTGTAAAGTCACCTGAATGTCGGTGTTATAATCGCCGACGTTGATTTTTGTCTGTAACGGCGTTAATAAAATCGCCATTTTACCATTAACGGCATCAACCGGCGTCCCTGAAACAGAAAACATCAAATTGCCGCTTTCGTCTCTGACTTGCATCAATATCTCCGCGCCTGTCAGATCAACCGGCTTGCATTTTTCTTTCAGCTCAAAGTTGATCGTGAAGCTGTCGCCCTGACGGACGGCGATTAAATTATTCTGAACATACCCTGTCATATTTTCCCCCTTAAAGTGCTTTGATAAAGTAGTTAACCGCCATATTGACAGGCGTTACATGCTCGCTTGCGCCATAAATCGGATTTGAAAGCGAGGCATCAAAATTGTAATATCTCATTGAATTATAATCCGACGTTCGACCTAAAGACTTCGTTTCGGTTAACTCAAATGCTCCCTCTGTTATGAGTTCTCGACCGTCAGCTGTGATTTTACCTGTAATATTCGGCAATCCTTCGGCTTGCGTTGTATAAATATCAGATGCCGAATTACCGCCCAAACCGCGCAAAAATTTTCCCCTGTAATCAGGCAGGTTAAAAGTCGCCACACCATCGCCCGCGCCAAAATTTTCGCCGATTAACAAAAACAAGTCTTCGTATGTTTCTCTTGAAACGGCTTGTCCGTCGCAGAGTAACCACTTTCCGTGATTTGATGTCTGAAGGCTTGCTTTGATGTCGCCGATAAAGCTTGTGTCGCTTAAATCTGTAGAGATTGCGTCAATCTGATTTTGAAGCTCCGTGTTTTGCTCATCAAGCTGTTTTTTATTAACCGCATCATTTGTTGAAGCGCCGTCGCCCAAACCCGTGATTTTAAAACCGCCCATCTTAAAATTGCCGGTTGCGGGTGCGCGTCCGTCTCTGCAAAACGCAACGTTAAAACCTTGCGCAAAGTTGTCATCTTCCGCATCATGACGGTCGCAGACAATCTCTATTCCGTTTTCATAATCACTCGTCCAGTTCATCACGCGAGTGAAGTTTCCATTCGGTCCATAAGGCATTTTTTTACTCCTTTCTATTCTTTTAAAGTCCTGCAAGTCCTGAAATTGCTGACTTTCCTGTATTAATTCCCATATTGAGTGCTTTTAATTTTTGGTTTAGCGAATTATTTTGTGCATTAGCTTTGTTGATTGCCAAATTGTTACCGGCGTTATATTTATCCGTTGCCACATCATAACTGCTCAACGAACCGCTTAAAGCGGAAATAAGTTGATTGATGTAATCCTGCTGTGCGTTATTGGCAAAATTCGCAGCATTGATTTGGTTATTTAAATCCGCCGTATAGGCATTCTGTCCCGCCTCTATTGCCTGATAAGCGCCATCATTTAATGTGGCATTTTGTGATGCTGCCAAACTATCCAAAGCCTTTCGATAAGCACTGCTGTCAACGCCGATGCCTTGATTTAACAACCTTGTCTGAAGGCTGTCCGCCTGATTTTCGAAAGCCGGCAACACTTTGCTTAAATAGTTTTGGAAGGTTTCATTTTCGGCCTTTTGCCTTGCCTGTTCAGACGCATTAACATTAAAATTATATCCGCCCATATTATCAAGATTATTGCTCGCTCTTGAAGCCCAATCACTTAAATTTGAATATGTGTTATCCGTATTTGCGGTGTCATAATTATTTAAATATTTGATGTATTCGTTCGTCGGACGGCGGTCAAAATTAACTTTTAAACCATCGCTGACTTTTCCGAATGCTTTCAATCCTTTACTCATTTTCTTTTGTCCTCCATTGACATTCATTTTTTAACATTGAATAAACAAAACTGTCATGACCGTTGTCTTCAAATTGGCGTAAAACACCCTCTTTTTTAAAGCCTAAACCTTCAACCAGCCTTTGGCTTTTTATATTTGTGTTGTCTATTCGAACACCGGCCCGACAGCACTCTAAAAAATTAAAAGCGATATTAAATATCGCTCTTAAAACCCTTTTGTTGCACCACCTTTTATCTGTGGTATAAATTGTCAGCCAAACATCTCTTCTCGGCCTGATTTCGCTGAAAACAATCCCCGCAATCAGCTTTTTTTCGAGCCAAACACCTATGGCTATATATTTTTGAGTCCACAACTTGTCCAGCCCCAAACCTTTTGTAACAAATTCGAAAACCTCATCTGTTAAATCAAGATTTACTTGGCAATTTTTCTTGTTCATTTTGCTTTAGTCTTTCGATCTCTTCTTTCAGTTTTTTGATTTCTAAGATGTATTCTTTCTCTTTTTGACGCATTTGACATAAGAACTTGTTGTTTTTTGAAGCGTTAAGAAACATTTTTCCGAGCTCTTTTTCTTCACTCAAACCTAAGTTTTGAGCCGCCTCATCTGATAGGGCGCTTAAATCTTCCACGCTGAAAATCCCTCTAAAATAACAACTTTCAATTTGATCTGACGATAAAAACGAAAACAGTTTTAATGAAGTGCCCTGCTTCTTTTTTTCTTTTTCATTCAAATATCTGTTATATTCTGCCGAGAACCTTTTGATATGTTCTTGCGTTGCAGGTTGATCAAAAACATCTCTTTCATCGCGTATTTTAATTTCAATATAAAGTTTTTGCTCAAATTCCGGCAGCCCGTTTTTTAAGATGTTCCCCGTTTTGACGGCTTTATCATAAAATCTTGCAAAAACCCCTTTGTTTTCATTTTCAATTGAAGTCATATTTTGAAAACTTAAAAATTCCATACTCATATTTTTCCTTTCTTAAAATAAAAAAAGAGGGAATTTCCCTCTTTGCTTAAAACAAAACTTTTAATTTTATATCATTGCCTCAAAACTCAATATCAAAACAAATTTTTTCATAAAAAACAATCCTTTATTTTTTAAGACCATTTCATATCTTCCCATCTGCCCGGAATATATTTTTGCCAATTTCTGTCTTCATATTCTTTTTGACAATCTATTTTTTCATAATTAAAATGCTCATCATAATAATTCTTCTCATCCGCACAATTAAAGATTTTGCTCACATAGCAAATTTGCTTTGATATTCTTCGGGCATTCCGTTGTCATCCAAGAAAATCTCACATACCCAAACATTACATTCTTTTTTTCCATCAGGCCATTCATCTTTGTATTTCACAAAAAACAATCGATAACTCCAAAAATCGCCTTGCGATAAAACGTGCGGTTCATTGCATTTAAGCAATATTGATTTTTCATTTTCGGCAATATATTCGCACTCCGCATTTCCATTACTATTGTCATAATCTGTGATATAAGTTGGCGTGATTAAAATATCATGCGAAAAAACTTTCTTCCCGCCGCTGTAAAGCTTGTTATTTGAAACTTTTCCGGCGCCTCCCCGGCAAATGCTTCAAAACCTAACACTAAACTCAATATCAAAACAAATTTTTTCATAAAAAACAATCCTTTCTTTTTTGTTAAGAGAAGTTTATCATGTTTTTTTATTTAATACCACCATTTGTCATCTTCATCCCACGGATTTTTTAATCTGTTTTCTCTTTGGTCGTATGGATTTTGAACTGTGGCTGCCCTCTTTTGCCATGGGTTTGCAAAAAGATTCCTGATTTTATCATTTCTTTTTTCTGATACATTCCTGCGATGTATCTCTTTTTGAACCATTGCTTCATCCCTTTGCTTTAAAGCATTGCTTAGTCCCACCCAATAACCTTTATCAATCAAATCTTTTCTGATTTCAGGCCTTAAATAGCTGTTTTTGTCAGCCTTAAGCTCATTTTTATATTTTAAATCGCTCTTATCAATTTGATTATGGTCCTCCAAATCAATCAACTTAAATTTATTGCTCCCCAAATTATATTGCATATCCATAAGCCCTTTTTGCCCGTCTCTGTTCAAATCATGATGAAAATTTATCCCCACGTTTTGAACGTTGCGTTTAATCTCCGGTAAAGCTGTATCTCTGATATATTTTTTAGATAATTCTTCTAATTCATCATCTTGAAAATACGGCATTGTGTCTTTATATTTTGTATTATATTCTTCATATTGTCTTTTAGGTATCTGAGACCAATTTGTCTTATCTCTGCAAAATTCATCCAGCTTTTGCATAAAACCTCGCTTTTTATCTTCATCCCATGCCGGATTGCTTTCACTCACAGGCGCATCTTTTGATGTCATGGTCAAGTTTTTAACCGCTTCATAATTCGGAATTCTGTTGCCGACGCCTACCGTGTTTTTACCTTCCGAATCGCAATATGGCGTTTTTGAATACCCTTCAACATCTGAATCTTTTAAATGATTATAGAAATCCTCTAACATTTCATCTTCATCATCTTTTAAATATGGCTCATACATGCTTTTAACATCATTTTGAGCAGCTTGGCTTATCCTTTCTTCTTTTTCTTTTAATTCTCTTTCTCTTTTTCTTTTTTCCTCTTCTTCATACTGTCTTAATGCATCAATTAAATCTTGCCTTACGCTTGTCATTTTTAATTCCTCTCATCTTTAAGATTTCGGGGCGCTTAAAAAACGCCCCTTTTTTTCACACAAAATTATCCGTTTGCAGGTGCAATATAATCGACCAAAACGCCTTGCAGAGCTGCGTTGCTCATTGTCAGGTTTCCGGCCCAACCGATTATTTTATAAATCGCATCTGAGTTGATTGCCATTCTTTCGCCGCCAATCACTTTAAAGTTGCGATCCTGATGCGGGCGCAAGTAAAGGTAGTTTGTGTTGATAAAATACATATGTTTTGCCGGACAGCTTCCGCCCTGACCGCCGTCAAAAATAACATCAGCTCCCTTATATTTTAATGTTTGGAAGCCGGCTTCGGCCAACTTCGGATCATTAAAACGCTGTTGAGGTTGGAGCGCACTTTCGAACAAATCATACATATAATCATCTGTCACAATCAAATCCGGTTTATCCGTGCCGCGTGAACATTTTAAATACATATCGTTCATTTTGCTTAAAATCGTTGATGCCGATAAGGCATTTGCCGAGCTTGAAATCACATTTGCCTGATTGCGCCAAAATTCGTTGCCGGCTGTTGCACGGTTAATGCCACCGACCGTTCCCGTTGACGGGGCGTCTGCAATCAAGAGTTTTAAACCGCCGATTTCTTTGCCCGAAGAGCCTGTTCCGTCTGAATAAAGCGCCTGAGAAATTTTGTTTCCCATCGTTTTTTCGGCATTTTGAATACGCTTTTCAAACAAATCAATCATTCGGCTTTCACCGCTGTTTTTGAGCATTTCTTCGCCCGAAACGGCCACCGGAACCGCACAAAGTTTTAAGGCATATTCGGCTGCGCTGAAAAGCTCCGGACCGTTATATGCGATTGTGTCAAAACCGGAATACCAAACCATATTGCCTTCGCCGTATTCCAACTCTTCCAAAATTTTGGAACCGCCGTCAATCGGTCTGATTTTATCTTTTGCAGAAAGTCTGTTCAACAAAGCATTGTTCTTTGTTACATTATCTGCCATTTTTTTTGATCGATTTTCAATCGTTGTCGTAAAAATCGAATCGTATTTTTCATTAGGTGTTGTCATAAATTAAAATTCCTTTTTAAATTGCGCCTCAAGTTCTTCTCTCAAGCTCAATTCTCTCGGTTCGGCTTCGGCTTTTGAATGCGGGGAAAAGGAAAGTTCTTTTGCCTTTAAGACATCCCCGAATTTTTCAGATAAGACTCCTTTGATTTTTTCTTCAATCATTTTGTCCCTGACCGTTTCATTGAGCCACAAGGCTTTTTGATAGGCTTCTTCCAAACTTGAGGTATTGCCTCCTTTCAAGGCGCTGATCATTTCTTGTTTGACCTGCGCGCAATAAGGGTGTTTTAAGTTTCCGCCATCATCGACGGCTTTTTCAAAACGCTCCACATCAAAAAAAGCGGCATCTTCACGCCGCTTTTGAAACGCATATGCTGCCTTTGCCATATCTGAAGAAAACTTTCGCTCTTGCGAAAATTTTGAAGCATTGTTGTTATCTTCTTTAATGCCATACGTTTTTGCCAAATAAGTCAATGTTTCGAGCGGATTTTCCTGCATCGCATCATCAAGTAAAATCAAATTACTTATATAATCCTGTGCATTTTCAAACCCTAAAGTGTTTAACCTTTCTTTGCGCTCGTTAAAAAACTTATCAGCCCACTTATTGGCATTTATTTTGTTTGCCATATTAGAAAAACCTTTTTCCACCTGCTTTTCCCGCTCAGCCAGATATTTTTGCCATTCGGGCGAAAGCATTTTAAAGTCTTCCTGAAATTGTTTGGTATAACTTTTAGGCGCAGCCATCGTTTCCTCTGTGCCAAGCGCTTGTGGCTCATCGGTCAGATTGCTTTCCGTAGTGTTTACCGGGTTATCTTCGCTTTGCTCCATCGCCGAAGCGAAGTTTTTTTCGAGTTCATCTCTTAGTTCACTCATTCCATATCCTTTTTTTATATTCATTGATAAAATCATCAAAAGCCTCTTTTGTTTGAAGCTCTTGATTTTTGCGCCGCACATTTTTTATATATGCGTCGCTGTAGTCGCCTGCGAGCGCTAATCCGCTTTCTTTTAAAAAAGCATCAATATCGCTTGCAGAAGTTGCAAAACTTCCGTTCGGCAACAAAACTTCTTTTTGAAACATTTTGTAATTTCCTTAAAATAAATGGCGCTCTGAAAAAGCACCATGCAATCCTTCTCTATTGACTTTGTGGTATGTTATTTATAGTTTCAGAGAGCGGATATGTCCTCTCGACTCCTGAAACATTGCCACGCAAAGACATATTTTGCGTGTTTTTTTATTTGATTTTTATTTTAGCATCCAAACCATCATCAGACATACAACTATATAAACGGCTACAAATATACCTGCGTTTGTCCACTTATTTTTATCCTTTATAACATGTTTCAACCAAATGGATTTCAAAGCGTATAAAATCAAAAAAGATAAACTGCATACCATCCAAATGATTTGTTTATCAAGGTTTGACAAGCAACATAAAATTTCTGATGCAATCAACGGCACCAAAATAAAACTCAAAACAAATACTAAAATATTTCTCATTTGATTAAATCTCTAATAACCTTGTTTGTAGCCTCTAAAATTTAAATATTCATTAAATTTCGTTTGTTTGCTTTGATTATATTGATAATCATGACTGTGAAAAACAGACATTGCATCATTATCGTCCCATTCTTCAACATCTTTATTCATCGGGTCATTATCCCATACCATTTGACGAACAGTTTCATTTTCCCCGTTGTTTAGAGGTTTAATACCAAATATTTCATCATGTAAATTCCTATAAGTATCCGACATCTTTTTTAGTGCGGTATTCCCTGCTTTTTTGCCGCCATAATATAATCCCTTTTGCACTATTTTAGACCATACCATTTTCTACCATCCTCCGTATTTATGTTTTGCACTTTCAAACATTTCTTCAATTGAAACTTTGCCGTTCCCGTAAAGTTTTATCATTCCCCTGTCATAAACCGGCTCGGCAAACGTCAAAGCCAGTGCATCTGCCATATCGGTCGAGCGTCCGAGCCTTCTTTTGATTTCTTCTTTTTCTTCTAAAATAAGCCGTCCTCTGAAATCATATCTCTTGTTCACACAAGCCAGCTCATCAAACAACCCCTCATCTTTCGGAAGTTCTACCTCATCATCAAGCCACTGACTTATTTTATCCCACATCTCGGCGCGCCTGTTGGCATATCTTTCATCGTTAATGGCTTTTGAGCCGAAATTAACCCCTCGCACAACTTCAATAAATCCCCTGTCTTTTAAGATATCATACACACCGCCGCCCACGCCGCCGATATCCACAAACATTTTAGAGGGATGATATTTTTCAATCATGTTTGTTGCCAAATTTGCAACCTCGACGTTGTCTTTTCCCCTATAAACCTCAAACTTCAAACACAGCCTCCCACGCCTGAAACAAAACACCGTTGAATCGTCGCCAAATCTTGCCACATCAAGTCCGATCACCAAAGGCGATGTTGATTCCTTGATTTTAGGCTTCATTGCCAAACGCACCTTTTGACTGTCAATTAATTTATGCGCCCCTTGGCTTAAGGGTTCGCCTTCCCAAATGTGTAAATAATCGGATATTGATTTTTGTTTGCAATCAAGCGCTTGCTTTTTAAGCTCATTCGGGCAAAACGGATTGTCATAAAAATTAACCTTTTGCACAAATGTTCGCTCATCCGGATTTGCCCCGAGTTCCACCCAAAGCGGGTCATTTTCTTCCTCTCTGTTCATTGAAATCCAAATTTCGGACCCGTCTTTTCGAATGGTCGGCGACAAAATTTCCCACGATTTTTTAGATATTGTCTGTGCTTCTTCAATCCAAACAATATCCACCCCTTCGAGTGATTTGATTTTTTGCGCGTCTTGATTTCTCAGACCTTTAAAAATAAACCGCGTTCCGTTAACGCGGTTTAAAATTTCGCTTTCTTTAACATCAAACTCATCGAGCCCGTAAAAACCGATACGATCAGCAAGAAGCCTGTGCACCGAATCTTTAATCGACTCCTGAATTTCACGCACACACGCAATCAGAAGTTTTTGTTTCAGTCCGAGCATCAATAGCGCGTCTGCAAATGCATAGCTTTTTCCGCCGCCTCTCCCGCCATAAAAAAACTTAATACGTTTTTTTTCGCCAATCAGCGGCAAAAACGGTCGTGCAATTTTAATCTTGAGTTCCTTTTGCATCAACAACCTCTATTTTGATGTTTGTCACCTGTTCGATATTGGCTGCGCTCGGATTATTTTTTTCTCCCGTAATATCTCTTATCAGTTCGACAGCTTTTAAGTTTCCGTTTTTGGCATCATTGATGAGCATCTCGCAAATCTGCTCTCTGATTTCTTGTTTACTCAACATCTTAATCAACGTTTCCTTTAATGTTTTCATTCTTCTCATCGGCTAGTCCTCAAGAATCGCCAAAAGCGAATTTTCACGCACCGCCACAACATCTTTTTCAATCGTCGGCAACTCATCAAAGGCATGAAACAAGACTTTTTGCCCGACTTTTACGGCTCTCACATTTTCTCCGATGCTTAGAACTTCTCCCTTTGTTCTTGTTTTTTCAAAACTGTCCGGCAAAAATATATCCCCGTTTTTTTTCTCATTTTCTTCAAGCCTGATTAAAACTCTGTCCATAATTGCTTTCATCTGATTTTCCTTATAGAATACCTGTTCCGGTCTCAAATCTGATTCCTGTTTCATACCATTCAATCTGCCTGCCCGCTGTTTTTGTTTTAAAAACAACGCTCAGCTTATAACCTATGGCATTATTTGCGACCCATTGGCTTTGTATTTTTCGTTGTTTCAAACACTTCCATTTTGCTTCATTCCATTTTGCCTCATTCCATTTTTCGCCCTCTCCTCCGGTTTGCCCGAATTCCACATAATAGTTGAGTTCTTTGTCCTCATAATCCATGTTCGTCCAAACCATCAGTTTAAGATCTTTTGAGGCTTTAAACTTCGGATTGAGTAACACAATTTTTTTAATATTGTTTGTCATCAAATCCGTATATGCCTGCGCAACTTTTCCTTCTATCGGCAAACCATTGTCCGAATTTGTATCATCAAATTTATAAACTCCGTCATCCGAACCGAAAAAGAGCTCATCATCATACAAACACCAGCAAAACGCGCGAATGTTTGTAAATCTGCACCACGAACCCGTCGCAACGTTAATCACGTGTTGTTCAAACTGCTCGCCCACCGGCACATTAAAAATGCCGTATCCCCTTTTGGTGTAAATAAGCGATTGCCAGCCCTCAAAATCTTTGTAGAACCTTGATCTTTCGGATACAAGACCGCTGATTTTATCCGAAAATGCCACCGATGAAAATCCCGCGTTATTGGCACTTAATGCTTTTGAAAGCGGAATGTATCCCTCTTGTGTGATTAAAACCACATCTCCCTGATATTGCATCACACATTGATACCCGATCGGCTTGCTCAGTTTATATGAGCCCATCAATGTCCAATTCGAAGCATCGTTCGGATTATACCCTTTATAAATTAAAACCTCGCCTTCGGATGAAAGCAGACATGTGTAATCGTCAATACCTGTTCCGCCGTCAACAGTCCAGTTAAAGCAGGCCATCAGGTGCCCGCCCCATTTTAAGATTTGCGCGGTATCAAACGATTCAAGCGTTCCGCTCACGTTTCCCGCAACCGTTGACACCCATGCGCGCGTTGAATTTTTTTCCACAAACCATAAAAATTCATGCGACACACCGGCACTGATGATTTTAACCGGTATCAAATCCTCCCCCTCAAAGCTCCAATTTTCAAAATGTTCCACACCGTTTTCATCAACGAAATACACCTTTGGCACATCAACGCCGTTCATAAAGAAAAGCCTGTTTTGATATTGAACCGTTTGGCAACGGTTCTTCGTAAAGCTCACATTTTCAAAAACTTTTGCCTTAGAGGGCAAAATTTCATAGGCTTTGTTGTTAAAAACAGCTATCATTTTTTTTATGTCTTGGCTGTGATATGTAACCAATGTCTCAACTTTGTGTTTGTCTCCAAATTCACCCAAAGGCGCATACAGCGCATATCCCGGCCTTAGCTCGACAGCATTTTGTGTCGGAATATAGTTATCCATTTCGATTGCATCCGTTAAGCTCATTTTGCTTTGCGGATCTCTTTTATTCAGTCCGCCCACAGGCGCCGGCAAAATAAAATCTGCCGATTTAACGCGCCGAATTACTTTCTTAAACATATTTCCTCCTCAACAAAAAAGGCATTCCAAAGAATGCCTCTTAAAATTTTAATTTAATTTTTTTACCCGAATATTTCTTCCCATATTGATAAAATTAAATTCGCGAAAGTCATTATCCATGGCGATAGAAATATCAATTTTGCAACTCTCGGATGATTTTTCACATTGCTTAACCCAAGCAAAAAAATCAAGATGATGATTATGATATCTAATTTCAAACTTCCAATGTAAACTCTTTGGCTTTCATAGCTCCAATCATTGGATGTTGCCTCTGCGCTAAAAATAGGATCATTTTCTGCAGGTGGGTTTATTAATTCTCTAACAAACAGAGATATATAAATCAAATAAAAACCAATATACCATTTAAACGGCCACAGCAGTTTTTTAACACTTAAGCAATATTTCCAGAGCTGTTCTTTGGGCCTACCAATGATTTCTTTTGTATTTGACATAGAGCGGCACCTCATCTTCATCACAATTATCCAAATATGTGCTTAATCTATCAGTTTGCCACGGAATGTCAATACATCCTCTTGAGCCTTTTGTTAATCCGCCGTGTATTGCCTCAATGCTTCTTCTAAATCTTGCCTTACGCTTGTCATTTTCTAAAATCCTTTCACATATCCGGTTGAAATATTCGTATCCGCCTTGTTATCTTCATTAAGTTCTTTTGCTTTTAAGGTCGCCTGAAGTTCCATCTCTTTGTTTTCCAAAGCTGTTTTGCGATCTTGCTCGCTTTTTTTCAAAACAAGTTCTGCTTCTTTGATTGCGACTTCCTTTTCTTTGATTTTATGCTCTAACAGCATTTTTTGTTCTTCTTGCTTGAGTTGTAAAACAGCTAAATTCGGCTCAGGAGCGTCTTTTTGCTTTAACTCAAGGCTGATTGCCTCAAAAGCTTTTGAAACGACGGGTTCATACATTCGTGCGTTCGGCAACGTTGTTGTTAAGCTCTCAATCATTTGCCGATATAAATCCAAAAGAAGCGGCTGTGATGAAACAACATCAAAAGCCTGAACAATCAATTGGTGAATGGCTGAAATCGTGTTTTGAAGATTGCTTTGCGAATCGCTGTTAATCATCGCCGTATCTGTCTGAACACCTAAAATCATACCTCTTAGTTTGTCTGTTTTTAAAACCTCTATGGCCAAATCAACGTCAGCTTGATTCATATTTTCATCCGCAAAACATTTCAAACGCTGCCTGCTGAAACATTCGCAAATCATTTCCGCCTTAATTTTCAAAAGGTCTGTAATAAAGCGGATCATATCATTTTGCCTGTCTTGATTCCGAAGCGTTCCGAAATTTGTTTTTTTAGCCACGGCTGTTGCCGTTTCCACCTTATCCGAATTTCCTCTCATAATATCCGAAACACCTGTAATCTCATAAATTTGCGACATAATATCTTCTCTTCTTGCCGCAAGTGCCTCTAAAGCATTCACATATTGCTCTATCGGTGCAAAGTCTATAATTCCCCTTAAACCGCCGTTTTCTTTTAATCTGTCAAAATCGCTTACGGCCACTAAAGTCACATCTTTGTTTAAGATATTTGCAAGCTCCGGAAAGCTGTTATCATATGCCCCCGAAACCTTAATGGCCTGCATTGAAAGCTGCATTCTGTTTGTTACCCCGCTTAACTCTTCCAGCAATGGCTTGAGCTGCTCATAATCGGGCACAGGTATCAAACCGTCATTTGTTAATGTTGCAAACATCGGTTTCGGCATCGTAAAAAAGCCGCTGACTTTTGCCGTATCTTTTAATATTTTTAAGAAATTGTTTGAACATTCTTTCGATAAATATAAAATTTGTTTATTCGCTTTGTCCCAAATTTCATACACCTTGATTGATTTTTCGTCGCTTTTGTTTCCTTCAGCGCTGAGCAAATTTGCCAAATCCTGCCCGAACTGTTCTTCGGCCTCTTTAACGGTCATAAATATTTTGCGCGCCACCCACGAACAATCTTCCCAAACAAAAACCTTTTGCGTGTCTGCAATAAAATCCTCAGGATTTAGATAAACCGTTTCAACCTTTTCATCTTCCAAAATCTCAAGACAAACGTCCGTTTCGCTTTGTAAAAAACATTTTTTAAAGGTCGGCACATACCGTTCATAAGCTGCCCCGAATCCTACAAGTAAAAAATCATTCCTGACATATTTGACCACACTGTCAAAATCAAATTTTTCCAAATCCCAATCAAGCGCTTTTTCTAAAATCCGACAGGCTATTGTTTCTATCGGGCTGTTTGCTTTCTGTTTTTGTTCCACGTACGGTTTCGGTTGCTTAAAATACAAAAACGGCTTTAACGTTTCGATTGTTGACCAAAAAATATTGTGTTTGTTTTTTGATTTTTCATTTCTGTAATATGCTCTGATTTCTTTGATTAGCGCATGATACGGCTCATATTTTTTTTCAGCCGCCTCAATTTTTTTAATCCACTCTTTAACGTCTTCCATTTCTTTTTTCCTTACTTTACGTGATATATTTCTATTTCATCTTTTAAAAAATTTTCGCTTGCAAGCCTGATATCTTGCGTTCCAAGCGTATGGCCGAATTGTTTTTTCAACTCTTTTTGATATTCGTTATATTCTTCTTCATAATCCATTCCGTTTCGCTTATTTAAGCGCCATATAATCCCGAGCTTAACCAAATACTTGTCAAATACCGGAATATCCGTATTTTTACTTAAAACACTTTTGAACTCTCTTGTTTTTCCATCAATGCAAATTGCATTTGATCTGTAAAGAAAAACAACTTTTAAGCCCGCTCTCGGCTTTTCCATAAACCTCAATCCGTTGTTTTCTATCCGAAAATTTATCTCTTCCCGACAAGGGTTTGAATTGAGTGTTTCCATCCACTTTTCGGGCGTTATCGCCCCGATTGCCTGTTTCCCCTCGTTTTGAATATAAACCGTATTGTGAATCAGTGCATAAAAATCACCCACAACTTCATCAAAGGGATAAAATACCTTGTTTTCCCTTGTTTCAAAGCGCCCCTGCTTAATCAGTTCTTGCCAGTCGCCATAGCGCATTAAACTGTCGAGCTCGCTTTTTGCCACCGATAAAAAAATTGCATCATGCAACACATTTTTATCAAATAAGTCGTCCGGTCTTTGCGTTGCCGTCATATCCGCAACTTCCTGACATATTTCCAATATATTATTCATCTTTTTTTCTTTCCTTTCTTTTGATTTAAAAAAAACGTTCCCAACGGAACGATCTTAACATTATGTTTTTTATATCTGATATCTTTCATTTTCCCACCCCAAATCCCATATTATCCTTTGCTAACAAAAAAAAAGAGCCGAAGCTCTTTTCGATTTTCTTGGCGTACTCCAATACGTTATTTGTTAAAGGCTAACCTTTTCTAATTCTAATAAGTCCAATAGCCGCTAAAATTCGCTAATAGATAATATAAAAAGCCATACATAGCTAACAAACATATAGGAAAACATAAAAACATCAAATGTTTCCATAAATTTTCTATCTTTCTTATTCTTAGCGATATGTAGACAATAAACCATATAGCGACACCAGCCAATACCAAAAGCATACCAATGTCTGCGACACGAGGTAAATCTGCTATCTTTCCCCCTTTATCATAACGAACATCGGTAATAAAATTTTCGTAAATTAAAAATTTTAAGAACACTCCACAAATGTATCCTGTAAAGATAAGAGATGTTATATTTATTCCTATTTTAAGGACATTTAAAATTTTTTGACAATATTGTTTCATATATCTGTATCCCTTTTCTTTTGTTTTAATCCATTTTTCTTATCAAATTCTTTACTTACCAACATTTACATACTTTTAACATCATTTTGAGCGACTTGCTTTATTTTTTCTTCCTTTTCTCTTAATTCTTTTTCCTTTCTCTTTCTTTCCTCTTCTTCATATTCTTTTAATGCTTCTTCTAAATCATCTCTTACACTCGTCATTTCCTAAAATCCCCTATATCTTTATTCAATTTCCCACCCCAAATCCCATATTATCCTTTGCTAACAAAAAAAGAGCCGAAGCTCTTTATTAAAAAAAATAAAACGGCTTTCTTATCCGCGCCGTTTCTTAAATCCTTTTTTAAGGATGTTTTATATATATCATATTTTTCCTTTAAAGTCAACCCTTGTGCACAACCCTCTAACTCTTTGTATTTTCATCTTGTATATAATATTTTTCTACAAAATCGATTTTATTTTATTATATTTTTCTTTATATTTTAAATTTTTGTTTTTAACGATTTTTATAATTTCGTTTTGTTTTATCCCTGCCATCTCGCATATTATTTTCAGATCCCTTTTTTCTCTCAAAAATTTCATGGCCTCCGTTTTTATTTTGTCGTTTCTCTTTGATTTTCTTAAATAAGCATCTTTAATTGCTTGCTTAATAACAGCCCGAAACATTTGATTTATTCTAAAAACCTCTTCGTATCTTTTGGCACGAATCTCATATACGTTTTCTTCCATCTCTATTTTCTCCGCGCTTTTCATAATAAAATAAAGTCAAACAGTCCAACGCTTGAACAAACGCCCTTTTGATTTCTTTTGCTTTTGCCTCATTTTTGATATTCAGTTCCTTGTCTTGAAATACCACACATTCAACAATCTTCTGCCCCTCAAGGGACATCGCCCGAAAAGCCTCCAAAAATTCTTGCATTGCGTCAAGTCTTGCCGCACAAATGTCCGTTTTTCTCGTTTCATCAACCTTCAAGGCCTCCATATTTCTTGCTTTTAGCGCTCCCTGACTGCTTTTCAAATACGAAAGATACAGCTTTCTTGCCGCCCAAAGTCTGTCTTTTGCCGAAAAAATTTTCAATCCGCCTCTGAGCCATCCTTTCGCCTCATATTTTTCCAAAACACTTTTTGCCATTATCCTATCCTTTCCGCTTTTAAATATAATATTTTTATTATATCTTCAATGATAAATTTATCATTTGCACAACAATTTTTTTTATGATATGTTTCTTATGAATTAAACAAGGAGATTCTCATGGATATCGATCAAATACGCACTCATATCGACAACCTGATTAAAGAAAAAGGAAAAAATTATCGCTCTCTTTCTCTTTCTATCGGCAAGAATGAAGCTTATTTACACCAATTTATCAATAAGCGCTCACCGGTTCGACTGCCCGAAGAACAGCGCCGAAAACTTGCCCTGCTTTTAGAGGTTGATGAGCAAGAATTGACTGACATTAAGCTGCCTAAAACAATCACGCCTGTTTCTTCTCATGCCAAAACGGCTTTAATTGAGATGATTTCCTTTAATCTTGATCAAAACGCTCAAAACACCGAAGGCTTTCTTTCTTTACCGGCCGCTGATTTTTCAAACATCACTTCAACTTCGCCCGAATTTATTAAGATGCTTCGTGTTTACGGCGATTCGATGGATCCTACCTTAAAAGACGGCGATTTAGTTTTGGCTGATTTTTCTTTCAACCGTTTCGGTGCCGATGGTCTTTATCTTGTTCGCAGCTCAAATCATTTCATTATCCGCCGTTTGCAACAAATTTCTTCAAACGAACTTGTGCTTATTTCCGACAATGCGAACTATAAAAGCGTTACTCTGCCCTTTAAAAAAGTTGATATTGCCGGCAAAATAATCTTTGCCTTAAAAGCTCAACGAATCGGCTGATCAAACTTTTTAAAACTGAGATTTTTCTATATTTTTAGATAAATCTCTTTTTTATATCTTGAAATATGATATTTTTCTTATATATAATATATCAAGGAGAATTCATATGCAAAAAAAATTACAAGACTTACTTAAGGCTAAAGAGGCTCTCAAAGAACAGATTAAAATCAACCAAATCGGCAACGACAGCTACTATCTTTCGCCCTTACATCGCGAACATTCCCGTCAGCTTTGCTTAATCGAACGCGAGATTGAAGCACTCAGCCGATTAAATCTGTCAACTGATTTATCTTAAACCTTGCCTTTTCTTGGCTATTCTCTTATGCTTTTCGGTATTGGAGAATGTTCATGAATGAATACGAAAAAAAGGTCAAAGATTTTCACATATCTATGGAAATGGCTGTTGATGCCCCATACACAAAACCGCTTCTTGAATTGCGCCAAAAACTTATTAACGAAGAGGCTGCCGAATTAAACGTTGAAATAAACACGCTTCTTTCCGAGATTGAAAAAGACGGAATCCCAACTAAAGAAACAAAGCTTAAAATGTTTAAGGAATTGGCTGATCTCCAATATGTTCTGAGCGGCATGGTTGTTGCCTTAGGCATTCCGATGGAAAAAGTTTTTGACCGCGTTCACAAAAGTAATATGTCCAAACTTGTTGACGGCAAACCCCTCAAACGCGAAGACGGAAAAGTCCTGAAAGGCCCTTATTATCAAAAACCTGACTTGTCCGATTTGCTTTAATTTTTTTAAGCACAGCCTTGACAACCCTTTCCGAAATCTGCTAAATAAATGATATCAACTTAATTATGATATCATTTAATTTTTTTAAATATAATTTTTATGAAACAAACTATTCAAAGTATTTTAGCTGAGGCTGAAATCATGGCCGAATCGCCGCGTAGCGTCAACATCTTCAACAAATTAACAGCTCAAATGGGGCGTCCGCTGACTTTTTATGACATTTCCGACTACTTGAGTGCTGTTGAATCCAGTATCGAGCCGTCCGAAGTTTTGCAAGACATGGCGCTTGACCTCAAAAGTGTTATTGATCGTTTCAAAAGCGAATATTGCATTGATGTCCGCCCGGAAATGACCGTCGGCCAAATTTTTCAACTGCTCTAACCCTTGCCCTCTCTGAAGCGTCTTTTTTATAAGGACGCTTTATTTTTTTGCCAAAATTTTAAAAAAAATTATTGACAAACTTTCAATTTTCGGCTATATTCTAGTTAATCACAAAGAATTATGTTTAACTATTAATATTATCATCATGGAGAACATCAAAAACGCTCAGCAACAAAACCGTCAGCTCGTCACTATCGTCAGAATCCGACCGCTCGGATGGTTCGAGAAAATAGACTTCTCGGACTATAAGAACCCCCGCATCTGGGCCATCATCCCGGCTTGGAAAGATGCCAACGGTGTCCTGACCTCAATCAAGACCGGAAAGGTCATCACGGTCACCAAGCGAGATGAGATTCGACCCGAAGGGGTCGGCACCGCCTTCGACTACGAAGATGGCACAAAGGTCATTTTCACCCGCGGGTGGAAAGATGGCAAATACCAGACCTTCCTCGCCGAGCGGACCTGTCGCGACAGCGAGTGCGTCGTGATCCCCGCCTTCGGCGAAGACCTCTCCGCCCCGCCCAAGCTGGGGCGCTACTAACCCATTATCAACTATTAACCAACTAACCGAAAGCCTGCCCTCTCTAGAGCAGGCTTTCATCTTTTTTAAATTCCTTTATTTTTTTGCTTAAAGTTTCAATCTTATAATCTCTTAAAATCTCGCCGAAGTGCTCATCTTTTTGCAAATTTTCAAACTCCGGAACGTCATTTGCTTTTATGCTTCGAATCGTTTTTTCTGATGACTCGAGCAATTTTGCTTTCAGCTCAAACATTTCAGATTCTTTTTGCCTGTTTTCGCAGGCCGAGCCCAAGAAATCCGCACGGCAAACTTCAATATATTCTTTCAAATATGAGCGATGAGCAATTATCATGGCACAAATCAGCTCATAGATTTTGGCAGCCCTCATTTCAAAAATTGTAAAATAATGCATATGAAACTTTGCGCTTTGAAGGGCGAAATCTTTATAAATATTGGGCACATTCAGCCTTTTGCACAAACTTAAAATCGGCTCTTTTGCCCTATTTGCATGCCCATGGTGCGACGGGAGTTCATTTTTCGGCGTTAAAGCTTTTCCTAAATCATGTGTCAAAACGCCGAATTTTATAAGCGCATTTTTGCTTTTTATTGCATCAAGCGCACTCATCACATGACCGCCTGTATTCCCTTCGGGGTGATATTTTGTTTTTTCCGGAACTTCAAAAAGAACGTCAATTTCCGGCATGATTTTTTTCAGCGCTCCGATTTTGCGCATTAAAACAAAAAATTTTGAACTTTTCTCAGCTTTTAAGGCTTTCACAACTTCTTCCCAGATTCGCTCGGCCGGCAGATTCTCCATTGCCCCTTCTCCAACCATCTTTTGACACAATTCGAGTGTTTTCGGTTCAATTTCGAAATCAAGCTGTGCGCTGAAACGGCAAACTCTTAAAACCCTTAACGGGTCCTCAACAAAATGTGTTTCATTCACACATCTTAAAATTTTGTTTTGTATGTCTTTAATACCACCGAAAGGATTAATATATTCTCCGCTCTCTTCGTCAAGCGCGATTGCGTTACAAGTCAAATCCCGCCTTTCGAGGTCTTCTTCCAAGCTGATGTCCGGTGAAAAGACAAATTCAAAATCCGTATGTTTTTTTCCTTTTTTAATTTCTTTGCGCGCCAAGGCATATTCTTCTTTTGTGTCGGGATGCAAAAAAACCGGAAAACTTTTGCCGACTGAGATAAATCCCATCGCTGTCATTTCCTCTTTTGAGCCGCCCACAACCACATAATCGTTGTCGTGTGCTTTAAGCCCTAAAATCTCGTCTCTTACAGCTCCGCCGACCTTGTATATTTTCATTTAACCCTCTTTGACTTTTATTTTTATAACATAGTCTGTTTTTTTTGATAATACCACCTATTTTTAGGCTTTATGCCTATCGCCTTGACAAGCTTGTTTTTTGTGCTAGCATAGTGGATATTTCAAGATTATTGTTTCATTTAAAATTATTTCATATGTTTGTGTCCATTATTCGTATTGCTTTCTGGATATTCTTTTTTATCCAGCTTACGCTTCTTATCTTTGAGTCTAAGCTCAAATTTCACATCAAGGCCGTTTATTTAGATGTTGCCTTTGCTGTCAAAATCGCTTTTTTGGTCGTCTGCATCGGATGCGTCTTTGCCTCTTTTGACCTCTGCTCAAATTGGTTTTTAGAGCTTGTTGCCATCCTTTTCGGGCTCTTGTTTTCTTTTATGGTTTGGTATTTATACCTTCCAAAATCGCTTGATCCCGATTTATCATACATTATGACCGATCTTCAAAGCGGCACAGCTCTCAAAGAAACGGGGGCATACCTTGTTTTCGGAAAAATCAAAACCCAAAACCGCACTTTTCATGTTCATGCCGAGCTTTTGCCGGAAGAATATATGCTTTTGCACGCCAAGTGTTTTTTTGATCCGAAATCCAAAAAGCGCAACCTTGTTGTCAAGCTTGATGCCGTGGATGTTGGATCCGTGGGAAACAACTTCAGCCAAGCGCGCGTGCGCCCTCTGACACCGATATCTATGTATTAGAAAGGGGATTCGAAACGAATCCCTTTTTTTTAATAAGCGCTTAAAAAAGAAAAATCTATCTTATTGATAATTAACAAGCCGACAACACTTGTCATCAATGCATAAATTTTAAGCATTGTCATTAAAACCTGATTTTGCATTAAAGGCAGATATTTTTGAACTTTTCCAAACCCGAAGAATACCGCTTTTAATATCAGCATCAGCGCCAAAATTTGTATAAAATAGCCATATGCCGTTAAAATGTCTGAAAATCGATATAAATAAACCGGCAATGCACCCCAAAAAACAAAATACAAACAAATAAAAACGAGTGCCAACTTATTTAAGCGCACAAACTCTCGCCTTTTTTGTCTTTTTAACGCCGTCCTTTTTTCGGTTGTTAATGCCTCGAGCTCAATTCCTCTGATCTTTTGAGGCGCCGCTTTTTCTTCTTTGACCGAAGCGATTTTTGCCTTAAACTTTTCTTCTATGGCGCAAAGTCCGCAACCTTTGTTTACAAAATAAATATGATTTGGATTTTTCTTACAATTTTTCTTTATTCCGTCCAAATATTTCAAATGCTCAAACCATTCTTTTGCCGTCGGACGTTTTTGATTTTTTGCAAACGACCTTTCAAACATATCGAGCGTTTTTTTATCAAAATATTCATGAATACTGTATGGGTGCGGCGCCTGATACGTATCCGGCCACATTCCGTATGCATAATGATATTTTTCAATACGTGTTTGAATATCGAGCATTTTCTCGTCTTTTTTGCGTGGCATTCCCGCAAACGGATGAATACCGTTATTTAAGAGCCTGAAAATAATGACAGCCAGCGCAAAATTATCCTGATCTTCGCCCATATCCTCCGGATTTTGGCGCATTCCCTCCGGATAAATATATTCTTCGCTCACAAATTCGGCGGGATAACGTGCATTTACCCCCTTAATTGAAAACCCGTCGCAATCAAACATTGCAACATACATATTGTTCTTATAAACCGAAACGTTAGCCGGTTTCAAATCCACAATATAGTGTCCGCATTGATGCAGAGCCGCCACCATCGCCGTCACATTATAAGCTGCCGTCAAACGGTCTTCATATCTTTCGGTTAAGTTTTGTTTTTGCCTGACGGCTTTTTGCATCAAATGGTCGAGCGAAACGGCATCATCCGTATTGATAAAGGGCATCAGATAGCCCACACAAAACCCCTCATCGTCTTCCAAAACCGCTTCCGGCCATGCAATCTGCACAAAAGTTTTGTTTTCTTTGACAATATGCGGAATATTCGGCTTATTGTGGAGCATTGCCTCCAGTTTTTTGCGATTTGTTTTGCTTTTTGTTTTGTCGTGAAAAATTTTTGCAACCAAATTCGGGTGGCTCAAACTTTTATAGATTTTTCCTGCCGCGCCGCCTTTGTTTATCATTTCGCCCAAAGCTTCGCGCTCGAAATGTCCGTCTTCAAATATGGCGTTATAAATCAGCGTTTGCGTCATTTCAAATCAATCCACATCATTGTTTTATCATCACCGCTCAAAGATTTTGCCTTCGGTGTTTCGAGCGTATTTTTCAAAGCTTTCTGCGCTTTTTTGACATTTGTTTCTTTTTTTAAGAACCCATTGATCGGACCGATAAAACCTTTTTCAAGCGAACGCGCATTTTTCTTTAGCGCAAACCCCGTTACCCCGTCGGTCATCAAAAACAGACTGTCTGCCTCTGAAAAGGGCGTAAACCTTAAGCTGTCTTTCCAATCGTCCATAGTGTAAAAATATGTTTCGCTTGAGAAAATACCGTTTTCAGGCTCCGAAATCACGACAGCCCCATCGTTTGAACCGAACAGTGCAATTCCCGCACCATCGCCGATATGAAAGAAAATCCCTTTGCCGTTTTGATAAATCGCGCCGACAAGCGTTGCCGCAAAATCAATCAGCCCGTCTTCATTTTTGCTTTTGTTTAAGCGGTGCATCATCAATTCATCGCGCGCAATTTCGATGGCGTCAATAATATTTTGACGCACATCTTTTCTGCCTGATTTGCTTAAAACCCTGCATAAAGTATTACAAACACACTTAGCACCGATTGCGCCGTATTTTGCCGAACCTGCGCCGTCCGAAACGACAGCGACCAACTTTGCCCCGTTTTCCTTAAAAGCAAAAAAATCCTGACACTTCAAAGATTTTGCTTTGTGATATGGTCCGACGGTGCTCACCGCGACAACACGATATTGTTTTTTATTCTTCATTCCAGGCTTCAATATCCTTTAACAAATCGTCGGCATGCGGCGCAGCTTTTGAAACACAAGAAACGCTTCGGCTAAGCCAAAGGAAAAATTCCGTAAATTTCAAACCGACCAAACGTTTCGGCTCCATTATTGAAAATTTGGCGAGTTTTTCCATATTTGCACCCTGTGTTCCGATGGCGTGCACAATAACCTTTTTATTTTTCTGAGCTTCAATACATCTTTGCGCGGCTTGTTCCCAACCGTAATCCGTCGGTTCACCGTCGCTGACCAAAAAGATCCACGGCCTTTTTGAGCTAACCCCGCAAGAATCATACAAATCTTTCTGATTTTCAATCTTTTTTAAGGCCAAATCGACAGCCTTGCCAAGCGGTGTTAAACCGCCTGCTTCAACAACAGGCGCCGTAAAATTCATTGCGTCAACCCAATCTGAAGCCACAACAGCCTCATCATCTTTTCCGCAAGCTTTAATAATTAAAATCTGCACACGCGATGATGCATCAATATCATCTTTTAACTCTTTTTCCAAGGCTTTCAAACCGGCATTTAATTGCTTAATCGGCTCGCCTCTCATAGATCCCGAACAGTCTAAAACCAAAACGCACGGCGTGCGCTCATTGGCATTGTCTGCAAATTCCACATACGGAATCATATCATCGCTTAAATTTTCTTCTTCTGCCATCTTTTTTTTCCTTAAATTCTCGGATACGAGTGCGGATATGAGCTGTTTTCAATCGGTTTCGGGTCCGAAATTTTGCCACAAGCGCAAACATTTAAAACGGCACAAACCAAAACCAAAATCTTTAAAAACATTAAAGCTTGTTTCATAATTTTTAACCTTTTCATTGTAAGATTATTTATACTGATTATATTCAAAAGAGGTCTTAAAAGTATAGCACAATTTAACGGATTTTCACAGGCAATGAAACACTTCTTTCAAATTCTTTTTTTCGTATTCGGATTGATTTTCTCGTTTGATGTTACGGCAAAAACAGATGCCGTTAACATTTTTGCCGAATCGCGCGATGTCCCGAAACGTTTGATTATCCACGAAAACGGAAAAGGTTACAGCCTTTCTGATTTTAAAGGAGAATTTGTGGTTGCGGTGTTTTGGTCAAAGACCTGCGGTCCGTGCTTAAAAGAGCTCGCTGATTTAAACACTTTTTATAAAAACGCTTTGCCTCAAGGCATTCGTTTGATTTTGATTTCGCCGAAATCCGAATGGAAATCTGCCATTGAACAACGCCTCTTTTTGAAAAAACTTAAAGCACCGGACATTGAATTTTATACCGACAAGAAAGGCAAGCTTGCCGCTGACTTTGGCATTTTCAGCACGCCTCATACGGTTTTGATTGATGAAAACGCCCAAGAAATCGGGCGCATACGAGGAACGGCCAAATGGGCAGACAAACGTGTTTTGAATTACATTAAGTCCCTAAAAAAGAACCCTTAAAGTTCTCTTCTTTATCTCATGATTTAACAGTCATCCCTCGATTGCGTCAGCAATTGTCAAGGGATCTTCAAATTTTATTACCTCTATTCGTTACGAAAAATCAGTCACCTTCGTATTTTCTTTTCTAAGCGTTAATGCTTTATTATAAGCCATAATGCTTCCTGCTCCAATCGGCTTTAAAAGTTTTTCGTAGTGTAAGAGTTTAAAAACCAAATAATCTTTTATTGTCGGCTTTCCTTTAATAGAGCGCAAAATGGTCTTGCTATAAAAATCCTTTAATTTTTTTCCAAGTTTCATACCTTCATATTTATTTTTGATTTTTTCCAGCTCCTTCATTATTTCCTGTCGCCTTTTTTGATAATATGCAATCATTTCATCTTCTTTTATTCCAAAGTCTTTTTTAGGAAAGATGAGCCATTTGTTATCTTGAATTGAATAAAGCGATGTAAAATCAATTTCCTTACAAGACAATTTAATATCCACAAATCGCCCTTGATATTTTATCGTATGTCCATTATGAAGAGCTCCAACGCCCTGTGCCGATAAAAAATTCTCAAAATCAGTTTCACTTTTAGATAGTTCTTTACAATTTTTGTTGTGAATTTCTATGCGCAAATCAATATCCGAATCCTTATGATACATATAGTTACACGAAGATCCTGTTAAGCATATATCATAAACTTCGAGACCTTTAGTGTCCTTAATTGTTTTTTCTATGACATAATCTGCAATTTTTAAAAGCCCTCGCCGAACGTCCTCTTTCATTATATTGTTCTCATCAAAAAGCCATGGTGCTAAAACTTCTTGAGGTGTTAATAGTCGGTGGACTGTTTTTTCCAAGTCAAATTGATTATCCATTATCTTCCCCCGAAAGGTAATAATGTTCTGATTTTAGAACTTCCGTGTACCAATGCTCCCTTACATTAAAAATGTCTAACGCGAGCCAAAGATTATATTCTAACGAATATTCATGCTCGGGAGAATTTTCTAACGCGTCAAAAGCTTTATTTTCTAAATTCTTAAAATATTCCTTGATGACCTGACAGCTTTCGGGAAAGCAGATGCCGTCTTTGTTTTTCGGTAAACCGTCTAACGCCGCATGAAAATGATTATTTAGTTTTGTATATTCTTTAAGAAAAAAATCAATATCATATTTAAATTCTTGATTTTCAGGCTTAATATTCCAGCGGTGATACATCAATGACCAATTAGGCTCTTTCATATTTCGAGCGTTTAACACTTTAAAAAACAGCGGATGGTCATATATTTTAAATTGATATCCCCTTATAGGTAAACTAATGCTCATCCGTTTCAGAACATCATCCGGCAAAGATGTATCAACCAAAAACGCAACATCGATTGGCGATTTAGAATCATATAAAAATCCACATACTGCCCCAAAACAAACAATATCTTTGATTGGTAATTTCAACGATAAAAGTAATTCTTCTTTGATAAAAGGAAAAGCCTTTTTAATATGCGCCGAAATGTTTTTGCGCATTCTATCTTTATCATCAAAGATATCGCGCGACAATATCTTGTTATTCTTAAATAAAGGGGCCAAGATATTGCGCGCTGTATCTTGTGCAAGCTCCATTAGGCGCCTCTGCAGTACAGTCCGAGAGACTGATAATAATTCCAGTCACAACATATACCGACATCTGACGGGTCGAAACATGCATTGCCATCGCCGCCCAGAGAGCTATTACTATTAACGTGAGTATAGCATGTGATTGATGTCCCCGGAATCGTCGTTTGTGTATTATAGTAGTCTGTTTGAGCGCTACTCATACCGAATGTCGAACAAGCCGGCTGTCCGTAACAACTATTTGTTTCTTCACCGCAATATATCGTTATCGCGAGTGTATAGTCTCCCGACGGACTGATTCTATAGCCTCTGTCGACACAATCTAATGAACAATAGCATGTCCTTACACAACCTTGACTACCTACCTGAATCGGTATTGTATAATTTCCTGTGCTGTTATTTCTATACCAACCGGTGCATTCAGGTATTTCACATGGCGAGCAATCATCGAAACAGCTTATGCTACTGTTCATATCATTTACAAAGGTTGTATAGGTCGCACAAGAGTAGCCTTCTTCGGGTTCACTATACATGTTGTAATCACTACAGATTGTTTTACAATTTGAACTATCGACTGTATAACATGTAATTGTTCCACCGCAGCCGTCAGAAACTGTTTGCGCAACAGAAGTTTGGCAAGCATACTCTTGTTCATAGCTGTCGCCATCCATCATATTGCTCGGGCAGCTCGGTGTGCAAGCGACCGGTGAACATGAGTAGCAAGTCATATCAACGCTTACATCATTTCTGACTATTACAGAACCACAGGCCATACCAGCTTGGTTTGAAGAATAATATTGACGACCATTCGAAGCTGTATATTCCTCACAAGTTGTCTTGCAGTTATCTTGTGAAACATCTCCGGTGTAACACGTAATTGTTCTCAAGCCGTTGTTTCTTGTTGTCGTCGGACATGTTTCACAATCGTAATCCTTATCGCATTCGCTCATCAACTCAAAGTACTCGCAGTCTTTCTCGACGCAGTCGCCTTCTTCTTCTTTGTAGTAATACCCTGTTTTGCAGCTATACCCCGGCCATCTTCTGTCTTCTTCCTCGCAATAGCTGTTACCAACAATACAAGGTGTTCCTGTCGGGTCAGAATTTGCCGGAAGGTTGTCGCTGTTGTAAGGATACAAACTTTCATCGCAATACGTCGGTTCAACGTTCCAATAACAAGGCTCACCATTGATGGTTTCCGGTCCGTCATACGTGCAATATGTTTTGGGCTTTTCTGTTGTCCCTCCCGGATGGATTGTAGAGCAATCCTTATCTTCGCACATATAGCAGTCTACGTTGCCATTATTTGTTGCCATGTGTCCTTGCTGAGTTTGCAGTAACGTACATGATGATGATTGATAACCTTTGCTTCCGTTACAAGCATATGGCGTTACACACCAATCCGGTTCATCAACATCTTCGCAGAGGAATGCCTCAGGGCAATTAGCCGTTTCGTAATAGTCAGCATCAATATCTTGACAAGCCTTTTGCGAGCAAAGCGTGCAAGTCATTCCTACCCATGTGCTGGCAGCTTTTTGTTCGTAATAATTCCCGTATTTAGCCACACATGTACTGCCGTTAAGGTTCTCATAGCTTCCTTTACAACCCGTCGGATAATAACATGTTACGCTATTTAGCGTTTTAGAGCCGTATGTAAAGCGGTTTTCGATTGTTGTTGACGGTGCTATATTTGTCGAAGTTCCATCAGCTGTTGCGCAAGGTCCGGGGTTCACACAAGTCTTGTTCGTCGTTCCGACCTTAAAGGTTTTCTGATTTTCTGCATGGTAATAACCATAGAAATACTTTAAACCATCTGTTGTTATATCATACCAACCATCCGCACATCCTGTCGTCTTGAAACAACCGTTAACAGTATCGCAAGACGCGCCATCCGGACAACTTCCCGAATAATAACCCTTGCTTTCATCGCATACACAGTCTTGGCAAGGTTCGTCTCCGGCATAGTTGCCGTTATTTGTGCCGCTTAAAATGCGTCCTGTTCCGCAACCGCTATTGCTTGTTGCAGATCCTGCAGGACATTCATCTGCGGAACATCCGTAATAACAGGTTTCGCCCTTAAAGTCATCATCTTCACCACTACACGTCCAACCGGTAGAAGGCGCAACGATTGTTCCTCCATCATATGCATCTTCACAGCTGACGCAGTTATAGCAAGGAACTGTACCCGCATATCCGTTCTGCGAACCTCTTGCAGAATAACCCGTCGGGCAACCGGCTGTTGAAGTTGCCGCGCCATTCGGACATCCGCTCTCAACGCAGTTGTAGTAACATGTTTGTCCGTTGACATCTTTACTGTCGCAAGTATAACCGGCTCCCGGAGTAGATGTTGCGGTGCAACCCGTCAAAACATAACACGTTGTACCATCTTGCGTCTTTGTTGTGTAAGTAATTGCGCTTTGAGGAACACCGAAGTGCGAAGCAAGTGCCTCAACGCTTGCAAATGAGTTCGCGCTTGCATCACAGCCCGTAACCTTATAGCATTCAAGCGGATCATTAGCTGCTGTTCCGTTAAAAGTGCTTGCTGTGTATGTAAACCATTCCTGCTCATCAGCGGCTTTAACATAGCCGGCCGACAATTTACACTCGTTGCCTGTTTGGCAGCTTGTTCCCGAAACGGCTGTACATGTTCTGTCGGCCGGGCATGAGCTGTAATAACCGCGCTCAACGCAGGTTTTGGCTCTACCCCACCAACAATGAACACCGTTAACATCTTCGTCGCCTTCAACGTAGTAAACATTCGTATCCGGCTGACTTGTCCATGTCAGTTTGTCGGAGTGTCTTGCCGCACAGTTTTCGCAGAGATAACATGTATCGTTTCCCTGATGTTCACCGTTTGTGATTGATGTATTGATTTTATAACCGGTTCCGCACTCTGCATCGCTGATTGCATATGGCGCCGTACAATAAACCAAATCCTCACATCCGAAGAAGCATGTTATGTTATGGAAAGGTTCACCGACGCAACTCCATCCTTCGCCGCGATCTGCTAACTCACCGCCCATTTCCGTACAGCTCTTGCACTCATAACATGGTAACTCGCCGGCATGACTTAAAATTGAGCTTGTATCCGCAATTTCATTTGACGGACATCCGTCTGTTGATGTTGCACTCGTTCCGCTGTCGCAAGTTCTCGGTGTAATGTTATAATAACACGGTTCTCCGCCCATCGTAGACTGTACCGCATAGGTATATCCGTCTCCCGGATCCGTATTTGACACAATGCTGGTCGGATGAAGTTCCTGACAAGTCTTATAGCGGCATTTATAGCAGCGTGTGCCGCCTTTTGTCTCGTCAAAGAGTTGAACCTGCGTCGTTGAATTACAAGCTGTTGTGCTATATCCGTTTGTCGTATCGCAGCCCGTAACGCTCACGCAGTCATCATTATACGGCGCACAGCTAAATCCAGCCGGGCATTCATCAAACGCACCGATTGTGCTGCATGAAAGTTTAACAATGTCATAATAACATTCTTTGCCGTTTAATGTTTCGTGTTCATAGCTGTAATCCGATGCCGGTGTCGGTTCTTCTTCTGACGTTGTGCCACCGGGGTGTCTCATCGCGCAGTTTTCGCATAAATAACAGGGATTTGTGCCATTCTTTGCCGTCGCATGCGGACTGCTTGTGTTTACAACATATCCCGTGCCGCAGGCCGCGTCATTAATGCCATATCCGCTCGGACAAGCTTTCGGCTCACAGTTATAATAACATGTCTGTCCGTTCACTGTTTTTGATGAACAGGTATAAGCATTTGAATCATAGCTTGTTTGTGCACAACCTGTTAAAACGTTACAAGATGTTCCGCCTTGCGTTTTCTTTTCAAATGTTAAAGCGTCGACCGAAATGCTGTATTTTGTCGCAATTTCTTGTTTGCAGGTCGTGTTTGTCGATGTGTTGCTTGACCAGCATGTTGAATTTGCATCTCTGTTACATCCCGTGTTTTTGTAACAATCCAATGTATCATTCGTCGCCTTGCCGCATTCGTTAGCCTCACCATATGTATAATACGCTTCTAATTGGGTAACTTTGTAATAATATCCGTGTGTTGCGTCCGCATAACAAGCGTTCCCCGTCTTACAAGTCGTGCCTAAGCTTGTCGTAACATTCTTTAAGCTTCTGTCACATTTTGTATCTGAGAGCTCATAATAACCTTGTGTTGCACAAGAAATCTGGCCGCAGTTGTAGTAACACGTGAACGTTCCGTAATCTTGTTCGCTGCAGTTTTCATCATCTTCTTTAGAGGTCTTCGCTCCCTCGCCGAAGATATCAACACAGCCTTCGCACTTGCGGCATGTTTTACCGAGCAACGTATCCGTTTCGGTTGCTGTCGTTTCACCCGTACACGGTGTATTCAGCGTATAACCTGACTGACAACCGTTGATTTCACAACAAGTCGTTGATTCAATCGTGTGACATATCGTCGTAAACATCGTTTGGTTAATATCTTCCAACGGAACGGCAACTGATGATTTACAGCCCGTTATGGTATGACAGTCAACCTGTGTCGAACCGACATTAAATTTATATGCCGTTGTGTGGTTGAAATATGCCAATTCCGAAGAAAGTGATGTGATATATCCCTCATGGCAACCTGTCGGCACAGAACATCCGTTAACCTTTTGATCTAAGCATTCAGCTCCGTTCGGACATCCGTCATAATAGCCGTTTTCCTGATCGCAGATACATTTGTAACAAGTCTGTCCGCCTGTTTGATTTCCGGGTTGTGCCGGATCAATAATGCGCCCTGTTCCGCAACCGCTGTTATCTGTTGCATAACCTTCATTGCAACCTGATTCCTGACATTCAACGCAGTTTGAAAGCGTGTCACCTAAATAAAGGTTGTTATGTGTTACGCTTGTCTTATAACCTGTCGGACATCCGCCGACCGGATAATAAGCGCCGTTGTGATCCGAACATTGTTTTGCCACGCATTGCTTACATTGTTGTGTGCCTGACATTTCGCCTGTCGGATTTCCTAACTTCCAACCGTTTGCACCGCCTGAACCGTTACCGCAGTTTGCTTCTGTTGTCGCACCTGTCGTACAATCTTTAAC
>CAJOLB010000006.1 GCA_905235385.1 uncultured Alphaproteobacteria bacterium | reverse complement strand
GACAGGATTTAGGTCAGCTCCGACTGGAGCTGTAGTGAAAAGGCTCTCTTTTGAGAGCCTTTTCTATAGAACCCCCAGTTTACTGGGGGATATCTATTTTAAGTTTGTTATTTTTTTTAGAGAAATACTGATGAATCGGGTTTTAAGCACTGTTCTTTTATTCGCTCTTGCTTTATATGGCAATATGGCTTTGGCGTCAGATGCGGAGTTTTTTCGTGATACAATGGATTTTAAGACTGTTTCAATCACAAATCCGTCTCAAGTAAATACGATTAGTCTATCGAAATCATCCCCATATGATGTTCGGCTTAATCGTGTAAAAGTTGGAACCGGAAGTGCTCTTGCCGTTCGGGTAACAAACACAACAGATCAAGCAGAAACTGAATATCTGAGTATCACTAATGGTGTGCTTTCCTGCGTATCTGATTGTGATTCTGATGCTCAATCATGCTATATTGATTTTTCTAGTAGCTCGAGCGAGTATCCAGCTTCAGGGTCCGTTCCCGCAAATGGTCGGTGGACACCGGGGATAGGCGGAACCTTAACGGTTCCTGCTAATTGCGGTTCCGGCGTTTTTGTCGGCACGGCGGTTTGGCAAGGAACGGGTTTGGTTGAGAAAAATTTAACTTTTAACATCAGAGTTTATCTCAATGTTCCAGTTCCGACTGTTGTTGTGAGCAAAATGCAAGATATGAATTTCGGTCAGGTTTCAAGCAATCAATCGCATAATGTAACGCTTAATCCGAACGGATGCACAATATCAAGCACGGATCCTGCCGGCATTATCTCAACAAGCGGTGTGCAATGCGGTATTTTCTCTATTGCTAACCCCGGCACAAGTGCGCAGGCTTTAACGAATGTTACTTTGCCCTCAAGCATCACTTTAGACAAATCCTCGGGCGGGAGCTCAATGGCGCTTGATATTACAAGTTATCCGGATGTGAGCACTATTACAACGATTGCCGCCGGTTCAACAACCAACGTTAACGTCGGCGGAACGCTTCATGTTTTAAGCACAAACACTGCCGGCACTTATTCGGGAAATTATACAATTACTGTTAACTATTAAAAGAAGGAAGTCCTTATGATTAAAAAGCTTTTGATATTTTCTTTGATTTTGCTTTATGCCATCAGCGCACAAGCAAATATTTCAATCTATCCATATAGTGTGGATTTTGAAGCTAAAGGCCGCAAGCGCGTTCAGACGGTGCGTATTATCAATACATCTGATAAGCCTCAGGTTTATCGTGTGAGCTTGGTGAACTTTAATCAAGATAAAAACGGCAAATTAACCGAGGTTGAAACCGATGACGGACCGTATGCAAGAAAATATCTGGTCTTTTCACCGAGACAATTTCGCTTAAATCCGCGTGAGGTTCAAACAATCAATGTTTCACGCAGAGGTTTGAACGAGCTTAAAGACGGGGAATATGTTTCTCACTTAAAAATTCAAGAAGTCAATTTGGGTGAGCCCGCCAAAAAAGATGCCGGCGACGAAGAAACCGTTTCGATTTCTTTAACGCCGCTTTTTGCCGTGACAATTCCCGTTACCATTGAAAAAGGCGATAATTTAGTCAGCAAAACGCAAGTCGTTTCATATAAAAAACTGAATAATGACACTCTTTCGGTTACCTTAAAACGTTTGGGCAACAAATCTTCACGCGTGAATTTGGTTGTTTTAGATGCAAATAATAAGGAACTCGGTCGTTTGGATTCAGTTAAAATTTATACCACTAACAGCGAAACCACTGTTAATGTGAAAGTTGACGGTAATTTTTCAGGAACAATTTTGAAGTTGGAAGATGCAAGAACAAAGGAGGAAATACTTAAACAAAAGCTTGATATATAAGGTTTTTGTTTGGGCATGCTTCGCTTTTGTTTCTACGGCGGCGTATGCTCAAGATTTTGAATATGGCGGCGACGGACTTCTTATCCTTGAGCCGAGAATTCAAAATTATACCTTAGAAGATTATGCTTATGTTTATGAGAAGAATGGCAAAGATTTTATATCTTTGCCACAGCTTGTGTCATATACGGGTTTTAAGGTTGAAAAAGAAGGCTCGCTTTATAAAATCTCTTGGGCGCTTAAGCCTTCCGTGGTTGTTATTGATCTGCAAAATCGTTTTATAGAAGTCGACGGTGTGAAACAGGCTATGGAGCCGAATGATATTAAATATATCGAAAATACCGTTTTCGTTTCAACTTCGTTTTTGGAACGTGTCTTCGGTATTAAGACGGAAATCGATTATTTAAATATGTCTATGACTGTTGATGCGCCTCAGGATTTTCCGACAACCATTAAGAAAAATTTGGAAAAAAACAGAGCCGGCGGTTTATACAGTTATCAGCGCGACTCGTTTAAAGATTATGATTTCGATAATCGTTGGTTCGGAACACCGGTTTTGGATGTTACGCTCGGCAAAGGCTGGAACCACACAAGCAACGGCACAACTTCAAATAGTGATAATTATGTTTTGAACTTTGCGGGACTTGCCGCAGGACTTGATGTTACGGCTTATTTGTCCGGAGATTCTGATCATGACCGCAAACCGACGGCGCGTATTACGGGTAGCCGTGAGTTTTTGGAAGAGCCGGAAAATCCGCTCCATTTGAAACGTATGGAAATCGGTGATGTTTCAGGGGTGAGCAATTCTTATTTCACAAATGCAAGCTACGGACGAGGCGTTACTTTAAGCAGCTTTAAAGATCTTATCTTATCCGCTGATAAAACCATTGATATTACAGGTCCGCTTCAAGAAGGCTGGCAGGTTGAGCTTTATTGGAACGATCAACTGATGGGATATAGGCAAAACGGCGTTGCCGGCAGATATAATTTTGAAAATTTACCCGTTTCTTACGGCTTAAATACCTTTAAACTCGTGTTCTATGGTCCGTATGGTGAAACAAAAACCGAATATAAACGTTATTATTCCGGCACAAGCCCCGTTAAAAAAGGTGAATTCGGTTATACGTTTAATGCTTTTCAGCCTGAGAGATATTTAATTGAAGACCACAGAGATATAGATCCCGATCGTCAAACTTCAAAATCTTTGCTTGAAATGACGGGTTATTACGGTTTAACCGATAACTTGACGTTAATGAGCGGATATACCCAAACCCCGAATGATGATAAAAATGATGTTCAAAACTTCGGCATGGCCGGTTTGCAATATGCTATTGACGGTTTGTCTCTTCAATATAATTTAGAACAAAATTTAGACACAGACAGAACAGGTCAACATTTGGAAGCACAAGGTGATGTCTATATCGGAACCCTTTATGCTTCCGCCGATAAATATAATAAAATACATTCTCCCGTGTCTTCGCGCGGAAATGATTATATGAAAGATCAATATGAAGCGCGTTTGAGCGGTCTGCTTCCTTATAATATGCCGTATTATGTCAGCTATCGCTTCGGCAGTTATGAAGAATCTCCTCAAAAGTTTCATGATGTTTCTACACGTGTTTCAAAGCAGGTCAGAAACGGTTTCAATTTAACGCTTGAAAATACCTATTATCATACAACGCACGGCGGTGATGACAGAGATGAAGTTCAGTTCGGCGCTTATAAATGGTGGGGCAAGTTTTCTTCGGAAGCATGGCTGACTTATGATGTTAAGCCTGATGCGGAATTTAAAGAATTTCGTTTGAGGGGCGATTGGCGCACCGGTCGAAGAACATATTTCACGGCTGAATATACACGCGATTTGAAACGTGATATGGATTCAATCTCTATTTCCGCCGGTAAGGTTTTCGATTTCGGCGGCTTAACCTTAACATTGAGGGCAGACAGAGACGAAAATATCAGCACTTATTTAACATACAATATCAGCTTCGCCAAAGAACCCGATAAGTTAAACCTGTTCGCAACAGGTAACTCTCGTTTCGGCGAAACAGGCAGCGTTTATGCCACATTGAAAGATGAAAACGGCGAGCCTTTGGAAGGTGTCGGTGTGAACGCTAACGGTTTGGAAAAAGAAGTTTATACCAATGAAGAAGGTAAGGTCTTGTTGCCTGATTTGCAAACCTATGAAAAAACAATTGTTCAAATTGATGATGAAACTTTGCCGGATATTGCACTTTCTCCCGAAAAACAAGAATATAAAGTCGTTTTAAGACCGGGAACAATTCGTGATTTGAATATTGATTTCGTTCATAAAGGCGCTTTGGAAGGTAGGCTTGAAAATACATATGATCGGATGATGTTCGGTTATGAAATTTCCGCTTATGATGAAAATGATGAGCTAGCTGTTTCAACTTTTGCCGATACGGAAGGATATTTCGTGTTGGAAGGTTTGAAATACGGCTCTTACAGACTTGTTGTTAATAAAGACGGTGAAATCCTTGGCGAATTGAAGAAGGTTGTTGTTGATGATGTTTCGGTTTATTTGGAAAAAGAAATAGAGCTTGATGAAGAGCCTTGGAATGAAGAATCTTTTGATACCTCTTTCTTTGACTTAAATGAATTTGATGATGATTATGAATATAAACTCAGCGAAAAAAGAGCTGAAGATTTAGGTGTCGAAAGCGTTTCAGATGACGAAGATATACAGCAAAAAGCAGCTCAGGAATTAAATGAAATCGAAGTAACGGAACAAAAATCCGTCAATGATGAAGAATTTGATGTGAGCCAAGAGCCTGAAGCCGAGCCTGCGGAATTTGATGTGAGCCAAGAGCCTGAAACTGAGCCTGTGGAATTTGATGTGAGCCAAGAGCCTGAAACTGAGCCTGTGGAATTTGATGTGAGCCAAGAGCCTGAAGCCGAGCCGACGGAATTTAACGTCAGCCATAAAAATCACGAACAACCGAAAAATCTTCACATAAGTATGCTTAATCAATAATATTTATTTAAGAGGGAATTATGAGCTTTTTTAAAAGATTAAACGAGCATGTTTTGACGCAACCCGTTTTAGAAATAGACCTAAACAGATTGCTTGAGAATTATGAACTTTTATGTCGGATTATTTCGCCCGCTATACCCTCTGCCGTTGTTAAAGATGATGCGTATGGGATAGGAGCCGGCGTTGTTTCCAAAATACTTTATGAACGGGCAGGGTGTCGCCATTTTTGGGTGGCTCATGCGCTGGAAGCTGAAAAAATCGTCAGTGATTTGCCCGAAGCAACGATCTACGTTTTGCAAGGCATGGGTGAAGATAATATAGAGCTTTTTAAAAAGTATCACTTTATACCGGTTATCAGCTCGCCGGAGATGTTCGATTTTTGGAAAAGAAATGCGCTTAAAGATATTAAGCCGGTTATTCATGTTGAAACGGGGTTAAATCGTTTGGGGTTCAGAGAAAACGAGCTTAAAAAACTTTCTCGTAAAGATTTGCAAATGTTTTCTCTTGTGATGAGCCATTTGGCGTGTGCGGACGAAAAAGACCACTTTATGAACACATATCAGTTAGAGCATTTCAGAGCAATTAAAGAAAAGTATTTTAAAGACATTCCCGCAACGGTTTCTGCTTCTGACGGTGCATTCTTGGGAAAAGAATTTTCTTTCGATATGGTGCGCTTGGGTGCGGCCATGTATGGCATTAACACAGCACCTTATCGCGAAAATCAGATGAGAAATATTATCACTTTAAAGGCGCCTGTTTTGCAAATCGCAAATTTAAATAAGGGTGAATTTGTCGGTTACAGCGCAACCTATCGTGCCAACACAAAAAGAAAAATCGCTATCCTTTCCATCGGTTACGGAGATGGTTTGCCTCGCTCTCTTTCCAATGTCGGCAAGGTGTTTTTTAAAAGTTCCGAAAGATGGCTGGAAGCTCGCGTTTTAGGACGCGTTTCAATGGATAATCTGATTTGTGATGTTACAAATGTTGATGATTTGAATGTGGGCGATTTCGGATATTTAATTATGGATGATTATACGCTTGATGATATTGCGCGCGATGCCGAAACAATCAGTTATGAAGTTCTTTCACGTATCGGAAAAAATATGCGTTATTTGAAAAAATATCTTTTGAATGCGAGATAGTTCTATGCGTTCCAAAGTTTTGGTTTATAGAGATTACGGTGTCGGCAATTTGACAAATTTGCTGCGTGGTTTAAAAACGTATTTTAAGCCTTATGATGTTGAAGTTAATTGTACGGACGCTTCTGAAATTTTGAAAGAAAACGCCTTGAATGAAGATGTTTTTTGTTTTGTGATGCCGGGCGGTGCGGCAACGCCCTTTTTGGAAAAACTTAAAGTTCAGGGCAATGAAAAAATCAGGCAGTATATTCAAAACGGAGGGGGATATTTAGGAATATGTGCGGGGGCTTATTACGCTTGCACAAAAGTTGAATTCGAAACAGATGTTCAATCACTGAGTATTATCCGAGATCATGAGCTGCTTGATTTGGTTGATGTGTCTGCCATCGGTACGCTTCATAAAGAATTTCATATTAAGCCTTATATGAAAAATGAGGCTTCGGCAACAACCGTCAAGCTTAAATGGGCAGATGATGAAATACATTATGCGCATTATCATGGCGGTCCGAAATTTGAAAAGCTGCAAGACGGTTGCGAGGTTTTGGCGCGCTATGCTGATCTGAGAGGTCAACCGCCGGCCGTTATCGCGCAAAATTATGGCAAAGGTCGCGTGGTTCTTTCAGGTGTTCATTTCGAAGACAGCGGAGAAGATTTGGAAAAAGCGCTTCATGCATTCAGATTAGATTTAAAAGAGGCGGCTTATATTGCAGATGTTTTAAAAAAACATGAAACTTCCCGCAAAATCTTGTTTAATAAAATTATGTCGTCCTTTTCTAAGTGATTTTTATAAGTATAATATATTTGAATTTTTGATTAGAGGATAAATTTATGGGAAGAATAAAAACTTTTATTTTAATGCTTGTTTTAATACTCATTTTTATGGAGGTCGGCAATTTAATCGGCGGAGCAGAGGGTATGAAAATTGCCTTTTGGATGGCGGTTGCTATGAATTTTTTCAGCTATTTTTTCAGCGACAAAATCGTTTTGAAACAGTATAAAGCTCAAGAAGTGAATGCAAAGGGCGCGCCCGAACTTTATGATATCGTTCGGCGCTTGTCTGAAAAAGCAGGGCTTCCCATGCCGAAAGTTTATATTATTAATGAAAAAGTGCCTAACGCTTTTGCAACAGGGCGCAATCCGAGCCATGCGGCCGTTGCGGCAACAACAGGTTTGTTGGAATTGATGAACAAACAAGAAGTGGAAGGTGTGTTGGCGCATGAAATGAGCCATGTTAAGCATTATGACATTTTAACATCATCTGTTGCAGCTGTTTTTGCAGGCGCTATCAGTATGATTGGCAATATGGCGCGTTATAACAACAATACGTCACGAAGCAACAACCGCCAAAACGGATTGTTTGCGATTGTCGGTGTCATTTTAATGCCGATTGCGGCAAGCATTATCCGCTTTGCCATTTCACGCACGAGAGAATATGCCGCTGACGCAGGTTCGGCAAAACTTACCGGACATCCCGAATGGCTGATTTCCGCTCTTTCAAAATTAGAGGGGTATTCCAAGCAGGCACAGATGAAAAATGCCACCAACGAAACGGCGCACATGTTTATTATCAATCCGTTTTCGGGGGCGAATCTTTCGGCACTCTTTTCAACACACCCCGCAACAAAAGACCGCATTGAACGATTGGAAAATATGACACGTGAACTTTAATTTACGAAAAAAAATTCGGCGTTATCAAAAACAGATTATATTTATTTTTCTGGTTTTGCTGTTTTTGTTTCCGGCATACTTTAAACGTGCGATATATCCTTATTTGTATGGAAAGAAATATGAAGGCCGGCTTGAAATTTCGCAGCGTGATTTTTTTGAAGATGTGAAGGGAAATCCGTTTTATTTCAGCCGCGGGAAGTATACATATATTCTTGAGCCGAAGACCAATTATGCCGTGACAGGCAGGGTTGGTATATTGGATCATTATGATACGTTGTGGAATAAGTTTTTCAGAGGTCAATTTCAAGGTGCTTATATTAATCTTGTGCCGAGAGATATTTTTTTGGTTATCGGACAGATGGCAGAAAAAGAAGTGTTCAACAAGTTTAAGTTTGAGCATGAAGAAAGGCTTGGAAGAGTTTTATGTAAAGGTGTAAAATATCGAACCTCATTTATGTCCGCTTATAAGAACCAGGAAGAAGCCGAAAAAAGCCAAGCGAATTTTAGGGAATGTCATCAATATATTAAGCAGGAAGAACAGAATAACTATCATCCGATACCGGCGACGGAGAGGATAAATAAGGCATTGTCTATGCTTTTACCGGGTGATCTCGTTTATTTGGAAGGTATTTTGGTTGATGTGCCGCAAATGAGATTAAACACAGGCACAAGAAAAGAACAGTATCACGAAAACATGATTGTCAACGGAATGGCGCCCGGCATGTGCTTTATTTTATATACAACCAAAGTCATCTTAAACGGCAGAGTGTATGAGTAATGGACAGACAAATAGTTGAAATTAGTCAAGATGGTTATGCTCTTAGTTTATATCGGGGCTTTTTACATCTAGAAAATAAAGATATTAAGAATGATATTGCTTTAGACAATATTTTATCATTGGTTTTATCTGCTCATGATATTTTTCTTTCTAAAAATATTATCAATGCTTTATCAGAGCAGGGGGCAAGTATTATTTGTTGCGGAAAAGATTATTTACCAACTTCAATAACTATGCCGTATGTGGGACATTGGCTTGTTGCTCCACGAGTTAGGGCGCAAATTGAGGCTTCTAAACCATTACAAAAGCAACTATGGAAAAGTATTGTTCAACATAAAATTGCAAATCAATCAATCGTTTTAAGTGAATGTGTTTCTTCAAGTCCGCATATTTTACGATTACAGCAATTATCTAAAGAAACTTTAAGTGATGATTCAACGAATACAGAGGGTTTGGCTGCCGCAATTTATTTTAAGGCGTTATTTGGTAAGGAATTTGTGCGCGAACGTCTTAATCCTGATATCAATATGTTATTAAATTATGTGTATATTGTTTTACGAGCTATTGTCGCTCGTGCTGTAGCAGGAGCGGGTTTGTTTCCATATCTTGGAATTAAGCATCGTTCCAAAACAAATACACTTCCTTTAATTGACGATTTAATGGAACCTTTTCGCCCATTGGCAGATAAACTTGTTTTTGATTTGTCTCAAAATATAGATTTAAAACAGTTGGAATTGACGCCTGATATTAAACGATATTTAGCCCAAATTATTACTGTTCAGATGCAAACATTAAAAGGGCGAATACCTTTGAATGAGGCCGTGTGTGAGTTTGTCAATACATTAGTTCAGAGCTTCGAAGAAGAAAGAGTTTTGTTAAGGTATCCTGATATTATACTATAGTTGACCGTCTAATTAATCTCTGATATAATAAAAATCACGGCGAAATACAAAAACCGAATGTTATAGTTGACCGTCTAATTAATCTCTGATATAATACAAGCTTGTTACAATTTTTAAAAGATATAGTTATAGTTGACCGTCTAATTAATCTCTGATATAATATATTATCACATATCCAAATCGTATGATTGGTTATAGTTGACCGTCTAATTAATCTCTGATATAATAACACCCACATTTTAACCGATTCGCTATAGTTATAGTTGACCGTCTAATTAATCTCTGATATAATCACCTGAAACACAAACGAAAATCGAACAAGGTTATAGTTGACCGTCTAATTAATCTCTGATATAATACCTGAAACACAAACCAAAATTGAACAAATGTTATAGTTGACCGTCTAATTAATCTCTGATATAATTGAAATACCGATCAGAAGACTGGCCAAAGAGTTATAGTTGACCGTCTAATTAATCTCTGATATAATGGCGATTAAGAATGGGTATACCTGTTTTGCGTTATAGTTGACCGTCTAATTAATCTCTGATATAATTTTTGTATTTCGTGGATTATATCCTTGTTAGTTATAGTTGACCGTCTAATTAATCTCTGATATAATCTCTCGCAAGTATTCAACATAATTCTTGTCGTTATAGTTGACCGTCTAATTAATCTCTGATATAATTCGAATAATCTTCTGATATGCACGAACTTTGTTATAGTTGACCGTCTAATTAATCTCTGATATAATAGCCGATGATGGCAAGCCAAACATTTTAAGTTATAGTTGACCGTCTAATTAATCTCTGATATAATCTGAAAAAAATAAGCCTTTGAAATAGTGATATTTTTAAGGCTTATTTCTTTTTTAAAATCATTTATTTGAAGGTATTAAAAGAGTAATAATTGTCCATTTTTTTCACGAGTCGATTCTTCATTTTCAGTATAATTCTTTCCTAAATAATTTTCAGTCATCAAATATTGCTTATCTGTGATATATAAAAATGAGACAGAGGAGTTCTCCGGAATGTATTTTGAAAGTTTTTTAGAAGTATTTTGCCCGACAGAAAGACTTTTAACGGGTTTGATATATACCGAAAATTGTTTCATTGTAAAGCCATTATCAAGCAAAAGATTGCGAAAACGCGTGGCTTTACGTTGTTCTTTTTTTGTGCGGACAGGGATATCAAACATACAGATAATCCACATCATAGACCAACCGGTTAGTGTGTTAAGCCGCTGTCTTCTTGCCATCCCAAAGCGCCTTGTGCTTCTTTTTGATTTTGCCGAAAGGTGTTAATTCTATTTTACGGGCTTTGTTTTTGGTTAAAAAGATAAGTCCTCTTTCTAAAGTATTGATAAACATATATTTCAAATTTTTATCTTTAGGGGAAGTCATTCTGGCATCTGAGATATAATCAATATTAAATTTTCCATTGCTAAACTTTTTAACTCTTGCTAAACATCTTGGCTTATCGGTATATCCTTTCCATTCATCCGGTGTGTTCAACTCAAGCATATCTCCTTGTTGAGCAGACCAAATGATTTTACCGCCTTCCTGCTTCCATTGAGGAATAAAATCAGGCTGATTGACGTCAAAACGTTTAATCACTTCCCATCCGACTTTTCCATCTTTTTCAAAGAAATCAACGCAGTGATTGTTCCGTCCTTCATATGCTAAATTATGTTTGGGAATAAATACGAGAGAAGAGTTGTTTTCATAACATTTAAACTTATCACCACTCCATAAATTCTTTTCTTGGATGATTCTAAAGGCTTTGTTTAAAATACGGGTTTCCGTGATTTTTATTTCTTTTTTTCCGTCAGCAACAGCTTGTTCGTTTTCAGCAATCAAAATCTGTTCTGCTGTATTGATATATAATTCAAAATCTTTTGCTAATTTAGCTTGAGCTTCTTTATGTTTTTTAATATCAGGATGCCATTCATCTTTTATTGTTTCTGGAATTAAAAGTTTGTTTATGTCTTTGAATGACTTTAAAACTCCTAGAATTTTTCGGGAATAAACAGTAATCAAAGCATTTTTATCTTCTGGATTTTGGCATAAAACAATACGTCCTGTCTCTTTATGAAATTGTCCTTGTTTACTATGGTTCGGTTTATGAGAAACATTGATGTTCTTCAAAACATCAATTACGTGCTCTCTAAACGCTCCAACAGATAGCATTGATGTGAGGGGTAATGGTGTTTCAATATGGCTGATGTTTGTTTCGTTTGCCATGCGTTGGATAAGTGAGCGATTAGCGCAAGCTACAGTTATAGCATCCATTGCGTGATGGCGGTGGTCAATACGTGGTTTTTCAAGCCACTCTTTGTTTTTCTTTTGATTGTAAAAACGCCAATTTCCATCAATCTCAGGCTTTTTTTCACCTTCAATAATTTCGCCTGTGGTTTGTTCAGTCCAATAAGGTGAACAAGAAATATATCTTGGAATATTTAATCCCATCAAATTATATTCTAAACCAAGTAAATTCCAACGTTTTCGGAGCTCTGCAGTTTGTCTTCCTTTAACAGCTAAAATACGGTTATGAATGATTTCATCATTATCATCGCAATCAATAATGACTCTTAAATAGCGAGCAGCCATTTTGGAAACATAACGGGTGTCTGTTAAATAACGATTTGTTTCTTCTTCATCTCCGTTATCTTCAAATTTTTCTCGTGCATCTGCTTCAAAGCGCCATGCTTTGTTTGGCATTTTTTCTCGTGCATTTTTTAAAACTTCTCTCAGCATCTCCTGCTGATTAGCATATTTTTTTTCTAAATAATCATAAGCAAAATCATCACTTTTATTTAAATTATCATTGCGCGAGACCAAACACAAATTGTTATAAGTATCTGTTCCGTGTTTTGCTTGAGGAATAATGTGTTCAATTTCCATCCCGCTAAAATTTTGGGGGATTTGAATGGTTGGGTCGTAAGCATCTTTCCATCCTTGTTCTTTTGCTAGTTTATATTTCAAGATATTGGTGTTATTAACATAGAGGCGATGATCTTTTAGGTAGTTTACAGCTTCTTCATTAAGTTTTTGATTTTGGTTTTGTTGTCTTTCAAATTCATTTTTCTTTTTTGTAGACATCCCAACATCTCTACCGAGCTCTAAATTAATGTCATAGGGGCGACCATATATTCGGATAATATCATTAACAACAAGACGAAGTTGATTTAAAATCATGTGCACGGCAGGGTTTGCGATTTTGCCGTAATTGATTTCATCTTTGCTTAATGTGGTGATGTTTCTTTTGGTAAATGGTGGTAGAGGTTGTGTGTCGGTTGGTAAAACGACGCCGTAATATGGCAGTTCTTTACATTTACCTTGCATCGCGCGGGCAATTTCTTCTGCAGCTTCAAAATGAGGGTCTTTTTCTTTCAATTTGTCCGTCACTTCACGATGTGATAACACATCTTTTTTCAGTTCCTCTAAAATTGTTTTTGTGGCTGTCAAGCCAAGCATTGCTCTGCTTTTAGGGAATTTAGTCAATAATTTTCCGATTTGGTCTTCATCATTAGTGCCGATAATGCTTTTAAGTTTTTGAATCAGTTCATCTTCATTATAAAGTCTGCCGTTTTTATCGTTTGGGTTCAATGGGTTTGAAATAAACTCTATCAGTTGTGCCAGTTTCTCTTCTGATAAGTTTTGAAAATATGGAATTTCCATAAATTCCGGTCGGGAATATAAATATGAAGCAATGGTTTTGTCTTCCGTTAATGAAATTTTATTTTGTCCCGAAAGTCCAAGCAATTTTTTGATGGACATTTTACCCGCGTTATAACCTTTAAGTAAAAGCTCGTTGATAATTTTATCTCGCTCGGTTAAAGTTAATCGTCGTTGCGGCATATCATTTGTTGAAATGCGGATGTTGTTAACCTCCTCATAAATTCGGCGCATTTCTGATAAAGGATGTGCTTTTGCAAGTCTGTCTTCGTCTCTATAATAAATACATTTGCCAATCGCGTATGGGGCAGCAGGGCGTTCATAAAAAAGGATTTTATAAATTTCGTCTTTTAAACCTTGTTTTTGCATTTGAGGAAAATATTGTGATTGGGTATCCCAAATTTTATGGAATTCTTCTTTAACAAGATAGCGAGGGATAGCATAATCTACAATATTTTTGCTGACAGCGTAAGCTCCTTGACGAATATGGTGATTTTCCTTGTTATCCGAATCATTTAAGCGCCTATAAAAATATTCGCCTATGGTGCGAGAATGTGTTTGCTTCAGATAAGCTGCCATTTTTTCGTAGGAAGTCATTTTCTTTTTAGATTTTTCCCCTTCATCAAGGATTTCTTCTTCTGTGTTTTCAGAAGCAGATACAAAACCGGCACCACGATGTTTTGCTAAATGAAGAAGAGCTCGTCCGATATAATTTTCATTATCCAATTTTTGATTAAGAGCATCATAACGGATTTTATAAGGGGATTTTGCTTTTAGCTTATCTGTACCTTCAGGAGTTTCATTAACCCACAAATGATTCTCATATAGCTTTTTAGCCAATAATTCTAAACGTTTGCGTGTTCTGATAAGGTTTTTGCGAGCAGTTCTTTTGATTCGTCTTTCTTCAGCCCCTTCTGAAACTTCGAAAATTCTTACACCAGCATCAATAATATTTTGGACATTGTTTTTTTCATCTAATTCAACAATAGCGCTCCCAATAGAACCAACACCTAAATCCAAACCTAAACGATATTTCATGATGAATACTCCTATAATGAAATTATGCAAAGTTTACAAAATTATATTTGACATTGCAAGATTTTTATGTGAGTATAATAAAGTATTGTGTTGATTTTTTTTCAGAGATTAATTAGACGGTCAACGCATATATAATAAGGCTGAGAATGCCGTAAGATGAGGGGGTAAGTGATTACCCCCATTATTATATCTTTATCATTTCGGGCATTTGTTTGCGTTTGAAGGCGGAGCGGGTTATGAGGTTTTGAACACGTTCAACGGTTTCCCTGTCAAATCCTTCTTTAATGAGTTCGTGAGCGCTTTTTTGATTGTCGTAAAGTTCTTTTAAAATGGGGTCTAAAATAGAGTAAGGCGGCAAGCTGTCTTCATCTTTTTGACCTTCGGCTAATTCTGCTGACGGGGCGCGGGTGATGACCTCTTGAGGCAAAGCTTTGCTCTTGGTGTTGCGCCATTTAGCAAGTTCAAAAATCGCTGTTTTATAAACGTTGCCGATCGGGGCTAGGCCGCCGCAGGTATCGCCGTAAAGCGTGCAATAACCCGTTAAGGCTTCTGATTTGTTTCCGCAAGCTAATACAAGCCCGCCGAACTGATTTGACCATGCCATTAAGATTTGACCTCTGATGCGTGCTTGAAGGTTTTCTTGGGTGATGCCTTTAGGGGTTTCTTTAAATGCTTCTTTTAGAAGCATAACTTCATGTTCAAAGAACGGATCTATGTTTATTTCGTGATAATCAAGATTGTTGAAATGCGCAATTTCGCGTGCGATTTTAAGGCTTAAATCAGAAGTGAATTTTGTTTTCATCATCAAAGTCGTTACGTTTTGACCGCCCAATACATCTGCCGCCAAAACAGCGCAAATTGCCGAATCAAGTCCGCCCGAAAGACCTAAAACAACTTTTTGAAAGCCGTTTTTTTGACAATAGTCTTTTAATCCTTTTTTTAAGGTATTCCATACAGTTTCCATCATTTTATCCTTTCAGATGTTTTTTGATGAGTTTTTCTCTTAAGTCATAAAGGTGTTTTTCAAGACCGACACCGTATATGTGCGGGTTTTCAAGGCGCTTGTATGTGGAATCTAAATGAGAGAGTTCTTCGGCTGTCTTTTGTTGGAGCTTTTGTAAATTTGTTTCAGGCTCACATACAATTTTACCGTTTTTCATGATCTCACATAAAAGATATTCGGCTGTTTCGCCCTTTTTGAAAACTCTGTTTTTACCTTTTAATTCACCAAGGTTATATGATGTAATATTTGTTGTGAGCTTTTTGTTTTTAACAAGATTTGTATCGGATTGGCGGCATATGATATCGCCCTCAAAAATCCCGTTCCGTTCGATGCGAATGATGTTCGTTGCACCGGGGATTGTCGTTTTGCCTTCTGCAATTTTGATTTGAGGTTTGCCCTTATATGATTTTGTTTTGAACACACCGCCTAAAGCAGGTGTGTCATATGCCGTAACGAGTTTTGTGCCGGCGGCAAAAACATCATATGGCGCATGTTGAACGGCAATCAGATTTTCGATTAAATGTTCGTCCAAATCGTTTGAGGCAACAAGTTTGACATTTTTAAACAAGTCTTTGTGGCCGACCTCATCAATCATTTTTCTTGCTTGAAAAGCCCAATAAGCCAGATCGCCGGAATCAAAGCGCATACCCATTAAAGGGATTTTTGTTTCAATTGAGGCTTGAATGGCATTTTTAATGCCTTCGCGTGTGTCATACGTATCGACAAGCAAAATGGTGTTTTTCGGGTTCGATTTCATAAATGATTTGAATGCTTCAAGCTCGCTGTCATAACTCATCACAAACGAATGAGCCATTGTGCCGGATGAGGGAATATGATAATGCTTCGCCGCGGCAACGTTTGATGTTCCTGCCACTCCGCCGATGAATGCGGCACGTGTGGCGGAAAAACATCCGAGTTCTTGTCCGCGTCTTAAACCGAATTCCAAAAGCGGGCGATTTTTGCCGTCAACGGATGACGCATAAACCATGCGTGAGGCTTTTGTTGCAATCAGGCTTTGTGAATTGAAAATGTTTAACAGAGCAGCCTCGACGAGTTCTATCTGCCATGATGGCCCTGTGACGGAATATATAGGCTCATTTGGAAAAATCAATTTTCCTTCCGGAACGCTTTTAATGCTTATTTGAAGTTTGCTGTCTTTGATGAAATTTAAGAAATCCTCTTCAAATTTTCGGCTTCCGTCTGCGTATTTTTCAGAGCGCAAATAGGCGATATCTTCTTTGGAAAATCCCCAGTTTTTAAGCCATTCAACAAACTCAGCAAGACCTGCTGAAATCACGTAGCTTCCACCAAAGGGACAGCGTCTGAAAAATGCTTCTGATGTTTTTATCTCATTTGCTTTGCCGTCTAAAAACCAGCTTTGCGCCATTGATAAATGGTATAAATCGCAAAAAAGCGGTGTTCCTGAGCTGAGTAAATCTGGTCGTGTCATTTTTTTTCTCCTAAATAATGCCTTTTTTCTTATTAAAATATTCTTCAACGATGTGATGATTTGCAGGATCTATGAAATTTTTCCAACGTTTATCTTGAAATTTTAACATATCGCGCACCATGCTTGCTGTTACAAACGGAAAAGAGGGATCGGTTCTGTCGATGAGGCAGATGTTTTTGATATGGCCTTTAAACCAATGTGCGTCATATTCCGAGCCGGCATAATAAGCATCGGGAAGGGGAATGTCGCTGAAGCTTTCTTTCAGGAAGTCCATGACAAATTCGCCCCATTCGGCAGGATTATTGATATCAAACAGGCCGATGATTTTCAGACGCTCATATTCCGGTTTTCCGCGATATATGTTTTGAATCATCTTCTTTCGGGTTGTGTAGTTGAAAGGATTACGCTCCGTGCCTTGTTCCTGAATGGAACCGAGAGCAACAGTTACGAGCTCACAATTTGCAAGCATTTGATCGATAATTTTCTGATGTCCGATATGGAAAGGTTGGGCACGCATAATGGTCAAACCATGTTTGAATTTGTATTTAGGCATTAAAAAAACTCCTTTAATGAGGAGCCGACATTTGAAAAAGAAATTTCTCTAAACCGGCTCAGTTTAAGTTTATGTTCCCGGCTCATAAGCCCTGCGAGCCGCTAGAACAGTTTTAAATATATCTCAAAATTTGATGTTGTCAAGTTCAAAAATAAGATGTAAATTGCAAGTTATGATTAAATGTTTTGAACCGTGGATTGATCAAAAAACAAAAGCTGTCGTTATCGGCACAATGCCGAGTGTGAAGTCTTTGGAAAATGAGATGTATTATGCGCATCCGCAGAATAATTTCTGGCGCTTTATGGCAGAAATTTTAAATAACGGGCAAGCAATTAAAAATCGCAAAACTTTTTTACTTTCACACCATGTCGGTTTGTGGGATTCTTTGCAATCTTGCGAACGGGAAGGGAGCCTTGATTCAAATATTACGGATATGATTTATAACGACTTTCATAAATATCCGCAAATCAGATATTTTCTTTTTAACGGGCAGAAAGCTTTTCGTTTTTTCAAAATGCGCAATGCTGATTTATTAAATGAAAGCAATTATTTTGTTTTGCCATCAACAAGCCCAGCCAATGCGTCTTTATCACGAAATGAAAAACTTCAAATTTGGAGAGAAGTTTTTTTGAAAATTCTTTCATCTTTTTAAAAGTTATTTTCTGTTTTCGGGGTTAAAGTTTGTGAGGTCTTTGATGACTTCACTTGCAATAATCAGCCCGACAACCGGCGGTACAAAAGCCGTTGAACCGGGAATATCTCTTTTTGCCGTGCATTTACGTGTTGTGCCGGGCGGGCAAATACAATGTGCGCGGCAACTGATGGCCATATCTTCAATCGGGCGTATCGGTTTTTCTTTGGAGTAAACAACTTTTAAGCTTTGAATGCCACGTTTGCGAAGCTCTTTGCGCATAACGTGCGCAAGGGGGCAGATGGATGTTTGGTAAATATCCGCGACTTCAAAAGCTGTCGGATTGACCTTATTGCCGGCGCCCATGGCGGAAATAATCGGCACATTGGCAGCGTTTGCCGCCATCACAAGACCGATTTTGCCCGTGACGGTATCAATCGTGTCAACAATATAGTCATATTTTGTAAAATCAAATTCGTCCGCGTTTTGGGGCAGATAAAAAGTCTTAATTTGCATTTCGGGTTGATATCCGCAATGCGTTCGGCTGCCACATCAACTTTAAATTTGCCGACTGTTTTGCGTGTGGCTAAAATCTGCCTGTTGAGGTTTGTTAAACAAACTCTGTCATCATCAATTAAATCAATTTCACCGATGCCGGAACGCACAAGCGCTTCAACCACATAGCCGCCGACACCGCCGACGCCGAAAACGGCAACTCTTGAAGCATTGAGCTTTTCAAGAGCCTGACGGCCGAAAACAAGTTCTGTTCTTGAAAATTGATTTAACATGTTTTTCCTTTATGAAATGATAAAGGATTATTATGGCATATTTAAACATAATGCAAGAAAAAAATCTTAAATTAGCATTTTAAAATGCGGCGATTGTTTTTGATTAAAGGCTTACGGCTCAATAAATTGAACATTATCGTTAAAGCTGTATCTGCTTAAAATATTTCTGCCGATGTTTCGAATTTTATTTTGTTTTAACAACTGATCCCAGTTTTTTAAATATTCTTTTGTTTGGCTTGGTGTCATTGAAGCAAGCAGACGTCCTGTTTTGGTAAAAAAATATTTTGATTTATAGCCGTGTTCCCATGAAAGGCGAGCTCTGTCCGCATCACATAAACAACGTAAAATATACGGATGCTTTTTAAATAAACTCGGCATCACATTTGTATGTTTGGCGACGGCGCTTTTGATTTCCATTTTTTGAACATCGGTCAGTCTGAAAATTGATTTATCTAAAAAAGATTGAGTTTCGGGGCGGGTTGCAGCATCAGGTCCGTGCGTTTCGTTATATAAATCATCCGTTCTGGCCGAATCGTGAAGAACTGCAGCTAATAGAAGAGGAAGCAACTCTGCATGAAAGTCAGTATATCCCTCATTTGTCGCAATATCAATAATTCTCATCGCCACAAGTTCTGTGTGTTCAAGACCGTGATAACCTCTTATGGTCTGACGTGTGAATGTTTTCACAATCGGAATGAGGACTTCCTCAAAATATTGTATGGCCTTGACTTTTGTTTTGTAGATGTCATCGTTCGTTTTTAAGTTTGTTTCTGACATTTTAACCTCTTAATTGTGTTTATTTATTTCCGCCGTTACATTTTTGACAAGGTGTTGCCCCTTTTAATTTTGCATCGGATTTTGTTGTCATAATACAGTTTTTTGAACAGCTCTTAGCTATTTTGCATTTTGTATCGTGATAAACATGCGTGTTTGTGTTTAAAACGACCATTCGAGTGTCGTCAGCTTCCGGAATTATATAAACGGAATTGTTCGGATTTAATAAGCCGTCCAATTCCTGACAGGCAGGCAACATAATGCAAAACAAAATTAAAAGGGCAATTTTTTTCATTTCCTTTTCCTTTTTTAACTCAAACACTTCAAATATTATGTCATTTTTTGGTTAATATTAAGTGAATCACAAATAAAAACTTCTTTCCAATTGATGAAAGAAGTTTTTTAAGTGAGTGAAACTATAAACAAAAATCGGTATTTTTTATATTAAACGCTGGTGATATGCTTTTAGTCCGCTTCTTTTTTAAGGCTTCTTTGACCAAAGTATCTTTTTGGGCCGAGATTTTTTCCCAAGTGAGTTTTGAACGCGCAAAGGCATATCCGTTTTCTGCTATTTGTAAACGAAGTTTTTCGTTGTCAAGCAATATTCGCAAGGCTTTAATTTGACGCCAACGATCTTCTTCCTGAGCAGGGGCATAAATACCGATTTCTTTGCTCAAATCGATGCTGTCATCACGAATGTCAGCGCAATGTGCAAAATCGTTGAATCCGCTTCGGCCGACAATGACGGCTGTTTTGCAACCCATGGCTTCAATCGGAACCATACCGAATGCTTCATTCAAGCTTGACATAACGAAAATATCCGAAACTCTGTAGATTGTTGCCATTTCTTGCTGATTGAGTGAAGGAAGATACACAACACGGTCTTCAAATCCTTTTAATATCTGCTTGCATTCTTCTGTCACAGGATTTGATTTTTCGCTGCTGAGCATGAATACAACATTCGGGTCTGATTTCATAATTTCAGCCATTGAGCGAGAGAGCTCGGAATAGCCTTTATCGCGAACGACTCGACCGAGTGATGAGACAACTTTTTTGTTCATTAAATTGATAAATTGAACATTTCCATCAGCATCTTTGTATTCAAATTTATATCTTAGTTTGTTTGCTTCTTGAGCAGAAATTGGAGAAAAGACGGAAGAGTTATATCCGGGAGGAATAACTGTAATTTTATTGATGTCTTGCAGATAGGGGGCGGCAATAAGACGGCGTTCTTCATCGGGAGATGTGGCAATAATGATATCAGCACGATCGAATGCGTATTTTTCATGTTTAATCCGGTCTTTGAAGTTGTGCCATTGCCATTCTTCATCTGAAATTTTTCCTTCTTGATATTGAGGAAGGTTTCGTTCGTATTTTTTGTGTCCTAATGAGTGACTTGTGACCAACATAATTGGTCTTTTGCCGGTTTCTTGTTCAATTTTGTTACAAAGCAAGTCTGCGGCGAGCATTCCGTCACGATAATGTCCTTCAACAACTTCAATCCTGTCCAAAGCACCTTCTTTTTTATAAAATTCAAATAAATTGTCAACAAGCTCAGGTAAAAGCGGCACAATTTCTTCTTTGGGCAAAAATTCAAAATTTCCACCGGCCGGAACACGTAAAACACGGCTTCTGATGGTTTTGCTCTCGTGCCATTGTTGTTCAATAGTGTAGTTGATATCTTTTCCTAAATCTTTATATATTCCACCAAATTCAGGGCAGATTCTTGGATCGATGCGTCGTGTTACGAGGTCAATATCATAATTGTTTGAACTGGTCGCTAAGGCTTTTACGTAATACACCTGTCCACCAGTATCTTGACCGGTAATAACTTTTTTTGAGATAACTTCGGTTGTGGGAAAACCTTTTTCATCGGTGTTAAATGCAAAGTCTCCTTCAACGAGACCGTGTGTCGAGAACATTACTTTTAGTTTTTTCATTATATATTCTACCCTCTGTCTGTTATAATTTGGAACATAGTACCAGAAATAAAAAAAAAAGCAAATTTATTTTTCAAAGAATCAAATAATATTCTTTTATTTATCTGCATTGTAAAAGATATCAAGAGATAGCTAATTCTTTGAGGTTGACAATCTTGATGTGTTTTGCCAAAGTGTAGAGATGCCAATCCGATGAATTTGATGAGATTGATTGGACTTGTTCCGGAATTGATTTTATTTAAAACATTTTGAATCCTTGAAAAAAATCTTGTAAGATACAAAATATTCAAATATGCTAATCTTGGTTTTAATTCTTTTTATGAATGGAGAAAGTTTATGAAAAAAACAGTTTTAGCTTTATTGGCTTCGTTTCTTTTTGCAAATGCGTCTTATGCGCAGTTTGAAGGTCCGTCTTCTAATAATCCGGTGATAACGGTTAAACAGGCTTTGAATTTGAGCGATAATGCAAGAGTTGCTTTAAGAGGGCATATCACGAAAAGTTTAGGTGATGAAAAATATACTTTTACCGATGGTACGGCAGAAGTTATGATTGAAATTGACGATGAAGATTGGGGTGGCAGAAAAGTGACGCCGGAAAATACGGTTGAGATTTTCGGTGAGCTTGATAAAGAAATGTTTGAGCCGACAAAAGTTGATGTCGATTCATTCAATATTCAATAAATGACGGAATATATACATCATTATCAATCCCCTTTGGGAAAGCTCTTTCTTTCGAGCAATGGTGAGGCCTTAACTGGTCTGTGGTTTGAGGGGCAGAAATATTTTTCAGAGTTGATTGATTATGAAAAAGCAAAAGTGCAAAATCTTCGTGTTTTTGCGCTTTGTGATAAATGGCTCAATATTTATTTTAGCGGAAAGGCGCCTGATTTTATGCCGCCCGTTTCGTTTTGTTCAACGCCGTTTCAGGAAGCTGTTTGGCAAGTTTTGCTGACAATTCCTTTCGGATTTGTTATGAGCTATGGGCAAATTGCTCAAATGATTGCAAAATCTCAAGGCATAAAGCATATGTCGGCACAGGCGGTGGGCGCTGCAGTCGGGCGAAATCCGATTTCGATTATTGTGCCGTGTCACCGTGTTGTCGGTTCCAAAGGGGAGCTGACGGGATATGCCGCAGGTCTTGAGACGAAGAGAAGGCTTCTTTGTCTTGAGGGAATTATCAAAACAGGTAGATAAAAAAATATCTTTTAACATTTCTATTGATGGATGCAAAGAAAAAAACTCCCTTTTGTGAGGGAGTTTTTTTTAAAGACTCTAGATGGCGATTTTATTTCAATGTCCGGCAATATGCCGGAAGTTTAAAGAAATATTAGGATATGGCGTTTATAATTTTTGCGATAATACAGGAGGAACAATGCAATACTTTTATCAAAATAACAATTCTTGCGATTTAATCGTGTTTTTTGCGGGTTGGGGGTGTGATGAAAACCAGTTCACAAACCTACACGATCAAAAAGATGTTTTGATTTTGTATGATTATCAGGATTTGAATTTGGATTTTGATTTTATGAAATATCAAAATGTTTATCTGATTGCCTATTCGGCAGGTGTTTTTGTTGCCTCAATTATGGCAAACTCTATCAAAAATGTGCGCTTGAAAGTGGCTGTTTGCGGCAATCCTTATTTGTTTGACGAGACTTTGGGCGTTGATAAAAAAACAATAGATGTTTTTAAGAACATCACGCTTGATAATTATTTAGACTTTAGAAGAAAATATATGGTGTTTTCAGATGAGGAATATGAAAAGTATAACAAGCTCCAATCTTTGCGCACGATTGAAAGCTGCGAAAGTGAGCTGAAAGCTTTGGAAAAAATGTATAAAAAGCAAAAAGACAAGATTGATCCGGCTTTTGATAAAGCGATTGTGGCAGAAAACGATTTGATTTTCAAGCTCGAGAGCCAAAAGGATTTTTATAAAGAAAAATTAACGGTCATCAAAAATGCGAAGCACCATATTTTCTTTAAATTCAACAGGTTTGAAGATTTGATTTGAAATTTTGGCACAATTATTGTAATTTTTGTTAAGTTATATTGATTATAATCTAAAATAGGGAAGGGTTGTTAAAGGGGTTTAGAATGTCGATTATTGATGATTTTTTGAGTAAATATACCGAAGTTGAAAGTTTTCTTCGAAGCCGAAATCAGACTGATAATAATGCAAAGTTTGATATTTTGGATGATAAGGCTATTAAGAAAAATGCTGAAATATGGAAGTTTTATAAATCGCTTCGCAATTTGCTCACGCATCAAAATGATGCGCGAAACGGCAAATTTATTGTTTTAACTGATGAGTTATATCATGCCTTCGATGTTGAGGCTAAGCGGGTTATGCGTCCGCAAAAAGCAATTGATATCGCCGTTCCCTCAAACAAGATATATAAAATCACAAAAAACGAAAATGTGAACACGGTTATTCAAACAATGCTTGATGAAAACTATACATGCGCGCCGATTGTTAACGGGAAGGGGATTATTGAGGGCGTTTTTTCGGCTCATTCGCTGATGTTATATTTTAATGAAGAAAGGCCTGATGTTGCAGACGACACAAAGAATCTTAAAATTTCAGATTTAGGCGAATTTTGTGATTTATATAATGATCCGGATATAGAATATCGCTTTGTGCCTAAAAATATTACCGTTGACGAGGTTCGCGAGATGTTCAAAGAGAATTTTGATAATGAAAGAAGGCTCGAGGTTGTGTTCATCACCGAAAACGGAAAGCCGACCGAAAAAATCTTGGCTCTTTTGACTCATTGGGACTTTAATAAACGCACGGATTAATGGGCCTTTTTTAGAGAATAGGGCAGCAAAGGGGAAAGAAATTTTTGGTTGATAAGGTTCAAATATCAATTGGAATTTGTTTATAACATAGTAAGCTGATATATGGTTGCAGTGAATTTGCAACGAAATTTTATGAAAGGAAAAAATATGTTAAATACAATTTGTTATTGGTTAGTGGTCATTGGTGCATCGAACTATGGTTTGATGGCATTTGGTTATAATTTTTTGGAAAAATTGCCGGCAAATATCGGTTCAATTATTTCGATAGCTATCGCTGTGGCAGCTATTTGGACGATTTTTATTAAATTGAAAAAATAATTTTTTGAACGAATTTTATTGAGCTCGGCTTTAAAGTCGGGCTTTTTTGTATATAAGAAAATCGCCTTTAAAGACGATTTTTTAATTCAAAATAATATTGTCCATAAATTAAAATGTTTGTTGATTTAGGATGTTGCTTTCTATATAATCCGATATATCTTCAAAAAAAATATGCAAGGAAGGGTTTTATGCAAGACAATATATTGATGCCGGGTGATGCCGCTGGAAACTATAACGAAAAATGGACAAGAACGTTTGATTTAACATTTTTGATTTTATGGCTGGTTTTGTTTATGCTTTTGCTCTGTTACACCATTGCTTTTGATCCGCATTTGTTTGAAGCAAAAGCGTTTTTTATGAAATCTGTCGTTAAGCTTTCCGTGATGATGGTTTTGGCGCTTTTGGGCGGAATGCTGTGCCGTTATTATTGCCATACTGATAAGAAGGGGTATATCACCACTTCCAAAAACGGGTGGTTTAAGGTCAATTACACGCGAAAGATTCAGCATTTTGCAGCTTATCTTGTGCCCTTGTTAAGTCCACCGACGGAGCCTTGGGGCATTTTGCCGCACCTTTGGGAATCTCTTTTTGTGCTTTTCATGTTTTTGGTTTTGATTAAGCCCATTAGAGAGGCTTCATCTTTTTTTATGTTGCAATTTAACTCGCTTGACAGGGTTGAAGACAGACCAAACACGCTTAAATGGATTGTGTTGGGCAATATGTTGCCGGGGCTTTTGATTATTACGATTTTTAAGCAGATTTTTGAAATATCTTTGAATTTACCGTTGTTAGCCTCCGTTGTCGTTTTTACGGTTGCCATCGGAGACGGGCTTGCCGAACCGGTCGGAACATATTTGGGTAAGAAAAAATATGTCGTTCCCTCTTGGAATTTGAAAAACAGATATGTGCGCTCATACGCTGGTAGCGCCTGTGTTTATTTCTTTGCACTATTGTTTGTTTTGCTCTATAAAGGGCAGTTTGAAAATCCGCAGGAGTTTTGGCTTTCTGTGCTTCTTTTTCCACCAGTGATGACTTTGTCTGAAGCTTTCGCGCCTCATTCTATGGATACGCCGCTGATGATGCTTATTGGTTTTTCTTTGCTCTATGGCATTTGCGCATTCTTTTAGGAAAAAATAATTTTTTGAACGAATTTTATTGAGCTCGGCTTTAAAGTCGGGCTTTTTTTGTGAAAAAAGGGTATTTTCGAGCAAATTTTTCTTGCATTTTTATCATAATTTGTGAAAATTTGAATAGATATATTCTCAAAGGATTAAAAAATGCGCATCATTAAATATTATCAATCAAAGAACCAAGACCATTGGAAAGAAGAGATAGGAAAGGGTGATTGGTCGGCGGCTAAACTTCTTTATTCATGGTTAGAGAGTGATAAGTTGAAAGAAATCTGCGGCTATTCGACGGATGTTTATTTATTGACCGACGGAGACAAGCTTGTTTCTTTTGCTATTTTAGCGGAGCAAGATGAGGTTGATGCGCCGCGGTTGACGCCATGGCTCGGGTTTTTATATACATTTAAGGAATACCGCGGTCAACATTGCGCGAGCTTGTTGATTGAGCATATTTGCAGCATTTTGAAATTGATGGGCGTGAAAAAGGTTTATGCATCAACACAAGAAATCGGCTTATATGAAAAATTCGGCTTTTCGTTTTGGCAAATGATGTTTAACCGAGAAGGGATGCCAACAAAAGTTTATGTCAGAGACTTGAAAAAATAAGGATTTGTTTAATTTTTTTAATAGAGGAACAGAAAATGAAAAAGGTTTTGATTATATCAAGCAGTTTGAGGGGCGGGAGCAATTCCGAAATTTTGGCGCGTGAGGCTCAAAAAGGTGCGCAAGATGCCGGAAATGAGGTCGAATTCATCAGCCTTAAAGGCAAAAATATTAAATTCTGCATTGGTTGTTTAGCGTGTCAAAAAACGTATAAATGCGTTCAAAAAGATGATATGGCGGATTTGATTCTCAAGGTTCAAAATGCTGATGTACTCATTTTTGCAACCCCGATTTATTATTACGAAATGAGCGGTCAGCTCAAAACGTTTTTAGATCGTTGCAACCCCTTGTTCGCGCAAGAAAACAAGTTCAAAGACGTTTATTTGATTACATCTTCATATGACGATGCGCCAAATGCGGCTGATAGGGCAATCAACGGTTTAAACGGCTGGATAGAGTGTTTTGCTCAGTCTAAATTTTCGGGTGCGGTTGTCGGCGGCGGGGTGAATGATCCGAAAGATGCTGCGCAACGCGAAGATTTGCTTAAAAAAGCATACGAGTTGGGCAAAAATATTTAAGCAGCCTTCAATCTGAAACGTCATAAACTGTCGTGTTTTGTTTTTATGGTGTGTTTGGTTTAATCATCATAGGAGCAAAACAATGGCTAAAAGCAAACAAAATTTTCATATTTCTGCAGGCTTGAAAGAGTGTTTGGCAGATTTGGATTTTAAACTCAATCACAAAGGCGAGTTAAGGGGGATTTCGACAGGTTTTGATGAACTTGATCGAAAACTCGGCGGATTTAGAGCCGGCGAAGTGACTCTTGTGGGCGCAAGGCCGGCAATGGGCAAAACAAGTTTTGCCATCAATTTGGCGCATCGCATTGCCTCAAACTTTTATGCAAAAAACAAGCAAAATCCTGAAGATGAAAGGTGTGTGGTTTATGTGGGGTTGGAGTTGTTGGCAAAAACGTTTGCAAGGCGGCTTATTTCTGTGTATGGGGCCATTGAACAATATAAGCTTCGGAGAGGTGAAGATTTAGAAGAAAATTTTGATAAAATTCTTGAAACAACAACAGCACTTAAAGAACTTCCGATTTATTTTATCAATGATGTGTATTCGGTTAATGAAATAATGCTTCAATTGCAAAAAATCCAAAAAGAAAAAGAAATCGATTTTGTCGTTGTTGATTATTTGCAACTCTTGGGCGAGGAATATACCTTAAAAGAAGATTATTCTTTTGCCATGCGAGAGCTGAAATCTATGGCGGTGAATTTAAATGTGCCGGTTGTGGTTCTTTCGCAGCTCAAACGAGAAGTTGAAAGCAGGGCAGATAAACATCCGCTGCTTTGCGATATTCGCGGATATTCACGCAATCAATCGGCGGCAGATAATATTCTCTTTTTATTTCGCGAGATTTATTATATTCGTTGGAGCGAGCCGACAAAACGCAAAAGAGAAACCGAAGAACACTATCAGCTTCGGCTTTTGGAATGGCGCAATCGCTGCAAAGAAGTTGAAAACTTATGCGAAGTATGGATTGTCAAAAACTCAAACGATTTTTACGGCACAGTCAAACTGGGCTTTGACTGGTCAACAGGTTTGTTTTGGGATATGGAGAGGGATTAATCTTGATTATTTGTTGAAACTCCATTCGTTGTTGCCTTTTCTTTTAGAAAATCTAAATGCAATAATTTCTTTTTTGTTTCTTCGTCTATGTTGAGATTATATGTATTATTCATAAAGTTCATTAATTCTAATCCTCTTTTATATATATTTTCCGCACACCAGTCTGGATTTTCTGTGGAAACTTTAATTTCAGAATAAGAGCCTTCGTGATAAACTTTGTTCTTTTTTGTTTGATAATCATAATTTTTGAGAGCTGAATTTGCGGGCTTAGATAAGACTAAAAAATTTCCAAGTGATGATTGAAGGCTATTTATTTGATTTTCATTAAAGTTATTGTACATCTTTTTCCAATAAGGATTTTTGCTATATTCTTGAGGTAAAATATGCTCTATGGAATCTTTATTTTGCAAATTATTCCAATTTATCTTCCTTTCTTTTTTCTTACTAAGATGTTCTTCATAGATATATAAAAAATATTTTAATCCGCTCCATCCATAAAATCCTGTACCATTTTCAAATAAACGTGTTATTTTTGACTCAAATCTTGTTCTTGCATCCATTAGATTATCGTTAGTATAGTATTCCAAATCTTCAGTTATCTTTTTGATTGTTGTTTTTTTATAATACAAATCTTTCGTTATTCTGTAAAATTCGCTACTTTTATAATTGGAAAAATATTGAGCCATTCTAAAATTAACAAAAATAAAACGTTCAATCGCTTTGTAAAATTTTAATTTTTCCTCGCTACTTGATCTGTTATCTTTTATTGCAACAGCAATTAGTGGCCTAAAATAGTTTATGCCGATGTAATTAAGTCGTTTAATCGAATTGATTTCTTCTTCTGATAAATTAGTATTTACTTCAGGATAATAAGAATAAAACCAGTATTGAGCCATTTCTTGTAAACTTTCTACATATGTTTTAATATCTTCAGGAGTAATTTTACTTATGTTATCAATCACTTTTTCTTTGTCATAATTATATTCTTCCTCTGTTTGATCAATCATTCTTTCAGGATAAATTATTTCTTGATCAGATGAATTTATCTCAGTGGTTTCTGATATATTTTCATATATTGCTCGATAAGAAAATTTATTTAGCAGAAAATCTTTGTAATCATTACCTTTTTTTCTACTATATGTATAATACATAATCCAATGTGCCCTTAAAAATTCATCATCTGAAAGTAAATGCGACGAATTTCTACCCAATTGTTTATATACTTCAATCCAAGCTTTATTTATGCTATTACGTAAAGCACTGCGGTTTCCTGCAGGATTTTCTCCAAATGTTTGTTCTTTATATAACGAAGTTAAGTATATAAGCCTATTTTTTAATAATTCTAAATTAGAAAGGGCTTTGCCTCTGTTATTCATTGTTTCAAATGCTACACATACATCATAATCATCATCAATATATTGAATGTAAAAAATAAAATTATTGGTTAAAAGATTATATAACTTTAATATTCCTTCAATTCCATATTGTTTATAGTACCCATCAATCTTGTCTTTATAAAAAGTTTGGGCGTTTTGTAGATTTTTTGTATAAAAAGATTCTTCAACGCTTCCGCTACATTCTTTTCTAAATATTTTGTATTCTAAGTAGTCCGTATTAGGATTGTTTTTTGCATAACCGAATAAATATACAACAGAAAAATTTCCTGCAGGGTAACAAATATAGTGTTTTTTTATTTCTGATAGAGGTTCTCCATCCTCCAATTCAATGGCTTTATCATTTTTGTTTTGGTTGTCAGGTAGTGAGGATATTAATGTAATTATAGCTTCAAGAAGAATCAAAGAAGTTGTTAATCTCTGCTGGCCATCAACAATAAAATAATAATTAAAATGTTTCTGGTTTATTAAATATTTTTCATTCTCGTCAATTTTTTCGATTTCTTCATTAGTAGCTTCCTTTAGTGAAAGTAGCCCTGTATAATGTTTATGTTTTATATCTAAGTTTATTAAGTCTTCCCAAAAGTCATTTAATTGCATTATCTGCCATGCATATCCACGTTGATAATCAGGGATTCTAAATATTGTCTTTCCGAAAATTTCAGATAATGCTAATTTATTTTTATCTCTCACTTCTATTTCTCCTTTTTTCTATGGCTAAACCTTTCCATTTGAGCAATAAGACCAAGCAAGCTGTCTATCTCTTTAATAATTTCTTCTTTGGGAGCGTTCGTATTAACCAGATCTTTGACCTTATTTAATACCGGCTTAAAGTCAATGCTTACTGAGGTGCAGATAGCTTGCACACCCTCCATTCTGGCTTTGGCTAATTTTTGTCGCTCAGGTAGGTCTTCCATTTTAGTCTCCTGTTTTATTATCATAAATATCTTAAAATTTCATTTATAGAAAACCGATATGATGTGTCTTTTCAATCGGTGTTTTCTGCCGTTGTTCCATTTCAAGCATTTTAATCAGCTCGTCTTTATTCTCCATATAGCCCATGATTTCCGCCTTTTCTTTGACCACAACAAAATCTCCGGGCGCAAGTGTGGTGAGGTGAGATAAGTCAACGTCTTTGATGTTAAAAAAATGCTCAAAGGCAAGTGCGTTTTGTTCAGGTGTCATATATTTATATTCCACCTTGAAGGTAAAACGGCGCAAACAAGCCTTGTCTAAATTATCCATTAAGTTTGTGGTACAAACAAACGGAAATTCATGCTTTTCCATCTGAGTCAACATTTCATTGACCTGCGTTACCTCCCAAGAATGCGTTGAACCTTCTCTGGTATATAAAAAGCTGTCTGCTTCATCAAAAATCAATAAAGCACGTTTGTCTTTAGCCTCATTAAATGCATGGGCGATATTTTGTTCCGTTTCGCCAAACCATTTAGAGAGCAAATCAGAACAGCGTTTTTTTACGACAGGTATTTTTAATTGTTCGGCGAGATATTCGGCATAAGCTGATTTTCCGGTGCCTGAAACGCCGTATAAACAAAGTGAAAACTTGTTTCTTTTAAGCGCTTTAATTTGTTCTGCTAATTTTGCCAAATCCGTATCGGTATTGAGCAAGGCAACATTGAAATCCATCGGCTTTTTTTCATCCTTTTTCTTTTCTGTTTTTTTGGGTTTTTCCATGCCGTTGTTATAGGCTTTTTCCATTGCATCAAGATTTTGACATACCTCTTTTATACCCCCTTTTATAATTTGAGCCGTTTTTGCGGCGCTTGCAATAAACGATGGGGTTAAACTATATTCTTTTGCCAGTTCTTCGGCTTTTTTGTTGTCGATTTTAATGTTATATCGGTTCAGCGATTTTTTGATGATTTCTGTTCTGGTTTCTAAACATGGTTTTTTGAATTCTATGGCATAAGTAAAGCGGCGAAGATAAGCCTTGTCCCAATAACGAATAGAATTAACAATCCATATGCAAGGGGTTGTGTTGTTTTCTAAAACGCGGTTGATATGAATTTTCTTTTCACATATTAAATCATCTGCTTCATCAATTAAAAAACAGACTTTATCTGATTTGTGAATGGTGTTTTGTGCCATGTTCAAGCATTCCATACGGCCTTTGTCGTCGTATTTTTCACCGATTGCATATAACTCAACACCGGCCTTATGAGATAATGTTTTTGCAAATTCTGTTTTGCCCGTACCCGGCTCGCCGTAAAATAAAATATTTATCCCTTGACAATTTGAAGTGACACTCTTTTTTAAGAGTTTTGAGCAATAATCTTTGTCGGCAATATCTTTGAAATCTTTCCAAAGGAGTGTGGGCATCAGTTGTGCACCTAAGATTATTTTTTTCAGATCTTTTACATTCTTAAATTTTTGAGAAAAAAGCTGTGATCCGTTCGGGCTTAATCTGATATCTCCGTCATATTCCATATCAAGCAGCCCGCAAGAAATGAGTTTGTCACTCGGATTTAAATAATTATCGATCTGATTTTCGGAATATTTCAAAAATAAAGAGCTTGATGTTTTGGAATCATTACAATGTCCCAATAATGTGTTTTTTAGGTTTTCGACATCAGCATTAAATTTTAGGCGCACATAATAGCCTAATATGTCTTTTTCGATGTCAGACAATTTTATTAACTTGGAAACGTTTTCAATTTTTTGCTGTAACGGACTTGTTGAGATTGACTTGATTGTGATTATTTCAGAACAGATTTTTTGATAAAGAATATCCGTCCTTTTTATGGCATCATGAGGTTTCTTTTTTGAGAAGGTCTTAAAATCATCATATTTTTCAAGTTCTTCACTGCTCATTAATATACATTTTATTTGTTTTGAACCATAATCATCATACCACTCTGCAATTTTTTCCAAAAAGTTTTTAATGTTTGCTTTTTTTGATAAAAATGCTTCGAGATAGGCAAACATTTGTTTTTTTTCAAAGTTGCTTTTGGTTGATGTTGATATGGTTTTTAAAGATCTTCTTCGCATTGCAATTCCTTTCGTTTGATTACATTTTATATATAAAATGCCAGTGCGACAAAATGTGTCGTATAATATAAAAATTAATTGATTGCAAAATTTGCTTTTGTGACCTATGGTAGATTTCAGGAGATTATATTATGAAAAAGCTTATTTGTATTTTGGCGGTTTATTTGCTCCCCACCTTAGCATATGCTGACTGTTGGCAAATATCTGATATTGATCGGCGCAATTTTTGTCTGGCTGTTTCTCAAAAAAGTGATAGCTATTGTTGGCAAATCGCTAATAACAATCAAAGAAACTATTGCTTAGCCATAGTCAAAAAAGATTCCAGTTATTGTTGGCAGATAGATCACAATGACAGCAGACAGGAATGTCTGACATTTGTCGGTATGTAGTTACTTTTCAGCCCACTTATACAAAACGTCCATTAAAACCACCATGGCAAAGGTATCTTGTCCACAATATTTGAGCAAATCATCAAACATTTTTTTGCTTTCATCTGCTGTTTGAAAGCCTTCTAAAAATGCTAAATATTTGCTCATGGCATCACCGCCGTTTGCAATATCCATTCCTTTATATGACAAATCAGAAAATGCCGGCAATACATATTTAATCGAAGCAGAACTTTTTTGTTTCGGGCTATATAAATAACGATTTCTGAAAGGTACTAACTGATCAACCACACGTTCATTGATGGCTAAAATATCAGCTTTTAAATCGGGAAATAAATCAGCTAATTCTTTGTTGCGTGTTTTTTCAAATTGTTGGTTATATACCACAACGGAACCTTTTTTTCCGCAACTTTTTACCAATGCTTCGGCAAGGAAACGCCGCGGGTCAGAACGCTCTTGGTGTAAAAACTCAATATGCTCCAATTCTCCTTGAGGTGTTTTTTGAATATGTAAAGAAAATTGGAACGGAACTTGCGAATATGGCGATGTGTTATCAAACATCGGGATTGCAGGCATAACCGTTTCATAATCAAGATAATAGAGCGGGTACTTTAGGCCTCGTAGCCATTCCTTGATATTTTCTTTTTCAACATGGATCTTATTATTTAAAAAGCAGTCTCGATCTATCAACTGCTTATCGGTTGTGCAATAAGCTAAGGGCAAATCATGAATATCGCACGAATTTGTAGTGTTATAAAATTCATCTGCCTTAGCTGCGTGAAGCAAGTTAAATATTGAATATTCTGGCACATCTTTCCCGCAATAACCGTAAAAAGGGCAGTCAGAACAGCCACAATGAAGTTTAACTTCCGGTTCGTCGGGCATGGATTGGTATGAGAGCATACCTTTGACATACATTTCAACTTCAGATTGCCTCTGAATGACGGCTTCCGTTACGTCATCTTCAGCAAACAACTTTTTAATATCAAGTTTTCCGTGGCGAACATAATTACTGTTAAGGTGCAATACTTTGCAACGTTTAATCGGATAACCGGCGTTTTCAAAAACATATTTTTGAAAAGCTAAGTCATCAAGGTAATAATCTTTAACACCGGTTGACGATTTAATTTCAATCATATCCCATGCATTGCTGTTTTTAGCTAAAATATCAATTCGGCAAAAACAGCCGTTTGACAGTTTTGCAAAAGCCTCAAAAAGGACATTATGTTTTAGGCTCAATTCTTTTGTTAATAGTGAGCCGTTTTCAACATCCCAACTTTCAGCTTCAACCATAATTCCGTCTTTGTAAAAACCGCGAGCCAAATCTTGCACCTGATTGCCGATATTAAAAGAGGCAAGTGTTGCCTCATCGTATTCCGGCATTATTTCTTTGCGATTTTTTTTGAGCCACAAAGCTTTGACACAATTAAGCCCCATCAGATAATCAGATTTTGACAGATACATTTTGATAACCCTTTTATTCATTTTTCTTTATTCTATACACCATTTATTAAATTTTATTATATATTTTTAATACGACAGAATATGGCGGATAAACAACTTAGAGATTAAGCAGAGGTGTGATATGGCAAATTATGAAAAAATGTATGACCTTTTTGATTTGGCTCTTGTTATGCAAGAATCAAGCGAGGGGATTTCTCTTGAAGATATTGCACAAAAGTATAATGTTTCGCGCCGAACCGCCGAACGTATGAGAAACGCGTTGTTAAAATATTTTCCGCAAATGGAAGAAGTTGAAACAGGCGAGCGTACAAAACGTTGGCGGATTTCTCAGCGAAGTTTAAACAGTTTTATTTCTTTTTCCGCTGAAGAATTAGCTGTTTTTAAAACTGCGATTGATAGCTTAAAGCAGAGCAATTTGAAAGAAAAGGCCGACACATTGTCAAGAGTTGAAATCAAGCTGCGCAACCTTTTAAAGCCCGAGCAGAAGAATAAAATCGAGGTTGATGCAGATGAGCTGATGAAGGCAGAGGGGTTGGTTTTGCGCCCCGGGCCGCGCATCGAACTTAATAAAGAGATTTTGAATACATTGCGTCAAGCTATTCTTTCTTGTCATCATATCAAAATGTTATATCAAGCCAAAGGCTCTGCAAAGGCTCATGTTTATAAACTTGTGCCATACGGTTTTTTATATGGACAGAGAGATCACTATTTGGTTGCAAAACATAATGACGGTTTTGACAACGGCAAGGCGCATAATTTTTCGTTACAACACATCAAAAATGTTGAGCTTTTGCCTGATGTTTTTGACAGTTCGGAATTTGATTTGCAAAAATATGCGGAAGAATCTTTCGGCGCGTTTCATGAAGAGCCTTTTGAAGTCGAGTGGCTTTTTGATGACGAAGTGGCAGAGGAGGCGAAAAACTTTGTCTTTCACCCTAAACAAAAGCTGATTGAAAATCCGGACGGAACACTAACCGTTAAATTCAAAGCCGGCGGAAAAATGGAAATGGATTGGTTTTTATATACATGGGGTAATCATGTTAAGGTTATCAAGCCCAAAAGTCCGGCTCAAAAAGACTGAGCGCATAGGGCAGGAAAACATAGAGATTGATATTGAAAAAAGTTTTCTGATGTGTTAAAAACAGAAGAAAATAACAACTGAGGAATTTGATATGAAAAAAATAGTTTTAACAATACTTTCAATTTTTTTGACAGTAAATGTGGCAAGTGCACAAATGGCAGATGCGTTAGGGACTCTTGCAATCGGTGGTGCGATGGGGGTAAATGATGCACAAATGATTGCCAAAGGGCAGGGCGCCTTAAACAACTTGCGTTTTCAAGATGATTTGATCCGTTTGATTACAGATATTCAGATGAATGGGCAGAACATGCAGATTGATAGATCGGTGGTTTCTTTTAACGGCTTTCAAGGGATTGACTGGAATATCTCAAGCCAAGGTTATGAAACCGTGCTTGAATTTAATCATTTAAATGCACGGTTGTGCCAAGTCTGCAGAAATAATGAAGCTGCTGTCAATCGTGTGGAAATAAACGGCGGAGGGACATGCGAGGCAGAGGGTAATACTGTTAAAATGTATTTTTAAAATGATATCACAAAAAAAAGCCGCCATAAAGGCGGCTCTTTTATTGGCTGGAGTGAGCTTGCAGTTTGCGAGATAAAATTTTGATTTTTGAACAGGCTAACTTCTGGTTGTTAAGAACCCGGGGTTGGATTTAAATCGGTCGAATACTTGCGATTACATATCCAATACACTAAATTATAAATAAGAGTAGTGACTATAATACAAGGATAAAATTTCAATGGGTTCAAATCAACATTACGTTCCACAATTTTTACTAAAAAACTTTTCAGAGCATAAAGTGGTTTATAGATATGATAAAAAAACGGGACGTATTGAAAAAAAAAGTATAAAAAGTGTTTGTTCTCAAGATAATTTTTACAATTTATCTCTGGAGGAGTTGTGTGAAAATCAATCTAAAATAAAAGGACTATTAGAGCGTAAATTTGGTGAAATTCCCAAAGATATTTATTTATCTTGTGATAAAGCAATTACAGAAATAGAAACTAAAACGGGGGAAATTGTAAAAAAGATATTGTCAAATAAAAACGTAACAATACTTAGCGATAAAGAAAGATTTATGTTATGTATATTCATATCATTACAAATGCTAAGAACCTCACATTTTCGTAATGATTTAAAAACAATTATGGAATCCACTGCCAATAAAGTAAAACAGTTTTATGATGCTGGATTACAAAGCACTGTTTCGTATAAAGATTGGGTAGAAGATAATATTGGAAATAATTTTGATATTTCAGCCAAGTTTATGAGCTTAAAATTTTTAGGAGAAGAAACTATAACTTTTGCAAATATATTATTTTATACAAAAAACATATTTTTAATTGATACCATAGATGATAATTTATATGTTTCTGATTCTCCTGTTGTTTTGCATAATAAAAAACATTACGGACCTTATGGTAATATTGGAATTCTTGTACCTGGTATAGAAATTTATATGCCATTATCTTCTCACATAATTTTAGCATATCATTGTAAAACTTTGGTGCCACCATACAATGCTCAGTCTAATTGCCAGAATTATTTATATGAAACTTATACAACTATGGAAACAGGTGGATGTATATATCAAAAGGGTGTTACAGATTTTTTCAATTATCTGCAACTATGCTATTCTAGTAGATACTTAATTGCAAAGCATAATTGTTTTAATTATGCGCTAAATATAATTAAAGAAAATCCTCAATTTACAGAATGTACTGCAAAATTAGAAGCTCATTATTAACTTTTATTTTTTGATAACAGAAGTTGATTTTTCTACCCTGTATAAGCAATTTTGATTTTGATATAAAATAGATCCTATAACTTTAGAAGAAGTTGCGTAATGTTAAAACATCTCTAATTGTTGTCCTTGACAACATTCGTGGAGTAGTCTTTTCTTGATTTCCGCCTCATATGAAGCATCAAGTTCAAACCCAACAGCTTTTCTTCCTAATTTTAATGCAGCCACAGCCGTTGTTCCACTACCTAAAAATGGATCAAGTATCACATCATTTTTATCGGAGGACATCTTAATTATGCGCTCAATCATTTCGATAGGGTATATGGTTGGATGTTTTAACCCAAGCGACATTTTAGTCATATTATTTACTCTATTGAAGTACCATACATCGGTTGGATTGCGTCCTTTACCACCTTCTAATCGTTTGTCATTTTGGGTTATATATGGAATTCGAATATCATCTAAATTAAAAACATAATTTTCTAAATCTTTTACAGCCCAAATAATATTTTCATATCGACCAGATAGCCGGTTGATGCAGTTTTGCATATTATTAAATGTCCACGTAATAATGTTTCGAATTTTGAATCCTTTTTTATGTAAAGCATCGTAACCTAAATATGGCAAAGGCAATATCTCTTTATCCTTGCCGTAGGGAATAGGAGATAAGTTAAGAAAAAAACTTCCATTTGGTTTTAAAACCCTAAAAGCTTCTTCCGAAACATCCTCTATTAATTGGAGCCATTCATCTAGGTCTATATTATCCTGGTATTTGCCATATTTCTTGCCTATATTGTATGGAGGAGAGGTTATAATAGTAGTAATACTGCTTGTTTCAACATTTTTTAGCAGTACTCGACAATCTCCAAACTCGATATGTAAATTATCATCTATTATCAACGCATACCTCTTAATCTTTTATTTGCCATGTCAACATAGGTTTGTTCTATTTCATAACCAATAAAATTACAACCATTTTTCTTAGCTACTACCGCTGTCGTCCCACTTCCCATAAAAGGATCCAAAATTATACTTCCAGGTTTAGCACCAGCTTTTATTATCCTATCAATTAGTTTTTCTGGAAATTGTGCTGGATGTCCTGTACGTTCCAAGAAATTACCAGAAATCATTGGTATTTTCCATACATCACTTGGGTTTTTCAATTGTGACTTATATCTATCTGGTCTATAATTTAAAGCTGGAATTTTAACAGCATCTAAGTCAAAATTGTATTTATCTTTGGCCTTAGTATACCAAAATACAAACTCATATCTAGGTGAAAATCTGCGATTTGTTGAACCGCCCCAATCAAAATTCCATATTATCAGATTTTTCAAATACATATCTTTGAAGTAATCTTGAATCCAAAATGGAGGAACAATACATTCATTGATATATCTATTTTTTATATTAATCCATATAGAACCATCTTTTTTTAGAACACGCTTACATTCAGAAAAAACTGTTTTGAGAAGTTTTCTATATTTATTTTCTGGTAAATTATCTTGATATTTTATTGATTTACTTTCAACAACAGAACCTTTGGCTGTTTTGTTGCCGTACTTTATGCCAATGTTATATGGTGGCGAAGTAACAACTAAATCAACAGATTCATCTTCTATTTCTGTCATGGTTTCACTTGATTTACAATAAATAATATCCGTTTTCATAGTGTCCTCAATAAAATATTCCTTAATAGCAAGTTATGATATACCAAAAAATCATAAGGGTCAAGAAAAAAATAGTTATATAATCACAAAAAAAGTTTAGGTGCTAACTATTTGGTTATATATAAATAATAAAGCACGATTCAGCTCATTTGAGTAATTATTACAAAAATCTTTCATTGTGTTATATGAAGATACAACCTGACATAGCTTTTTATGTTGCAAAATAGCGTGTATATTCATAAGTTGTTTTGCATAATAAAAAGATTCAGCATTATTTGCTTGTTGTGAGTATAAGAGCTTTAATTCAGTAATATCCTTAATCTGATTGCACGCATCACACCCGCATAAAGGTAGGTTATTATCAATATCATATAATGAAATATAATCAAAATTTTCTTTTCTCATACTGTTATCTACATTATAGCCACCGACAAAGTATTTACTGAATTTAGCTTTGGGAGGTATAGCCGCTCTGGGTGAAAATATGTAAGATGTTGACAGTCCATTGCCGTCACCAACCCGCCTTGCGGGAGATGCTGCATCAAAAGAACTTGCTCCGCAATAGTAATTCATTGGTATATTAGGATAACCTCCACAGCCTAAAGCGTGCATGTATCTGTTTCCAACAATTCTACGCACAATATTTATTGCTCTAGCAGGTAAAGTAGCATCTTTTGCTTTTTTATTTTTAGGTAATTTTATCCCGTCATACCAAGATGAATCTATATTTTTTGAACTGGCAATACCACCTAAAGCAAAGCCGAAAAATTGATAATTAAAACTATTCTCTAGTTTTAAGATTTCTTTTGTGTAATTTCCGTAATTATGAGGTGTATCACCGTGAACCGTTGCCAAAACATAAGGATAAAATCCTTGGTTTTGTTTTAAATATTTTATCGTTTCTTCAAGTAATAGATGGTTTATCTCTTTTTTGTTTAATTGACGATAAAAGTTTTGAAGTTCGATGTTGTTAGCTTCGTCGTCCTTAAATGTATATTTTCCACCTAAATCAAAAGCAACAACCATATCAACTTTTAATTTATTGGCAAAATTGTAATAATTTATAGCGTGCTCAATAATTTTAATTTTGAATTTTTCTATATCATAATTACAGTCTTTTGCAACATATTTAACGATATTACTTGAACCAGAATCCAATAGAATAACCTTCTGATTGAAATCGTAAGGTTTAATATTGCTTTCTTTGTAGAAACAGCAATCCTTAGTGATTATCTGCTCTGTTACATAATTTAACGCATCGCCAATTTTATTAAAAGACAATATGTTATTGAAATAAGAACTCTGAAATAAATGGGTATACTCATTATTGATGTAATAATAATTCAATAATGCTGGAGTATCTCCTGATAAACGTGCATACACAAGTTCTCTGGTCTTATCACCAGCGCCACCACCATAGTTAAATACCTGGAAAAACGAGGGAATAGGTAATGTTTTATTATGTATAGTTATATTATTCATTATACCCCCTTTATTAAATGTTGAATTTTATCAATAAATTCCTCAAAAGTTCCCATGTATAAGAGAGGCGAGTATATTTTTCTCAAATAAACAGATTTTGGAGATTTCATAGCATCTCCTTCTCTTTCTTTTCTTTCAAACAAATTATCAGAATCATATATGTAATTTTTAATTTGTTCTGATGTTTCAAAGAAAATTCCTTTCAAACAAGGATAATCAATCCAATGAATATAAAAGACAGGTCTTTCTATATCGGAATCAATTATTTCTAATTGCTTGATTGTTTTCTGGTAATCTAACGTAGCACTACCTTCATAACAATATCGATTTATTTTATTTATAGCACAAATAAATGGAGCAGCATGATATTTTACTTCAAAATATGCCACAATACCTTTGTCACCACTTAATATCATACAGTCTGGGTATCTCTTATCGCTTTTATCACCATGTACAACGTTGAATTTGAATTTATATTGCAAAAAATCGATTAAGATGTTTTCAAATTGTTGTCCCATTATTATATCGTACTTTGGAATACTGTTATTTCTCTGATTCATAAAGAAATTGCCACACTGTTTGCATTGGGCTTGTAATTCTGGAATTTCTTGCTTCAATTCTTTTACGGTGCGTATTTTATCATAACTATTCTGAGTATACATAAGGTCGTAATACTTCTCAGATGAATTATCATACGTAAATTGATTATCAAAAGTTTTAATATTTTTGAAAAATTCTTCCAATCGAGGGCGAGCAAAGTCTATTAGTTCTTTATACAGCATAGTTTTTATTCCTAAAGTGAAGATATATTTAATCTCTACCTTATATGAAGAACAAAAGCAATTATTTTTTTATCATAATCCCAATAGATATTTAATGAATATCAGTTTACCAAGCAATGAAAACGGTAAAATAAATTATAATCTAATGGAGGCGTACATCCGAGCGATTGAAAAGAAGGTCATAAAAAATGTCGTTGATTGGAAAGATGCTGTCATAGCAAAAACAAAGGAAGTTGTTAAACAGTAAAATTATTATCCAATTTAGTTATTAAAAATTGATATAAATCCATAACTCTTTGATTTTCTTATCTTCTTTCTAAAATTAGTTTGAAGATTAGAAAACATGTTTTAACCTCCACAAACCTTGCAAGGGCGTGCACCGGATTCAATGGCTTCTTGTTTGGTTACGTTGATGCAATTTTTTGTGCATTTATGTGCCCATTGACAATTTACATTATGATATATCATTCTGTTTGTATTTAGAACAACAATAGTATTATCAGCGGCTAGCACAGGCAAACCTATCATTAAAAGCAGTAAAAAGAGTATTTTTCTCATTTCGAAAAACCTAATATTTATCCATTTCATATGTTACATATTCACCGGAATCGTAATCATACGCTTCAATTTCCACAGAGCTACCATAAGAAGTAATACTTTCAACCGTAACATCTTTATATTCACCATCATCATAATTGTATACTTCAATATCTTCACCTTCTCGAACTAAGTTTCCTTGTTCTATTTCGATGCTATGCCCATTATCATCATAACCATCCCAAGCATAAGCATTAGGGATAAAAAATAAGCTTAAAATTAAAAGATATTTCATTGTTTTTACCTCATAATTAAATTATGCTACATATTTTTAAGCATATATTCAGTAAAAAATCAATAATTAATTGTAAGTAAAATTAATATATCTCACTAGTATATTTTAAATTCAAACTTTCTAACTCATTGAATGTGTTAGATTCTCATTTTAAAAAGTTCGAAGATTGTCTGGGGTAGGGGCAGGATGGAGCGCGGCATTGCTTTGCAATGCTTGCTCGGTCTGCGCTCATCGGCTTTCAGCCGATCGGCGTTCTCACGCCCGCCTTTCGCTTGACTCCGAACCTACTTTCCCGCAGCTTCAAATCCGTCATCTTAGCCAATAAAAAAACCGCCATAAAGGCGGCTCTTTTATTGGCTGGGGCGGCAGGATTCGAACCTACGAATGTCGGCACCAAAAGCCGATGCCTTACCACTTGGCGACGCCCCAATCTCTTTTGGTAAGCAAATAGATAAAATAAAATTTATTTAAATGCAAGAACTTTTTTTATTTTTTTTACTTTTGTTCTTAATAAGTCTGTTTTTTCTTATAGTTATTTTCGTTTAATGCATATTTTTATGCCTAAAATGCGTATAATTGTTTTGTTTTCTATTTTAGAAATGGAGTAAAGCCTATTTAAAAATAGTTTCAACATGCTCATAAAATATTCATGTTTCAAGCTTTTGTAACAAGGTGTTTTCCTTGCGTAGTTCCACCATTCTTGTTGATATTTTTTGTTTACGCACTCGATGGTGTTCGGTTTGGGACCGATAAAGTGAACAATTGTGTGATTTTCGGCATTATCGGGATGGTATGTTAAAAACACATCTCCGGGGTTGAATAAAATTTTTGAGGAATCGCATACAATATTGAACACATCCTGATCGTTATATTTGAGCTTTCCCTTATATCTATAAGCAATTTCAAATAATTTTTTGCTTAAATTATGTTCGCGCCATGCTTTTAAGTTGCAAAGCATGACGCCGGCATTGAAGTATGTTTTGCTCTTTAAGGTTAAATATTCTTTTGCAAAAAGGTTGTTCTCATATCTGACCATAACGTCATTATCGTCCATCGGTCTGTTATAGATTTCTGACAAGCTTGAGCAGATCATGGTGTCGCAGTCTAAATATAAGGTTCTGTCTTCATTTGGCAGTAATTCAGCCAATTCTAATCTGAACCATGTTTCTACCGTGAGCGGAAGAAAGGGTAGACCCTTAAAATGTGATATATCGACTTTAATCTTTTTAAGATTGAATGCTCTGATTTTTTGCAGGCTTTCGAATTTTTTGAATATGAAAGGCGATATTTTTTGATAGAGCAAGTAAATGGTTATCTTTTCATTTTTGTTGTTTTCAAGCAGGCTTGAAACAGAAACCAATGCAAGTTTATAAACGTTTTTATCTATGGCATATACGATATTCATATGATAATTATGAGAAAAATTAAGATGTTTTGCAATTAAATTTTTACAATATTAATAAAAAAAACCGCCTTGAGTTTTGGCGGTGTGTTTTTTATTTAGAAGATTTTGTTGTTTTTGAAGAAGATTTATTTTCTTCTTTTGCACTTTTTGAGGTGCTTGATTTAGATGAGGGACATTTACATGCCATTTTCATTTCTCCTTTTTTGTTATTGACATGAACGATATAGCTTCTCTTAAAATTAAAGCAATATAATCATTGGTTAAAAACTTAACGAGCCAACGTATCACTTTTCGATATAAGCGCGGGCGCGTTTGTGATAAGGAGTAAGAAGTTTAGTGAATTTTAGATCTGGTTTATATTTTCCGACATCAAGGCTTCCGGCATTTTTTTCAGCAATTTTCCAGCCTGTTTTTGTTTTTTCCATCTTAATATTGATAATAGATACGGTTTTTGCCCATCCTTTATTTTGAACAACCAATACACCGTTGATGTCTTTTGAGGGAATGAGTGTATGCTCATGAGATGAAATCATCACGTCAAATTCCGGACAGGCTTCGAGGATATCTGCAACACTTGAGTTTACAACGCCGTATTCGTTATGAATACCCATATGGTATGCACCGATGAGGACGTCATATTTTCCTTGAATTTTTTTGATTATTTTTTGTGTTTCTTCTAAAGGGTTTGTGATCATACACTTTTCAAGCTCTTCGGAATGATTATCTAATTTGGCGGCATTTGGGGTAAGCATTCCGATGACCGCAATACGCACGCCGCCAATATCTTTGATAACATACCCGTCGGCAATTGGTTTTCCGTTTTGATCATATACATTTCCAACCAGCACTTTAGCTTGAATATCGGACATGCTTTTTTTAAGTATGTCCAAACCATAATCATAATCATGATTTCCGGTAACCCATATGTCGTATTTTAAGGCATTGAGCGCCAGTATCATAGGGTGTATGTCTTTGTCGTTTACAAAAATTTCAGCAAAGTTGTTTTGCATGGTGTCGCCAACATCTATGAGCAGAGTATCCGGAGTGCGGTATTGCGAAATCAAGGTAGCAAGTTGTGTTACGCTGCCTGATGGGTCTTCGGCATTCCAAATATAGTTATAAGGAAAGAATTTTCCGTGAAGATCGCTGGTTGCAATAATGCGCAGATCTTTTGTTTCGGCAAAAGCCGGTTGTGTCATCATTTGAATGGTAAAGAGTATTACGGCAAAAGTGAGAAAAGATATTTTTTTTAACAACATTTAAGATATTCTCATTATTAAAAGATATATAAAATTATTTATCTATTATAATTTTTACCCGTTCTTGTCAATGATAAAAAAATCAAAAAAAATTTTCTTGCCTCTTGCATGAAAAAAATCGGCTTCCTATATAAGCTTTTAGAAAAAGATTTTTAATATAAAAAGGAAGTTATAATATGAGCAATAAAGTTATTGGTATTGACCTTGGCACGACAAACTCCTGCTTTGCTGTTATGGAAGGCAAAGATGCAAAGGTTTTGGAAAACTCCGAGGGTGCGCGTACAACGCCTTCAATGGTAGCGTTTACGGACAACGAGCGTTTAGTCGGTGCGGCCGCAAAACGTCAGGCCGTGACAAATCCTGAAAACACGTTGTTTGCGATTAAGCGTTTAATCGGGCGTCGTTTTGATTCTGCCGAAGTGCAAAAAGACAAAGCCACAGCGCCTTTTAAAATTGTTTCAGGTGATAATGGTGATGCTTGGGTTGAAGTTAAAGGTCAAAAATATGCTCCGTCTCAAGTTTCAGCTATCGTTTTGCAAAAAATTAAGGAATATGCCGAAAGTTATCTCGGTGAAACGATTGAAAAAGCGGTTATTACTGTTCCGGCATATTTTAATGACTCTCAACGTCAGGCCACAAAAGATGCCGGCAAAATTGCAGGTTTGGATGTTTTGCGTATTATCAACGAACCGACGGCTGCTGCGCTTGCTTATGGTATGGATAAAAAGGCAAGCGGTACAATCGCGGTTTATGACCTTGGCGGTGGTACGTTTGATATTTCTATTTTGGAAATCGGCGACGGTGTGTTTGAAGTTAAGTCAACAAACGGTGATACATTCTTGGGCGGTGAAGACTTTGACCAAAGAATCGTTAACTTCCTCGCCGAAGAATTCAAAAAAGAATCAGGTATTGACCTTAAAAATGACAGGCTTGCATTGCAACGTTTGAAAGAAGCCGCAGAAAAAGCTAAAATCGAACTTTCATCTGCGACACAAACAGATGTCAACCTGCCGTTTATTACAGCTGATGCAACAGGTCCGAAACACCTTAATATTAAATTGACGCGTGCAAAACTTGAATCGCTCGTCGATGATTTGATTGATAAAACGGTTGAACCTTGCAAAAAAGCTTTGAAAGATGCCGGTTTGTCGGCAAGTGAAATCAGCGAAGTGATTTTGGTCGGCGGTATGACACGTATGCCGAAGGTTCAAGAAAAAGTGAAAGAAATTTTCGGTAAAGAACCGCATAAAGGCGTTAACCCTGATGAGGTTGTGGCCGTCGGTGCGGCTATTCAAGGCGGTGTGTTGATGGGTGATGTCAAAGATGTTTTGCTTCTTGATGTAACGCCGTTATCACTCGGTATTGAAACATTGGGCGGTGTGTTTACACGCCTTATTGACCGCAACACGACGATTCCGACACGCAAATCTCAAGTGTTTTCAACGGCTGAAGACGGGCAAACGGCTGTGACGATCCGTGTGTTCCAAGGCGAACGTGAAATTGCCGCTCACAACAAGCTCTTAGGTCAATTTGATTTGGTCGGTATTCCGCCTGCACCGCGCGGTATGCCGCAAATTGAAGTGACGTTTGATAT
>CAJOLB010000005.1 GCA_905235385.1 uncultured Alphaproteobacteria bacterium | reverse complement strand
ATCAAAGGCATGAAAGGAATCATTTCAAGGCTTGAATTTCAAAAATTACCTCAAACCAACAATGAGCTTTTGGCTTTTATTCAAGATTATATATAAAAATAGTTATTGACAAAGGGCGCAAAATATGAAAAAAGAATGTTTGATTTTATTTGCGCTCTTAGCTCAGCCGGATAGAGCAACAGCCTTCTAAGCTGTGGGTCGGGCGTTCGAATCGCCCAGAGCGCGCCAATACAAAAAGACCACCATTAAGGTGGTCTTTTTATATTGACCGATCGCCGTGCGAGAAGAACGCCTTTCGGAACCGAAATCTTTGCCGGCTTTGGCGGTAAAGGTTGAGGTCTTGAAAAAACCGTCAGGTTTTTGAATAATCGCTTAAGAGCGCGCCAATAAAAAAAAGCACCAAACGGTTCTTTTTTTACATTTCAAACAAAAATTAACTTATTTTTTCTATCATAGATATTATGAAAAACGCAATTAAATTTAACGCTTCGCCGGAATTGAAAATTCTGATTGACGAGTGGAAAGACTGGCTTTTAAAAGAGCGCCGTTACAGTGTGCATACGGCGGACGCTTATTTGCGCGATTTGTCTTTTTTTATCAATTTTTTTGAAAACCTCACCCCTTCTGCCTTAGAGGTTTTAGATGTTCGTGATTTCAGGCGCTTTATCAGCACGCGTGCTTCAAAAAACATTGAAAAATCGTCACTTTCTCGTGAATTGTCCGCAATTAAAAACTTTTTTAACTGGCTTAATAAAAAACATTCAATTAAAAACGAATCCATCGGTCTTGTTTCTAACCCCAAAAAAGCCAAAACTCTGCCGAAAGCCATTGATGCTGATGATGCTTTTGAGCTTTTGGATCAGGCACCCTTTTTCTCAAAATCCGATTGGCAGGGTTTGCGTGACCGCGCCGTCATGATTTTGCTTTACGGCTCCGGACTTCGAATTTCCGAAGCATTAAACCTGAATGTCGGACAAATCAAAAAAGACCAAAAAGCGCTTATTGTTAAAGGAAAGGGCAACAAAGAACGCGTTGTGCCGATATTGCCTGCCGAGTTTGACGCCATTGAGGCTTATTTGAAAATTGTTCCTTACGCTCTTAAAGAGGGCGATCCGTTGTTTGTCGGCGCCAGAGGCGAGCGTTTAACGGCTCGCATCATCCAGCGCCAAATGCAAAAAATACGCGCTTATATGGGATTGTCCGAAAGCGTTACACCCCACGCGCTCCGTCACTCCTTTGCCACTCAACTTTTAGATGTGGGATGTGACTTACGTTCCATTCAGGAGCTTTTGGGGCACGAATCTCTTTCAACCACCGAACGCTATACAAATGTTTCGCTCGAAAAATTAAAAAAAGAATACAACAAGGCGTTCGCACAAAACAACAAATAGAACAAAAAAAAGACCTCTTGTCAGAGGCCTTTTCTATTTTTTTGCTCAAGAAGAATTACTTTAATTTCTTTTCAACGAACTCTTCGTGTTTTTTTGATTTTTTATCATATTTTTTCAAAACCAATTTTTCCGGATGAGTTCTCGGATTCTTCTCTGCCAAATAGAATGTGCCTGTTCCGGCACTGCTCTCTAACTTAACTTTTACTTTTACTGCTTTTGCCATTTTTTATACTCTTTTATTAAAATTGATAAAACATTTGAGCGTAATATACATATTTTTAGGTCTTTGTCAACAAGTTTTTTTATATCCCCGTTTTGAGATATTTAACAGCTCTTTCAATGTCTTCTTCTTTGTTGAATCTGTCTTCTTTGTCGCAATCTTCGGACAATCCCGTACAAACAGAGGGCGTTAAACCTTTTTTATCAATATTCAAACCCGATGGCGTATAGAAAAACGAGGTGGTCACGCTTATTGCCCGATCCGAGCCTATTTTTTCAACATCTTGAACCGCTCCTTTGCCATAAGTTTTTGTGCCGATTAAGACGGCTCTGTTTTGTTCGGAAAGCGAAGCTGCCAAAATTTCGGCGGCCGACGCGGTTGAGCCGTCAATTAAAATCGCCATCGGCTTATTGGAAAGTATATCGCCGGCAGGCGCCGTATAATATTGCGGTGCGCTGTTTTCAGAGGCTTGCGTATAGGTTACAATCCCCTCATCTAAAAAAAGCCCCGCAATTTTAATTGCCTGATCAATAAAACCGCCGCCGTTACCTCTCAAATCCAAAATAAGCCCTTTGCATTTTGAACATTCGCCGACACTTTCCCTGATTTTTTCTGCCGTATCTTTTTGAAACCTTGTCAAGCGAATAAGCAAAAAGTCATCAACCAAACGGGCGGCATAATGTCTTCTGATTTTTAAGGGCTTGTCTTCATCTTTGTCATCAAACGCACCGAAATAGTGCGAATAATCGTCCAAATCCTCAAAAACCTTTTGCGCAAAACGGTCCTCAAGTTCAAAATCATGAACTTCAACCTGCGGTGAGATTTTTATTGCCTCATTTATCACGTTTTTATTAAAATCAACCCATGCTTTGATGTCTTTTTCGTCTTTAGGAAAATCAAACTCTTTGCTTCTTTGATTTTTATAATATAAAAACACCTTGTTTTGCGATCTTCTTAAGGTCAGATCTTTATCAATATTGAGCAAGGCTCTCAGCCCTTTTAATGTAATATCTTTGTTGCTCATATTCCCGACATATTCGTCGTTTATTTTGAAAAAAACTTCGTTGATAACGTCTTTTTGAGCAAGCGCATTTGAGGCAACAAAAACACAAAAAATCAAAACAGCTATTTTTTTTATCATCATTTATTCCTCAAAAACGGCCACAAGCGCCGTGTGGTCAGACGGCTTTTCAGTTTTTCTCAAGCTTTTATCAACTTCGCAGCTTTTTGCTTTTTGTGCCATGAGTGGCGAACATAAAAAATAATCTATACGCAGCCCGAAATCCGAAACAAAAGCCGTCGCGCCATAGTCCCAATATGTATAGCCCGAATCCTTTGGGCGCAATGTTTTGTATAAATCATAACAGCCTAAATATTTCAAAGCCGTTAATTTTCGGCGCACTTCTTCGGCACAAAGCGCATCATTTTTAAATCTTTCTTCGTCATAAACATCAGATGAGCTTAAAATCACATTAAAATCACCGCCGAAAACAACTTTTTCATTTTCAATTAAAAGCTTTTTTGCGTGTTCATAAAAGGCATCCATAAACTTGAGCTTATACTCAAATTTTTCGCTTCCTAAGGGATTTCCGTTCGGCATATAAACGCTTGAAAAGATTATATCATCATACAAAACTTCCAAATATCTTGCCTGAGCATCTTCAAAGTTCGGCAGGTTTTCGTTTAAGACCTTAACCGGCTTTTTTGATATAACCGCCACCCCGTTATAGCTTTTCTGACCTAAAACTTTTGCATCATAGCCCAAAGCCCTTATTTCAAAAAACGGAAAAGAATTATATTCGGTTTTTATCTCTTGAAGCAAAACAATATCCGGCTTTGTGCTTTCCATATATTTGAGCAGCAGAGGCAATCGCGCATTGATTGAATTGATATTTAACGTTACAACTTTCATAACTCACAGTTTAATAAAAAAATTGATAAATTCAAGGCAGATATTAAATGATTATAAAGTTTTTTGCGCTAGTTTGTTTTTAAACAATATGAGGCTTTGAAATGAAAGAACTGTTTAATAATCCCAAAGAAGAAGAATATTTAAGCGAATTTAAGCAAAAAGTCGCTCAAGAAATGCAAGAAGACATTGAACAGCGCCGCCGTGAATTAGAGCGTTCGCGCAACGGTTTTATCGGTTCGATTGCTGGCATTATTTTAGCCGGACTCGTGAGCTGGTTTTTGCTTTTGCCTCGTTTCGGCTTTAATTCGAACAAAGAAATTCCGATTATTCGCCGTCCGATTTTGCCTGTTAAGATTCAGCCGAGCGAACCCGGCGGTATGGAGATTTTAAATCAGGATAAAACCGTTTATGCTTTGGTTGAAAAAAACGACGACTTAGACACAACGGTTGAGAGTTTATTGCCTGCACCCGAAACGCCCAAAATGCCGACCATAACCGCTCAAGAAGAAACGCCCTCAAACGCTTCCGGATTAACCGATGAATCGCCTGAAAATATGGATGAATTGATTGCCGCCGTCGAAACCAGCGCGACCGAAAAAGTTAAAATTCCCGAAAAATTACCGGTTATTGACGTTAAAGTTTTAAAAACAAACGAACCTCTTACTCAAAAACAAGAAACAAAAGAAGCTGCTGATGTTCAAAAGCCGAGCACCCAAGAAAAACCTCTTCCTTCGCCTTCTTTAGATGACGGCAAGTGGAGTGTTCAAATGATGGCTTCTTCCAAAAAAGATGCTGTTGAAAAGGGCTATAAGCAGCTTGTTAAACAATATTCCGTTCTTGAGAATCTGCCTTATCGGATTGAAGCCGGTGAAGATGGCTTAAATCGTTTAAAAATCGGCTCATATCAAACAAAGGCAGACGCCGAATCGCTTTGCTCAAAAATCAAACAAAGCGGCGGAAGCTGTATGGTTAAAGAAAAATGAAACCTGTTTTTGCCGGCATTCTTTCTGTTTCTTCAACTGTTTTGACAGATTTTGAAAAGGCTCTTTTAGAAAAGTCGAATCCTTTGGGTGTTGCCCTTTTTTCGCGAAATCTTCAAACAAAAGAACAGGTCAAAAATCTCACGAACAGCATCAAAGAAGTTATCGGACGAGATGATGTTTTAATTGCGCTTGACCAAGAAGGCGGACGCGTCAATCGGCTTTTGTCGTGTGGCGGCAGGCCTTATGCCTCTCAAGAACTTCTTTCAAAAACGCATAACGAAAAAATCATCAAGGCTCATGCCCGCCTGATTTGTGCCGACATGAGAGAGGTCGGTGCCAATTTTAATTTTGCCCCCGTTCTTGATTTGGATTATCCAGACACCACAAATGCTCTCAAATCGCGCTCTTTCGGAGCTGACGCGCGAACGGTTTCAAAATACGGCAGAATCCTGTGGCAAACTTATGCTCACTACGGCATATGTCCGTGCATCAAACATCTCCCAGGTCATGGCAGAGCCACCTCTGACCCCCATCTTCATTTGCCGGTGATTAACTTTAAGCTTTCTGACTTAAAATCTGATTTTGCACCCTTTATTTCAAATAAAGATTGCCCCTCGGCGATGACGGCGCATATTCTTATTCCGGAGCTGGATTCCAAAAATCCGATTACATTTTCGAAAAAAGGCATCCGTGACGTTATCCGCGGTCTTATCGGTTATCAGGGCTTTCTTATTTCCGATGCTCTTGAAATGAAGGCTTTAAGAGGCACTGTTTCAGAACGTGTTAATGCCTCTCTTGACGCCGGCGTAGATGCCGTTTGTTATTGTTTCGGTGACGAAAAGGGGCTCTATGAGGCCGTTCAAACAAAACGTTATTTGTCTGATAAATCTCTTGAACGTTTTGAAAAAATCCGTGATGTTTTAAAAACGCACAGGTTTCAAAGAAAACTTGATTCTTTGAAAGAAAACTATTATTCTGTGATTAATCTGTTTGATGAAAAATCAGTCAATTATGACGCGACAGAAGTTTTATTTGACCTAAAAAAAGGAGAAAAATGATGTTTTGTTGGTTGCTTATCATTATCTTTGTTGCGCTTATTTTCTCAGCTCACAAACTTCCCGCTTTGAAAGGTGATCTTAAAGAGCTTGCAGACAAGAGTTTGGAAGCCGCAAAAAAGAGTAAAGAAAAAGCTGAAGCCAAATTTGCCGAAGCTAAAAAGAACAGAGAAAACAAAAAACAAGATTAGTTTTTATTTTATTGTTGTTTCAGCCCTTTTTCCAAAGGGCTTTTTTTTATCCTAAAGTTTTGTTGTTTTTTTTGAGTTTTTGTTTATTTCTCTTTTCCGAAAGGAGAGAAACATGGTAAGAAAAGTTGAAAAAACGGAACTTAATGCTTCAAGATGTATTTGTCTTGATTGCCCTTCTTATACAACCGGTTGCAAAATCAAAAATATTATGCAAACAAACACGCGTTCAACAGGTGTTTTACAAAACAAAACACACTATGAAAAGATGTTTTGCGCATTTGAAAAGAGTAATTGCATTCACTTAAACAAGGGCTGTCTGTGCGAAAATTGCACCAATTATCACGATTATGATTTGAAAAGACAAAATTGGTGCTTACACCCGTCGGAGTAGAACCGATATGCGTTCTGTTTTAAGACACATTCATCGAAACGAATCCGGTTTAATCAAAAAATATCGCCAAGCTTTTGAAGCCTCAAAAAACCTTTCAAACATTGATGACAAGCTTTTAGGCTATGACAATGTTATCCGTTTTTGCGCCCGCCATAAAAGCTGCTTAGAAAAGCAATCCGTCAAGCGCAATCAAGTTTTGTTTTGGACATATAAGAACATCGGCGATTTGTTTTTGCAAAAAAACTTTGATCACTTTGAAACACTTAATTTTCAAAATGCTCTTTCGTCTTATCAAAATGCGCTTGAATTTTCAAAAGACGGCGAAGATCAGGTTGAAGTTTTAAAAAAGATGCGCGATATTTATGATGCCCTCGGCGACGAAGGTGCGGCAAGAAGCGTTTCTAAAGAATTGGGCAGATATCTCGATGATGCCTTAAAAATCGATATGTTTCTTAATTTAGCAAACACTTCGTCAAACAAAACCGAAGAATCCTATTTTTTGGAACAGGCCTTAAAATATATATCTGATGAAAAAATTTCTTTTTTGAAAAAATGCCGCGGCAAACTTTATATTTGCGAACGACTTTTGCAAATTTACAAAAAAGCCACGAACCGCGCCGATGCGCTTCGCATTGAAAAAATTAAAAACGACACAAATAAATTGCTTAATTAAAAAACGGGTTGCTTCTTGCAACCCGTTTTCGTTAGAAAAACCTGTTTTCTGCCAGATGTTTGCATTTTTCGTTATATTCGAGCCTTGAATAGCCGAGCGGCATTTTGCATATGTCGCAAACAACAATTTCGAGCTCGTCCCCGACTTTTACTTTCGGGTCATCAATCTGACAAAGCGTGTTTAAGACTTTATCGCCTTTTTTATATTCGGCAATAAACATGTGTTCTTCGTCGGTCGTTTTGGCAATGATTTTTGCATTTCCCTGATAGTCTAACCTTTTGTCTTTGTGACAAAGCATCAGGTAAACTATCGTCATGCCCGTCATCACGCCCATTATCAAACCGGCAATCAGTGCAAGGATAGAACCGGCTGCCATAAAATCAGAATTTATTTTTCTTGGAATCCTTGTTTCCGGCAAACACCATCACACCTATTGCAAACGCGAACACTAAGAAAATAATAGCAATAACAATGTCTTTCATAAGCATATATTTTTTTAAGATTAATAATTTTCTTTGAGTTTTAAGCTTATTCTTTTTTATCAAAAAGTCAATTAAAAAAGCCGGCAAAAATGCCGGCTTTGGTTTTCATATTGTTGTTTAGTCTTTGTTTGCAGCCTCAATGCGCATTGCATAAAAGGAACGCCATACGAAAACAAGACCTACCATAAAGAACACAACACCAAGTCCGAACGAAACATACGCCGGTGCTTTCGCTGCCATTTCAACAGCCAAAAGTCCGAACAATGTCGTAAATTTAATGATCGGGTTTAACGCAACAGATGACGTATCTTTATAAGGATCGCCAACGGTGTCGCCCACAACAGATGCCGCATGCAAATCTGTTCCTTTTGCATTTAAGTCAACTTCAACAACCTTTTTGGCGTTATCCCAAGCACCGCCGGCATTTGCCATATAGAGCGCCTGAAACAGCCCGAAAACAGCAATCGAAATCAAATAACTAGCAAACAGATTTGCATCAAAGCAAGCAAACGCAATCGTGAATGAAAAGATGACCATAAAGATGTTGAACATTCCTTTTTGCGCATAAAGCGTGCAAATCCGAACAACATTTTTTGAATCTTTTAACGAAGCTGCTTTTTTCCCGTCAAGTTTGATGTGTTTTTTGATGTAGTTTACGGCTTTATATGCACCGGCAGAAACCGCTTGCATTGATGCTCCCGAAAACCAATAAATCACCGCACCGCCCAAAATCAGACCGAACAAAACATTCGGATCCAACAAATTAAGCGACAGGTTCAACAACAAAATAATCGAGAAAATCATCGTTGTTGCACCAATTACGGCTGTTCCGATTAAAACAGGTTTTGCCGTTGCTTTGAAGGTGTTTCCTGCCGAATCGTTTTCTTCCAACAAATGTTTTCCGAGTTCGAAGTTCGGCTCAAAACCATAATCTTTTTCGATTTCTTTTGAAATGCCTTTGATTTGTTCAATTTGAGAAAGCTCAAAAACAGACTGTGCGTTATCCGTCACCGGACCATAGCTGTCAACCGCAATCGTTACAGGTCCCATACCGAGCATACCGAAAGCCACCAAACCGAACGCAAACACTGTCGGATAAACCATATATGCATCTAAGCCCGTGCTGGCTGTTAAATATGCAACCGCCATTAAAGCGACCATCACCAAGCCTTGCCAAAAGCCCGAGAAGTTTCCGGCAACAATACCTGAAATAATGTTCAATGAAGCGCCTGCTTCACGGCTTGCGTTCACAACTTCTTCAACGTGCTTTGATTTTGAAGATGTGAAGATTTTCGTAAATTCCGGAATAATTGCCGCCGCAAATGTTCCGCAGCTGATAATTGTTGCCAATCTCCACCAAAGGTTCTCGTCAAACGTTCTGCTGTCAAGCATCACATACGAAACCCCGAAAGTGACCAAAATCGAAATCACGGAAGAAAACCACACAAGTGTTGTCAGCGGTGTTTCAAAGTTAAATTCTTTTTTGTTTCCGAAACGCCATTTTGAAAATGCGTTGTTGAGCAGATAAGAAACGATTGAAGTTAAAATCATCAAAACGCGCATTGTGAAAATCCATGTGATTAAGCGAGCCTGCAAATCAACACCGTTTCTCATCATTGTTAATTGTCCGTTTGCGTTCCAAAACATACCGGCGCCTAAAACAATGAAGCTGATTAAAGCCACCCCCGTCACGCCATATGTCTCAAAGCCATCTGCCGTCGGGCCGACCGAATCGCCGGCATTGTCGCCCGTGCAGTCAGCAATAACGCCCGGATTTCTTGCATCATCTTCGTCAATTTTGAATATAATTTTCATCAAATCCGCGCCGATATCAGCGATTTTTGTAAATATTCCGCCACAAATACGCAGTGCCGAAGCACCCAAAGATTCACCGATTGCAAAACCGATAAAGCATGCGCCGGCATAATCTCTCGGCACAAACAACAAAATCACAATCATCATCAAAAGTTCAACACAAATGAGCAACACTCCGATAGACATACCCGAATGAAGCGGCAAACTCATCACATCAAAAGCCTTTCCCTTTAATGATGCAAATGATGTTCTTGCGTTAGCGTATGTGTTAATACGCATTCCAAACCATGCAACCAGATATGAACCCAAAATACCCAAAACCGACCAAAGCAAAATGTTTAAAACCTTGCTGAACGGCGTGTTGTTCAAATAAAAGAAATAATAGAAAATGCAAACACCAATGAAACATTCCAAAACAAATAAGAGCTTTGCCTGTTGTTTCATATATGTTTTGCATGTTTCATAAATTGTTTCCGAAACTTTAAGCATCGCTTTGTGCGCCGGCATCTTTTTAATTCTCAAAAATTCGATTAAACCGAAAAACATACCGATCAAACAAACCATAAGACCGACAGATAAAATTTCAACACCTGTCATCGAAAGGCCGAAGATGTTAAACGATGGTGAAAGCACCGGAACGTTTAAATCGATTTCAGAGGCATTTGCGCTTTGCAGACATACGCCCAAAAACGTAAAAACCAACATTCCCGCATTTTTTATTTTCTTCATATTAAACATATCGTTTTCCTTTTATTTGTTGAAAAATAGTTATATTAAAGAGAGGGTAACCCTCTTTTGTAAAGAATCCCTTAACAGCTTATTTTTTAATCATATTTCGGACGTTCAAGTTCTAAATAGGTTTGTCCGTTTTTATCCTTTATTTCCGTATCCGCGCCGGCTTTAATCAACATCGTCACCAAGTCATCATTTCCGCTTGAGAAGGCATAAAACAAAGCTGTCCTTCCGTCTCTGTCCTTTTTATTGATTTTTGCCCCGTATTTTATAAGCAATGCCACAATATCCGTGTTCCATTTGTTTGTAACCGCATTCATTAAAGGCGTTCCGAGCGGGCTTTCTTTGTTTATATCCGCACCGTTGTCAATTAAAAAAGCCGCAAGTTCGGTCATCTTGCTCATTTCAAAGAAAATACGCTTTTCGAGTTCTGCCTCAACTTCGGGTTCTCCCATATCAAAACCCATTGTTTTCATCATCAGCAATTTTAACTGAATTTCATTTGCTTTTGAGGTACAAACATTGATCGGCAACATCCCGTTTTGCGCCGCGGCATTAACATCTGCACCATATTCGATGATTTTTTTAATAACCTCTATATCCGGATTTTGGCTTAAAGCATAATATAGAATCGGGTTGTTTAACCCGTCTTTTTGCGCAAAATCAAAATTTGCTTCCTTTAATGTTTCAACATCTCTTAAGCTCCAGCGCCCGACCTGTGATTCAAGATTTAAGGTCAGCTCTTCAACTCTGGCTTCAAGATTTTCTTCTTCGGTCTGCTCTGAGACTTCAGCGTCTTGACTTTGAGCGTCGACATCCTGTGCCCAAACGCCGTAAGAGCCAAACAAAAACAATAAAGCAAGCAAAATTTTCAACATAAATCTTTCTCCTTTTTTAAAGGTTCTTATAAAAGAATCATAACCTCTTTTTTTTGTCTTGCAAGAAAAAGACTTCATCTATTATCAGTTTATTTTTTCTTAAAAAAATTGCTTTAAGCCCGCCTTTATTTCGGTTCGGCTTTTTGAAGAACAGGTTTTTCTTTCAAAAACCGCTTCTATGTCCGTATTTTTGAAAATATGATAATTCACGAGCGCCGACTGTTTAAAAACATTTGCGTGCTTTTGTGTGGCAAGCGTCTTTTTAAGCTCCGCCTGAAAGCCTATTTTTTCAAAACTTAAAAGCAGACCGACCGCCCCCGAAACACCGGCCCACGCATTATCTTTTAAAAATCCGCCGTAGGCACCGTCAACAGAGCTTAAAACATAGCCCCATAAATTTTTGCCGAGCTCAAATGTTCCCCCGCCCGAAACTTCACCTTGAAGAACATAACCTTCTTTTTTTGTTTTCAGGTTTTCATCTCTTATTTCATCAAGCTTTATTCGATAAGACGGCGCAACAAAAGCTCTGTCAATCGGTGAAAACGAATCGAGTTCGAGAATGCTCAATTTTTCTAAAACATATTTATCTTTTGCATCATAATGTCTGATATAGGTCTGCAAAAAATTAATCCCGGCTCCGTTTAAATAGCCGAACGGATTGTCTGTTAAAGAGTGATACGCCGGACGCAATGCAAATTCTTGAAAAGCCTTTCCGTTCTTTTTTCCGAAAAAGAGCGCAACCTGTTTTGAATCGTGTGAAAAATTCGGATTTTTGCCGTCTTTTAAGTCGCCAAAAGTTTGTCCTGCTTTGTTTTTGTTTCTTTCTTTTAAGATTTTAAGGCTTTTTTTGCGATAATCTTTTAATTCCAATTTTTTTGCGATATATTGATATTGCACATATTGATATGCCGTTTCCAAAACATCTGATTTTTCTTCTTCGCTTAAATCCGAGATATCCGTGTTTTCATCTTGGACTATTTTCAAAAACGCCTTATATTGTTTTTTGTTCATCTGATTTAAGCGGTTTTTAATTTTCTTTAATCTTGACGGACGATAATTTGTTTCTTTCACCATGCCTCTTTTGTTTATTGCTTTTATGGTATCAAGCGGAATTGTCCACGCCGGAAAATCTTTTGCCAATTTCAAATCCGGCCTGACGGCGTCTAAAATTTCAAGCAACATATATGAACAATTTTGCGAAAAGAAATAATAAGGCGTTGTTGTGTGTCCGACCTCCCAAACGTGAGCCACGAACATCTCAAGTTCTTCATTTGAAAAGTCGAGGTTATATTCCCAAATATCCCTGTTTTCGATGTTGTTATATTTGTTAATCGTGTCATAATAAGGTTTTGTCGTCAAACCTCCCGGATAAAACCCCAAAAGCCCGTAAATTGCATATAAAAAAGTATTTTCAAACCCTTTTGTAAAAGCGCCGTAATTTAAGCCGTGCGCAATCATCTGCGTGCCTTCCCTTGAGGTGTCTATTCTCATTAAGGTATGTCCGAAAAGAGATGATGAATTATTCATATAAGCATCGGTGAAGAGCATTGTTACACCGGCAGGCTTCAAATCATCTTTAAACTGTTCAAACTCAGCGCAATCCGGAAATTCGGCCTTAATCAGCCCTTCTTTTTTCAAGAGCAAATACCTTGCCGGAAACAAACATCTTTTTTCATCATTTGTTTTTTCGAACAAATCTATTGTGGCCTCAAGTTCCGATTTCGGATTTGTTTTTCCGTCTTTGCTTAAATAAAATTCGAGTGAGCCGATTGTTCCTTCATAACACGAAAAAATATTTTTTTGATAATGAACGAGTGAAAGCCATTTTTCATCATAAGCAAAATCGGCTCCGTATGAAACACAAGAAAAAAACAAACAAAAAATAAAAAACAGTTTTTTGGTCATAGAAACAAAAAGCACGGTTTTAGAGCCGTGCTTTCCTTTTTAACATATGTTTTTATGCTTTCATGATTTCATAAAACTTCAATGTCAAATCAACGACATCAATATTTTCATCTTCAAACAGATAAGCAAAGTTTTGATATGTTTTTGAAGCGACATAGTCAGCATCCATATGCATAATGCCGGCCAATGTCGTTAATGTTTCGCCTTCACCTGCGGCAGCATCGGCAGCAAATTGTTCCATGTTGTTTTCCAAGAAAGAAAGAACCATTTTTTGTGTGCCGCCCGAAATACGACCGTTCGGATCACAACCTGATGTGCCGAATGTAATACCGAATGTTTGGTTACCAAATGTGCCGTTTGTTGTAACAGCTAAAATCTGGGGCAAAATGCCGCTTTGTCCGCGCCATGCCATAGAACCCAAACCGCAACCCGTGCTGTCGTAAGCGTTTGCATTTGACATTGAGGCAATAGCCAAAACCAAGGCTAATCCTAAAATTTTTTTCATAAAATTTCTCCTAAATTGTATTAATACGTTTCAAAGTTTAAGCAAAACCCATAAAATTGTATATACAAAATAAAAATTTTTACACAAAAAAGAAAAGGCTTGATTTTTGTTTTTTTTGTGATATATTAAGCCCATATGAAGCATAATGGCTGTGACGGAAACGTCGCAGTCTGATTTTTTCTAACTTTAAAGGGAGAAATAAAATGGAAAAGTTTCCTCTTACGAAAAAGGGGTATTTACAGCTTGAACAAGAGCTTAAAAACTTAAAAGGCGTTGATCGTCCGAACATTATCGCGGCGATTGCCGAAGCTCGCTCTCACGGCGATTTGTCCGAAAATGCAGAATATTCCGCCGCCAAAGAAAAACAGAGTTTTATTGAGGGCCGAATCCAAGAGCTCGAAGCTGTTGTCAGCCGTGCGCAGGTTATTGATCCGACAACGATGTCAGGTGATGTTGTTCGTTTCGGCGCGACCGTTTTGGTTGCTGATGTTGATACCGATGATGAAAAAGAATATCAAATCGTCGGCGATTATGAAGCAGATATCGAAAAGAATCTTATTTCCATTTCTTCTCCGATTGCGAAAGCCTTAATCGGTAAAGAAGTCGGCGATACGGTTGAATTTATTGCCCCCGGCGGCAAAAAATCTTTTGAAATTTTAGTTGTTAAATACGTTTAATTTTCAAAACAAGTTCTTATATAAACCGGTGTTTAAACCGGTTTTTTTTATGGAGAATTGAAATGAAAAAATGTTTTTACGACTATCAAAATTCATGCACTTGCGCCGATGATGACAATTGCGGCTGCACTTTCGACAACAATATTGCCCACGATGTTTCCTGTGAAATTGATTTTAATGAAGCACTTAAAAATCCGCACAAATTTTCGCACAATTCTTCTCAAAATCCGCAGAAACATTCTGCCTTATCCAAACAGTTAAAATGATTTTTCCGTCTTTGTTTTCAAACGGATACAACACAAAATCGGCTCTTTGATTTTCTTTTAAGGCAAAAAACAATTTCTCGTCTTTGATTTTTAGATTATGTTTTCCTTTAAAACAATCAAAAACATAATTTTTGAAAAACACTTCAAAATCCGTATCAAATGTTGTTTTCAAACACAGTGTCCGGCTTTGCTCAAAATAGATTTCATCTTCTTTTGCGCCTGTGGCTTTGAGCAGAATATACATCATCACCGGATAAAAAGGAATCCGTTTTTCTTCGAGCTTTTTAATCAGCTCCGTAACATCTATTTTTATTTTTTTTCCCATATTTCTTTTATGTGTTTTTTTGATTAAAAAAATGTAAAAACGGTTGAGATGAAAAAAAATATATGTTAAAAATTTGGTATTATCAGCTTTGTGGAGATCATTTAATGATTATTTCGTTATTAAAGCAAGAAGAAATTTGGGGCGACAACAGTCTTGAAATTTTTAAATATTACGGAAAGAGAACCGCCGTTACGGATTTAGCCGTTACATTGGGTGCTTTAATGGTTTCTGATGTTAAAACTTCGGAAGGCGATTTGTCAGGTTATGTTTGGACATCTTCGCCTTATCAAAACAAATATACGGTTGCCGTGGCATATGACGGTGAGTTTTCTTATAACTATCCTTATATCCGCCGCCACGCTGTCCGACCGGTTATCCGCGCCAAAGAAATGCCTGTTTTCGGTCAAGACAGAATCCAACTCCACAACAAGCGTTTCTTAAATGTTTATCAATACGGCTCGTTTCCTCAAGATTTGGCAGACCCCGAAATCGGTCCTGTCTTAACATATTTTTTCAAAAAAGATCAGCTTAGATTAACAGGGCGTTCATTTACATTTGACGGCGTGATGCTCAACTCTTCAAACCTTGCCTTTGATCCGTTAACATATCCCGAATATGTTTTGGACGGCAAAAAATATATCAGGGTTGTTGCCCAAAAAGCCGATGCCGAATCCGTTCTTTCAAACGGTCAGCTTTTACAAGAAAACAAACTTTATTGGCTTGAGGTCAAACCGATTGAGTGGCTTTTTGATGAAAAAACGCAAATCTATATTTCGAAAAAAGCTCTTTTTGCCGGCATTACTTTTAATGATACTTTGACTTATAGCGGTGATTTTTCAAAAACATTTTTAAATCACTATCTTAACACCTATTTTTCACAAGAGGTTTTAACATTTAAATGATTAAAAATTTAACGCAAGGTTCGCCCTTTAAGCTGATTTTGATGTTTTGCCTGCCTATTCTTATCGGCAATTTGTTTCAGCAGCTTTATAACATTTCGGATATCTTAATCGTCGGTCGGCTGATCGGTGTTCAGGCACTTGCGGCCGTCGGTGCGACAGCACCTATTTTTTTCGTGTTTTTGCTTATTTCTTTTGGTTTTGCCGGCGGGCTGACCGTTGTGACGGCTCAACGTTTCGGTGCCAACGATTTAAAGGGTATGCGCGCTTCCATGACTCATGCTTTTATGGCGTGCGGTGTTTTATCTGTTTTTATGTTCGTCATTTTGATTTTCTTTTTAAAGCCTATTTTGAGATTGATGAATGTTCCTGTTGAAATTGAGCATGATGCATATGTTTTTATGAGCATTCTTTCGTTCGGTTTGGTGATTATGGTTTTTTATAACCTGTTTTTCGGTTTTGTCCGAGCTTTGGGCGACAGCAGAACACCTCTTTATTTTTTGATATTCTCAACTATTTTAAACATTGTTCTTAATTTCGTTTTAATTTATTTTTTCAAATTAGGCGTTGCCGGTTCCGCGCTCGGAACGGTTCTTTCGATTTCAATCGCTTTTTTTCTTTTTATTTTTTATGTTTATCGAAAGTTTCCGATTATTCGGCTTGAAAAATCTGATTGGCATTATGACAGACAGATGTTGAAAGAGCAGCTTGCCATTTCCATTCCGATGTCTGTTCAATTTTCTGTTCTTTCAATCAGTATGATGGTTATTCAAAGTGCGTGCAATTCTTTCGGTCCTGATGTTATTGCAGCCTTTACGGCGGCACTTCGAATCGAACAACTTGCCACCCAGCCTCTTTTGGCCTTAGGTATTGCCATGGCAACTTTTTCGGCTCAAAACTGGGGTGCGGGAAAACTTTCGCGAATCCGCCAAGGCGTTCGTTTGACAGCCATAACCTCTCTTGTCATTTCCGTTTTGATGTCGCTTATGGTGCGTTATGTCGGCAAAAACATGATTTCAATTTTCTTAAACGAGAATAATGATTTTATTATCAACGTCGGCAAAACATATTTATCCATCAGCACATTGTTTTATTTTTTCCTAAGCATGATTTTTATTTTCAGAAACACGTTGCAGGGAATGGGTAAAGCCTTTCTTCCTTTGATGGCGAGCTTAACCGAACTTTTTGTTCGTTCTTTTGCCGCTGTTTACCTTGCAAAAAAAATGGGATACGTCGGCATTTTTTATGCCTCACCGATTGCATGGGTTGGCGCAATGCTTGTCGTCACAACAGGTTATTTTATAACAATCAGAAAAATCAAAGTCAAAAAATCGAAAAACTTTTTTAATCAAAACAAAGCCAAAATTCAACTCAAAGCCACCATCAACTCAACAACTCAAACTCCCGGATAATAAAAATGAAAGAAGCCACACTTTCAATTATCAAAGACTTAAAGAAAAACCGCTTTTTAATGATTAAACATCTCAGAGGAATAAATAAGGGATTTGTAAATTTTCCGGGCGGCAAGCGTGAAGAAAAAGACATCAGTTTGGAAGCCTGTGTTAAGCGCGAAACTTTGGAAGAAACCGGACTTCAAATTTTTAACCCGAAATTTGCAGGCTACATGGAATTTCCAACCATGAATATTGCCGTTTATGTTTACATTTCAACCGAATTTGAAGGAAATATTATTCCCAAAAAAGATGAGGTAGAAGTTTTTTGGCAGGACGCAGAGCATATTCCCTATGATAAAATGCGCACGGCTGATGCCGATTTTTTGCCTCTTGTCTTAAATGGTAAAAACTTAAAAAAACGATATTTTTATGCTGCCGATGGCTCTTTAACCAAAATTGAAGAAATTGCAGATTAAAATATTGTTGTTATCCAAAAGGAGCTGATATGTCACTTAAAAACAAATTAAATACTTGGGTTCAGCGTTCGCTTATTACCAAGGAACAACAAGAAAAAATTTTAACGTTTGAACGCAACAACAACAGCGGTTTTGTTGCAAAAACCGCACTTGTAATTGCCGGTCTTTTTATCGGGCTCGGAATATGCCTGATTGTTGCCGCAAACTGGGAAGATTTGCCGACTTTGTATAAATTTGTGCTTAATTTTGCAACGTTCGGTTCATTTTTATACGGTGCTTATTATTGCGCCCAAAATAAACGACCTCATTTTAAGGATATGTTTTTGTTCCTCTCGTTTTTAATGGTCGGTGCCTCAATCGGCTTAACGGCTCAAACCTTTAATTTAAACGGCGGATGGTCTTCTTTTGCGCTTTCATGGACATTGCTCTCAATCCCTTATGTGCTGCTCAGCCGCTCCGTTTCGTTTAATATTATCTGGTCTTTTCTTTTGTTTTCGTGTCTATCTCAAGACCTTTTACAAGAATTTTTTGATTATATTTTCAATCATTTCGAGGGGCTTGTTTGGTTTGTTTTAACAGCCTCAGCGGTTGCTTATGCTTTTGATATGATTTATGATGTTACCAAAAAGAAAATTATGCTTTTTAAGGCTTTTTCAAAATTATCCGTTTTCAGCGCATATATAGCCCTGATTAACATTGTTTTTTCTTACGGTCTTGCACATTCATACAACCATAAGTTTACGTTTTTGGCCGTTTTATTTGTCGCGCTGTTTTTGATTTGCCGTATGTTTTGGGCGTTTAAGGAACAAAACATTTCGTCTTTCAAACATAATGCTTTTTTGGCAGAGGCTTATATCTTTATCTTTTTTGCCTCGCTTTTTGATGATTTGCTTAAGTCCGGCTTCGGATTTATTTTGTGCGGATTTGCTATTTTGCTGATGTTTTATCTTTTCAAAAAAACATCTAAACATATTCAAAAATTGGAGATTTTTAAATGAAAAAATCATTGCTCGCCGTTCTTTTGGTTTTGCCGCTTGTTTGCTTGTTGGCATGGTCTTGTTATTTAAGTTTTGAGCGCCGCAATTTTTCCGAAGTCACCCTTTCAATCACAGGTTATGATCCGCGTGATTTGTTATCGGGGCGTTATATTGCTTATCAAATCGATTGGGACGCGTCAGATTGCTCTCAGTTTGAAAACAATCTTTGCCCTACAAATGAATTTTGCAAAGAAGAAACTTGGGGCAGACAGTGCCGTTTTTATGTTTCGGAAACAAAAGCTTACGCGCTTGAGCGACTTTTTGCGAGAAGAAACAGCAAAGATAATGTTTTTCAAGTTGTTTTTGCTTATCAAAAAGGCCGTCAGCCCATCGCTAAAAAGCTTTTGATTAACGGAAAAGATTGGCGCGAATCGCTTTAAAAATAGTATTTGACAAAATTTTGTTTTATGATACATTACCTTCAGTTTGAAAATTTTTAACACTATAATTATATGAAAATTACAGCTTTTATCCGCGACATCACCATCGCTTTGGCGGGTGTCTGCATTTTGATTTTTTGGATCTGCGGCTGGAATGGTCTGCCCGACCTTGCCGCCTATTTTCTCATCGCAGGCGGAATCTTTTCTTGGGTTGCCATCTTCGCGATGATTATCAAAAGGATTTTTTACAGAAACTACATCATCTAGTAGTTCCAAACGTAACCTCAAAAGCCCGCCCTTTAAGGCGGGTTTTTCTTTTATCCCTCGGGACTATAGGATTGGCTCATAATTTCGCCGCACAGGCGCTCATCGGCTTTGCCGACCGCGATACTTAAAGTCTCGCTTTCGCTGGTTGTCGAACCTACTTTCTCGTAGGTTCAAATCCAAATCCCAAAGCCAATAAAAAAAGACACCGCAAGGGTGTCCTTTTTCATTGGTCGGGACTATAGGATTCGAACCTACGACATCTTGCTCCCAAAGCAAGCGCTCTACCAGGCTGAGCTAAATCCCGTTAACAAAACCAAAGGCATCATAATAAGATATATGCAAGATGTCAACGACATCTTTCTTGCTCGTTGCTTTAAGCAACTTCGCTTCGGTCACTCGTTTTGTAATTTCGCCGCGCTTGCTGTCGCTTTACTTGCTCAATAACAAAACTTCGCCGTTTGCGGTATAAAATACCGTAACAGGTATTTTATATCCTCACGCCCAAAGCAAGCGCAAAACCCAAGCTGAGCTAAATCCCGAAAGTGTTTTCTTTATACACATTAATTTTTAAAAAGCAAGAATTTTTTATTTATACGGCGGTTTATCCAAACCTTTGGGTGAATAAGTGAAAACTTCACACCCGTCTTTTGTTACCCCGAGTGAATGCTCAAATTGTGCCGACAAGCTTTTATCGCGCGTAACGGCTGTCCAACCGTTTGATAAAATCAAACCGTCTTTTTTGCCGATATTAATCATCGGCTCTATGGTAAAGAACATTCCTTCTTCCATCACCGGACCTGTTCCCTTAACGCCACAGTGCATCACGTTCGGCTCATCGTGAAAAACTCTTCCCAAGCCATGACCGCAAAACATATCCACAACAGAATATCCGTAATGATGCGCATATTCTTCAATCACCGCACCGATATCGCCAAAGTGAGCACCCGGCTTAACCACATCAATCCCGCGCATCAAGCATTCATATGTTACATCACACAAACGTTTTGCTTTAATTTTCGGCGAACCGACATAATACATACGGCTTGTATCTCCGTGCCAACCGTCAACAATCACCGTTACATCAATATTTGTGATGTCTCCGTCAAGAAGCCTGTGCTCTTTATCCGGAATGCCGTGACAAATCACATGATTTGTTGAAATACAAACCGTTTTAGGATATCCGTGATAACCCAAACATGCCGGAATTGCATTGTGCTCAACAATAAATTTATGACACAAGTCGTCCAACTCTTCGGTTGTTACCCCCGGAACGACATAAGGCGTTATAAAATCCAAGCATTCGGCAGCAAGTTTTCCCGCCTTCCTCATGCCTTCAAAATCTTCTTTTTCATATATTTTTATTGTGTTTCGTCTTGCCATTTTTTCCTCTTTTGTTTTCTTTTGTTTAACACCGTCAAAACACCCTGTCAACAACTCATTTTCTTAATTTTTTTTTCATTTGTGGATTTTTTGGATAGTTTTCTTTTATTACTTTTTTAAATCATCTAAATTGTTTTTTGAGGGTTTTATATGGAACAGAATAACGCTAAATCTTTTTATCAAAAACTGTTTGCGCGGATTGTTTTTATTTTCTGCCTTTTCTTTATTGTTGCCGTAAATTTTATTCGTTTTAATCAGCTTTATTTAAGCCCGAAACCGAAACCTCTGCCCTTAAAACCGAATCCGTCTTTTTTGTATTCTGCTGTTTTTCAAACCCCTGATTTACACCAAAATAAAATCCTTTTTCTTGAAAACAGAAAGAATTCATATTATCTAAAACCTCTTCTTTCCTTTATCGAATCGTCATCACTTGAACAAATTTTTCTGATCAATTGCACAAATAATGACATTTCTTATTTTGAGTCCTTTTTTAACCACGTTCCTTTTATTCAGGTTTCGTGTGATATTGATAAAACATCTGTTAAAGAAATCCTTGAAGATGAAAAAAGTTTAATCATTGCTGTTTTTGAAAATCAGAGTTTTAATCATCAAAATATTATAAATGCTGCTCAAAGATTTTCTCTAAAGCCAAAAATTCAAATATCGGAGACCAAAAATGAAAATTGAAAATTATGAAATAAATCTAACCGAAGAAGAACTTGATGATATATTGGAAAAACAGACACGCAATATTGAACTGATCGGCCCTGATTTTGAAACATATCAAACTCTTGATGAAAATGATAAAAAGGCTTTAACCCATTTAATCAACGCCGCAAATTTTATCAATGACGTTGCCTTAGAACAAGACCATGAACTCAACCTTCAAATCAAACAGGCTTTTGAGAAAAACAAAGACAATCAATATATTCAAAAAGCTTATCGTCTTTTTAAGAGCCTTAACGGTGTTGCCGGTCTTAACGGTATTGATCCCAAACCTATTGAAATCTTAAAAAACGTTCATCAAAATCCGGGCAAAAATTTTTATCCGTCTGATTTAAGCGTTGATGAATTTCATAAAATTTTGATTGATATGTTCGAAGAAAACCTTATTGATGAAATTAAAAAGATTTTATCAAACAGAACAATGGTTCGCCGTTATGGAAAATTTTTGAAAGCTATTGATTACACCCAATATTTTGAACCCTTGTTTTCAAAAATTGCCAACGAACTTGAGGTTGCCGCTCACTACACAACAGATCATGAATTTGAAGATTATCTTTCATGGCAGGCTCAGGCATTTTTGCAAAACAATGAAGATATGGATATGCTTGCCGATAAACATTGGGCAAAACTACAAAATAACATGATTGAATTTACGGTTTCTCGTGAAAATTATGAAGATGAATTAACCGGAACCGTTTTTTCAAATCCGAAACTTAAAAAATTAATTGAAGATTTTCAAATCAAGGTCAACGCCAAAGACACTTTAGGCTGCAGGGTAGGTCTTCTTAACAAAAAAGGCACCGAACTTATTTTAAGATCTAAAGACACCTTGCCTTATCTTGCAAAACTGATGCCTTATCATGAAAGATACACCCAAAAAATTGAAACAGATTCAAAACAAACAATGGTTGATGTCGATTTGATGGCCTTAACGGGGGATTATGCGATGTGCCGAGGCGGTATTACCACCGCTCAAAATCTTCCGAATGATGACAAATTATCCGTTCAAACAGGCGGCGGCAGACGAAATGTTTATCATCGTCAGGTTCGTTTTGCCAAAGATGACGAGCGCGCCCAAAAATTGTTAAACATTCTTGTGGCTCCCGAGCTTCATCAATATTATGACGCTTCCATGCGACATCATTTTGTTATCGGGCATGAAAACGGTCATTCATTAGGTCCTGACAGCAGTTTCAAAAATGCGCTCGGTGTTTATGCTCACACTATCGAAGAACACAAAGCAAACACAATTTCCATCGCCTTTTTAAGAGAGGTTGCCAAACATTTCGGAACGTATCATGATTTTGAGTTAAAACAGATTTATACCTCTTGGATTATATCTTTGTTTTTAAAAGCAAAACCCGTTCTTTCAAAACCGCATCGCATGGCTGATTTGCTTGAATTTAATTATCTTTTGAAAAATGATGTTATTTTCTTTGATGCTGAAAACAAGCTTCATATTCGTTTTGAAAAAATTGATGAAGTGATGCAAAAATTGCTTTCTGAAACCATTTTTGTTCAGCTTTCAAAATCTGTTCAAACCGCTCAGGAATTTGTTGAAAAGTGGACCGATTGGTCTGATATCAATGAGTATATTGCCGATGTTCAAAAGAAGCTCGGACGAAAGCCTTATATTAATCTTATAACAAAATTTTAATAAAATTCGTCTATCTTTATTCTGTTTTTTGTTAAAGGAGAAAGGTTATGTTTTCAAAAATTTTACACGGTCAGTTTGAATTAAGGCAAATATTTTGGAAATATGGCGTTTGGGGGCTTTCCTTAATCACTTTTGTTATGTATCTTTTCCGTATTTTTCTTATTCATCGCTTAAATGGTTTGCGCCTTTTTGAATATTACAGAAAAGTTTTCTCTTTTATCAACATGGATAACACGATGCTTTTTTTAACAATTTCATATTTTACATTGCTTGCTTTTTTAATTTTTTACAGCATCATTTTGGTGATGGGTGTTTTCCGCAGCTCTGCCGAATATGATAAAAGCGTTTGGATCCGTCATATTGCGCGAATCTTTATTTTGATTATTGTTTTTGTAGCTTTTAAAATCGTTTTATAAAAAAGCTTATTTAATCATTCGTTTTGCTTTTTGTTTTAATTCATCGTTTGATAAAACGAACCCCGAATCCATCCAATCGGCTTTTAGGCGCGCAATAATTTCTTTAATCGGTAAACAATCATTCATTCCGATTTCAATTAAATCTTTTCCGTGTATCGGAAACTGAGGAATATCAAAATGATCTATTTTATCAAAAAGTTCTTTAACATCATAATCCGTCATATTGTTATATGCGAGCGCAATTAAAATTTTGTCTTTCACAAAATCCTTACCATGTGAAAACATCACTTTTTTCAAATATGTTTCATCGTCAAATTTGACCGGATTAAAAATAAATTTTGATAAATTAAACAATCGTGATTTTTGCGCTTTTGTTAAATGAAGCCTTAAAGCAAGCGAATCGGCCAAAACAGCGTCCGGCTCAAACAAAACAAAAAGCCTTCTGATCGAATCCGGATTTAAGTTATTAAATGAAACAATTTTGTTTAAGTTTTCAAGAACCGAGGTGTTTATGTTTTTCGGAAACAGAAAAGATAAAATATCGTTTTCCGTTAACATCTCTATGACTGTTGCGGCGTTTTTCGTTGTTAAAATCTTAAAAAACTCTTCTCTTATTTTTTCAACCGCAATTGTCTTTAATAAGTCTTTATTTTTCACACAAGCTTTTAATGCCTTCAAATCCGGTTTTGTTTTTGCAAAAGTTGAATAAAATCTGAAAAAACGCAAAATACGGATAGGTTGTTCTATTACTTTTTCTTCGGCTTTACCTATGAACCTGACAATCCCTTTTTCCAAATCATCAATACCGTTATAATAGTCAAAAACATTGCCGTTTTCATCTGCATAAACCGCATTGATTGTCAAATCACGCATTGATGCATCGGCATTCCAATCGTCCGTAAAAGAAAGATCTGAGTCTTTTAAGCTTGCTCTTGCGCTTTTATGAAGAGATGAAACCTCTAAGATACGGTTGTTTATCACAACCCCCGTTCTTGCAAATTTTAAGCCGAGCGAAACGGTTTTTAATCCTTTTTCGTTACAGGCTTCAACCAATTCATCCGGTGTTAAATCCGTCGCTAAGTCAATTTCAAACCCTTTCATGTTTGCCAGTGCGTCTCTTACCGCACCGCCGACGAATCGAAGGGCTCCGCCATAATCATGAACGGCGTCAAAAAGCTTTAAGATGTTTTTATCGCTTATTATACGACTAACATCTAAATATTCCGGTCGCATCATTTTTTTAAGACCTTTTTATTAAATCTTTGCTTTCTTTTAACAGTTTTTTTTTAGAATGCAACCTATATTTTGAATGTTTTTAATAAAAAGGTATGTAAAATGAAAAAAATTTTGTTTTTTGCTGTTTTGCTTTGTTCTTTCAATGTTTTTGCAGCCGAAGCTCCGAAATTAATCGGTGATTATAACGATTGGTCCGCATACACATTCAAAGAGGGTAACAACACGGTTTGTTATATTGCTTCCACCCCTAAAAAAGATGAAGGAAAATACACAAAAAGAGGTGATATTTATGCTGTTGTTACACATCGTCCGGCGGATAAAAGTTTTGATGTTGTTAATTTTGTCGCAGGTTACAGTTTTAGAGACGGTGCAAAATTTACGGTTAAAATCGGTCAGGAAGTTTTTTCAAACTTTTTCACCGAGGATGATAAAGCGTGGACTTTAAGTGATGCTGATGACGCAAAACTTGTTAAAGCGATGTTCCGCGGCGAGCGTATGCTTGTTGAAGGTATGTCCTCTCGCGGCACTCAGACAAAAGACACTTATTCGCTTAAAGGTTTTGCCAGAGCTTATAAAGCCATCAACGCGAAATGCGGTAAAAAATAATGCAAAAAACAGAAATCATCGGGCTTTCAAAAGAAGAATTATCTCTTTTTCTTGAAGAGATGGGTGAAAAGCCTTACCGCGTTAAACAACTTTGGCAATGGCTTTATTTTAAGGGTGTTCGCTCATTTGATGATATGACGAATCTTTCAAAAGATTTACGCTTAAAACTTGATGAAAAATTTGTTTTAACACGACCGAAAATTGTTACCGAACAAGTTTCAAAAGATAAAACACATAAGTGGCTTCTTGAATTTTCAGACGGCGAAAGGGTTGAAACCGTTTATATCCCCGAGCTTGACAGAGGTGCTGTTTGTATTTCAACACAAGTCGGTTGTGCCATGGGTTGTAAATTCTGCCACACAGGTTCTCAAAAACTGACGCGAAACTTAACTGCGGGCGAAATTGTTTCTCAATTTATGGTTGCGCGCGATGCATACGGTGAATGGCCAAGCCCCACAAACGAAACACGTTATCTTTCGAATATTGTTGTGATGGGAATGGGTGAACCTCTTCAAAACAAAGAAAACGTTATTAAAGCCTTAAACATATTATCTGACGGAGACGGAATCGCAATTTCAAGACGGCGAATTACAATGTCAACCTGCGGTATTGTTCCGGAGATTAATTCTGTTTTGGAACAAACAGGGGTTCGTTTGGCGATTTCTCTTCATGCCCCGACAGATGAAATCAGAACGGAATTAATGCCTATCAATAAAGTTTATAATATCGCTCAAATTTTAAGAGCGTGTCAAACATATCAACAAAAAGACGGCAGCCGTTACATCACTTTTGAATATTTGATGCTTGACGGTATTAATGACTCTTCGGACCATGCTCAAGAACTGGTTAGAATCCTTAAAAACAATAAAATCCGTGCGACTTTTAATTTAATTCCTTTTAACCCATGGCCCGGATGCGAATTTAAACCGAGCAAACCCGAAAATATCAAAAAATTTGCCGACATTTTAAATAAGGCAGGTTTTGCTTGTCCTGTCAGAGTTGCCAGAGGTCAGGATATCTTAGCGGCTTGCGGACAATTAAAATCAAAAAAGCAAGGATAATTCCTTACCCTTGCTTTTTTTTATTTTTTTACCGACTTATTTTTTCAAAATCGAGCGACCTGCATAAATTGCCATATCACCTAATTCTTCTTCAATACGAATAAGTTGGTTATATTTTGCCATACGGTCCGTGCGTGACATAGAACCTGTCTTGATTTGACCGCAATTTGTTGCAACAGCAATATCCGCAATCGTTGAATCTTCCGTTTCACCCGAACGGTGTGATAAAACAGCGGTGTATTTATTGCGTTGAGCTAATTCAACCGCACGCATTGTTTCAGTTAAAGTTCCGATTTGGTTGACTTTAACCAAAATAGAGTTAGCCACACCTTTTTCAATACCCATTGCCAAACGTTTCGGGTTTGTAACAAACAAGTCATCGCCGACGAGTTGAATACGTGAGCCTAATGTTTCGGTGAGCATTTTCCAACCTTCCCAATCATCTTCGGCCATACCGTCTTCGATTGAGAAAATCGGGAATTTATCACATAAACCTTTGTAATATTCAACCATTTGAGCTGAAGTGTAAGATTTTCCTTCACCTTTCATCTCATATTTTCCGTTTTCATAAAATTCAGATGATGCGGCATCAAGAGCAATAAAAACATCTTCGCCCGGTTTATAACCGGCATCAGAAATTGCTTTAACAATAAATGTTAAGGCTTCTTCTGCCGTTTTCAAATTCGGCGCAAAACCACCTTCATCACCAACGTTTGTATTTTGACCGGCAGCTTTTAAGTTTTTCTTTAATGTATGGAAAATTTCAGCACCCCAGCGAATCGCTTCTTTAATTGACGGTGCGCCGATCGGTGCAATCATAAATTCTTGAACATCAATCGGATTATCAGCGTGTTTACCGCCGTTTAAGATATTCATCATCGGAACCGGTAAAGTTCTTGCCATTGTTCCGCCTAAATAACGATAAAGCGGAAGACCTGCTTCTTCAGCCATTGCTTTTGCTACAGCAAGTGAGACGGCTAAAATTGCGTTTGCACCCAATTTTCCTTTATTTTCCGTTCCATCTAAAGCAATCATTTCTTCATCGATGGCAATTTGATCATCAGCATCAATACCGGCTAATGCATCATAAATTTCATCATTTACATGGTTAACAGCTTTTTCAACACCTTTACCCATATAACGAGATTTATCACCATCACGAAGCTCAACAGCTTCATGTACACCTGTTGATGCACCTGATGGAACAGCAGCTCTGCCGAATGCGCCGCTTTGTAAAACAACATCAGCTTCAACAGTCGGATTACCGCGCGAATCTAAAATTTCACGTGCGTGAATATCTATAATAGCACTCATAAAACATTCCTTTATCAAATTAAATTAAAAACTGGTCTTAAAGTGGGACTTTTTTTATTAAAAGTCAAGAGATTTAGGTATTTATTAATAAAAATAATTTAGCATTTTGATAAAGTGTATTTTTAAGGAATAAAAATATGTTTTCAGATAAATGGAATAAACGTTTTATGGAGCTTGCTTTTTTAGTGGCTTCTTGGTCAAAAGATCCGTCAACCAAAACAGGTGCGGTTATCGTCGGTCCCGATAAAGAAATCAGAGCCACAGGTTATAACGGTCCGGTCAGAGGGGTTAATGATGATGTTCCTGAGCGTTTGGAGCGCCCGACGAAATATGATTTTTTTGAACATGCCGAACGAAACGCTTTATATAACGCTTGTTTAACAGGTGTTCAGGTTAAAGGCTGCACAATGTATGCCACACACACACCTTGTGTTGATTGTGCTCGTGCAATTATTCAAGCCGGTATTAAAACCGTGATTACAAACAAAATTATTATTGATGAAAACACCCCTAAAAACACATGGCGTGACAAACTTACTTTTTCCGCTCAAATGTTTGAAGAAGCGGGTGTTGAATATATCGAACTTTAAAACTTTTTATTAGAACCGCACTTTAAATGCTCGGATAAAGAATTATATCCAGCGCATCTTGTTTTTTTGGAGAATGAAAGATGAAATTTTTAATTGCGGACGACCATGCTTTATTTCGTGATAATATTGCTCTTTTATTATCTAAACTTTATCCTGAAAGTGTTATTTTACAGGTTGGAACTTTTTCTCAAGCTGTTCAGGTTTTAAAAAAAGAAAAAAATCTTGATTTTTTGGTTCTTGATTTAGATATGGAAAATATTACCCCGACAGAAGCTCTTAAAACCCTTGAAGAAATCTCAAACCATTTAAATTTGATTGTTATATCATCTTCAGAGGATATTCATCTTATTCGCCAAATTTTAGAATATGATATAAAAGGTTATATACCTAAAAGTATTGACACTCAAAATTTAGAAGAAATCTTTAAACAGGTTATCAAAGGTGAAAAATATATTCCTCAAGCCTTAAAAGATATTGAAAATGAAAATATCAATAAAATTAACAATAAAACCCTTACAAATCGTCAGTCTCAAGTTTTAGATTTGATTGCTCAAGGAAAATCAAACAAGCAAATTGCTTATGAAATAGGTGTTTCGGAAGCAACTGTTAAATTACATATTAATGCACTTCTCCGATCTTTAAAAGTCAATAACCGGACACAAGCTGTTATTCAAGCTCAAAAAATGGGGTTGATATAAAAAAAAACGCCTCTTAAAGGCGTTTTTTTTTAAGAATTCATATTATCAAAAAAGTCTTGATTATTTTTTGTTATTCTTAATTTATCAAGCAAAAATTCCATACCGTCTGTCACACCCATTTGCATCAACACGCGTCTTAAAACCCACATTTTTGATAATGTTGTTTTATCAACAAGAAGTTCTTCTTTACGTGTGCCTGAACGAGTGATATCAATTGTCGGGAATAAACGTTTATCTGTTAATTTTCTATCTAAGATAATTTCAGAGTTACCTGTTCCTTTGAATTCTTCAAAAATAACTTCATCCATTTTTGAACCGGTATCAATTAAAGCTGTTGCAATAATTGTGAGTGATCCGCCTTCTTCCACATTACGCGCCGCACCGAGTAATCGTTTCGGACGTTGAAGAGCGTTTGCATCCACACCACCTGTTAAAACCTTTCCTGAAGATGGAACAACAGCGTTATAAGCACGGCCTAAACGTGTAATCGAATCGAGTAAAATCACAACATCTTTCTTTGTTTCTACAAGTCGTTTAGCTTTTTCAATCACTAATTCAGCCACTTGAACATGACGTGTTGCCGGCTCATCAAAAGTTGATGAAATCACCTCACCTTTAACAGAGCGTGTCATATCCGTCACTTCTTCCGGACGCTCATCAATTAACAAAACCATTAAATAAACTTCAGGGTGATTAACAGCAATTGCGTGCGCAATATTTTGAAGCATAACGGTTTTACCTGTTCTCGGCGGTGCAACAATAAGTCCGCGTTGCCCTTTTCCTTGCGGTGATATTAAATCAATCACCCGTGTTGTATAATCTTTTTCACCGCAAATAATATCAAAGTTTAATTTTTTAGTCGGATAAAGAGGTGTTAAGTTATCGAAATTAACACGAAGTTTTGATTTTTCAGGATCTTCAAAATTAATTGTATTAATGTTTGTTAAAGCAAAATAACGTTCATTTTCTTTCGGTGCTCTGATTTCACCTTCTACCGTATCACCTGTACGAAGAGAATATTTTTTAACCTGTTGCGGTGAAACATAAATATCATCAGCACTTGCGAGATAATTTGATTTTGAAGAACGTAAAAATCCAAATCCGTCAGGCAAAACCTCAATCACACCGTCGGCATAAATAACCTCATTTCCGTCAGCGATTTTATTCATAATAGCAAAAACCAAATCCTGCACACGCATTGATGAGGCTTCTTCAACACCTAAGTCTTCAGCCCATGTTAAAAGCTCTTTAGGAGACTTTTCTTTTAAATCTTTTAAATACATATAAAAACCTTGAAATTAAAAAAGTGGGGAATACGTCAAGAATATGACATCTTTTGTCTTATCAAAAAAGTATTTTAAAGTCAAGTTTTGAGATGAAAATTTTATACACAACGCGGTTGACCTACTATTTAAATTTTAAAAATTATTGTTGTTATTGTATATCTCTGTGAGGATTGTTTATTATTTTTTATTCATACATTAATTTATAATAATCGAATTTTTTTCATTATTTATTTCAATACGATATTTTTTTATACACATAATTCACAGGTTGTTTATAAAAAAACGAACATGTTTATAACTTATTTGATTTATTTTAAATAAGATGCATAAAAAGATATACTTTTGTTTAAGTGGTTATTTTATACACAATCTGATATAAAATTGTGTATATTTTTTAGGAAATAAAAATGTATTTAGTCGGTATCACCGGTTTTATAGGAAGCGGTAAAACAACAATCGGCCAGATTTTAAGAGATTTAGGTTTTGTTGTTTTTGATATGGATGTTTGGTGTCGAAAAATGTATTTCGAAAAAAGCTTTTTAGATATCATTCATAAAAATTTCCCTCAAACATTTATAAACGGAAAATTTGATAAAAAAGTTTTACGAAATCTTGTTTTTTCAAATGAAAAAGAACTTCAAAAATTAGAGGGGTTAACTCATCCTTATTTAAAACAAAAATTGCTTCATATTATTCATAAAAACAGATTAAAACCTTATCTTTGTTTTATCGAATCGGCGTTATTATATAAAATGAATTTAGATAAATATTGTTCTGATGTGATTATCACAACCGCGCCTTATAAAGTTATGCAAAAAAGAGTGATGTTAAGAGATGGTATAAGCGCTGATGATTTTGATAATATTTTTAAAAATCAATACAATAATTTAAATGTTGATGAATCATGTTTTATTATTAACACCCACCAAAATCTTTCAACTTTAACAACAGATATTTTACAGATTTTAAGCGAGATTGAAGAATGTTAAGAGAAATTGTTTTTGATACGGAAACAACGGGTTTTGATCCTCATCAAGGGGATAAATTGGTTGAAATAGGGGCGATTGAATTAATCAATCATATTCCGACCGGAAAAACATATCATCAATATATCAATCCTCTTCGTGATATGCCTGAAGAAGCTTTTAAAGTTCATGGTTTATCAACTGAATTTTTGCAAAATTATCCTCGTTTTTCCGAAATAGCAAAAGATTTTTTGAATTTTGTCGGTGATGACGGAATTATGGTTGCTCAATTTGATATGAATTTTGTAAATTATGAGCTTAAACATAACGGTTTTGACACATTAAAAAATCATGAAGTTGTTGATACTTTAGAAATTGCTAAAGCTAAATTTCCAACTTCGAGAAACAACTTAGATGCTTTATGTAAACGTTTTAATATTGATAACTCAAAACGTACAAAACATGGTGCTTTGCTTGATGCTGAATTATTGGCAGAAGTTTATCTTGAGCTTTTAGGTGGTGCCGAACCGACGATGAATTTAAGTTCTGAAGAAAAAGTTGTTACAATAACGGATAATCAAAATATCAGTGAAAAAAAATATCTTAAATCCCGTGATTTTAAGTTAAGCGATGAAGATGAAAAAAAACATGAAGAGTTTTTAAATCAAAAAATCAAAGAAGCTCTTTGGTTAAAATCTTAATTTTGAAAAACCTCAGCATCTTTAAAGAATATAAATAAACGGCAATTTTCAGCATCTTGGCAGACACGGCATAAATCTTCCAAGTCAGATATTTTTAAATCTCTCAAACATTTGTTTTTTTGTTTTGAACATTGCTGGTGTTGATCACCATAAAAACGGCTTGTATAAGAAGTTGTATTTTCTTCATAATTTCTTAAAATAGCAATAGATTTTATATCTAATGACCAAGGAATAACCGATTTATATATATTTTGACAAACTAAATTACTCACATCACTGTTATTTATCCACCCGACAATTGCAACATATCCTGTTTTATGATGATATATTTGATAACGTGTTTGAAAACTATCTTTAATAAAGATATTATTTGTATGATACATATCTTTTGGGATTTTATTCATTGCTTTCAAATAAGGCAGAAAAGATGTTGAGTCTGATGTAAGTGGTATTTGAACGAAATCGTCATAATTTTCAAGAAGTGCTGATACGATAATGTTTATTTGTTCTGTCTGACGATTTAATCTATATTAAAAGATGGCTTTTGAATAACCTGATAAAGCACCTACCGATAAAACCCCGATAACAGCTAAAACCCCGAGCATTTCAAGCATACTTCTTCCTAAAGATGTCATCCCTCGTTTTTGTATTACAAAAACGTCAAGGGATCTTCCGTTTTTTTTATCTATTCTTCTTTTCATTTCTATTCTCCTTATAGCGTCATCCCTCGATTGCGTCAGCAATCGTCAAGGGATCTTCAAATTTTTAAACCGTAAAGAAAAAACCAACCTATTTTTTTTACACTTTTTGAAATTTCATTTTAATTGATTCTTAAAGAAATTTTTGATATAATTAAACAAAAGGAATCGTAAAAATTTAAGGTTCCTTTTTTCTTTACACTTTTAAAAATAAACTTGCGTCTTTTTTTTGTTTTTATATATTAAAAATATGTCGACGCTGTTAGATAAAATTATCAATTTTTTTAAATGGCCAATCACGTGGTATATTTTGATTTCAACACCTGCATTGGTTCGTTCTTTTTATTTTTTTCAAATTTCAAATATTAAAACATTTGCTCTTTTAGCCGGTGTTGTTTTTTTTATATTTTCAAAAACAATGATGGATGCAACTGTGCGCACATCAATGCAGATTATTGCGCATGAATTTACACATAGTTTTTTTGCACTTCTTACTTTTCATAAGGTTAAGCATATCCGTTTAAATCCTGATGATACAGGTGGTGAAATGGGTTTTGTCGGTGATGGAAATTGGCTTATTATTATTGCACCTTATTTTTTTCCGCTTTTTTGTTTTATTTATATCTGTATCATGAATTTTTTACCGAAACAGCTGATTTGGAACAGTATTTTAGGTTATTTTTTAGGTTATCATATTGATACTGTTTTTTCACAAATTCATCCTGAACAGACGGATTTAAAAAAAGTCGGTTTTCGTTTTTGTTTTATGTTTTTACCCGGTATAAATTTATTTGCAATCGGCAGTCTGCTTGCTTATAACAGCAAGGGTTTAACAGGTTTTATCCAATATTTTCATTTAATTAATCAATTAACATTGAGTTATTTTGATTATATTAAAATGTTATTGAACTCTTCGTTTTGAGTTTAATCTTTTTTCCGATCGGTAAAACAAATCTGCTTTTAATATGTCCGTATGGAAAATTATAAACAACCGGAATATCTAAAGTTCGAGCAAAATTTTTAATAATTTCATCAACCGTTCCATCTCCGATATCAGCTATTTTACAGTTATGAAATGAGCCGAAAATAATTGCTTTAACTTTATTAAAATCTTTTTGTTTTTTTAATTGGTCGAGCATTAAATCAATTCGATATGTTTTTTCTCCGACATCTTCAATTAAAAGGATTTTATTTTTCAATTTCGGAAAATATTTTGTTCCGCAAAGCATATTAAAAACACTTAAACATCCGCCTACTAAAACTCCTTCGGCGTTACCTTGTTTTAAAACTTCAAATTCTTTTATTTCTTGTTTTTTGTTTTTGAAAATTTCAATCAGGCTTTTTTCTGTTTTTTGATCGAGATTTTTTTCTTTAAAATCATAAATCGGTAAAAATCCGGTATATGAAATATTTTTTGTTATGGTGTATAAAGCGTTTTGAAGTGCGGTTGAATCGCTTAGACCAAAAACAGGTTTCGGATTTTTTTTAATCATATCAAAATCCAGAAAATCTAAAACTTTTAAACTTCCGGCTCCGCCTCTGATACAAAAAATTGCCTTAATTGATTTATCTTTAAATGCGTTATTTATATCTTTTGCTCTGTTTTGAGGTGTTCCTGCCGCATAAAATTCAACATCATAAGCATGTGGCATAATTTTTGGTTCTAAACCTTGTTTTTTAAACCAATCCAAAGCATTTTCCAAATCAGATTTTAAAAACCAACCTGATGGTGCCACAAGGGCTATTTTATCACCTTTTTTGAGCATTCTATTTCCTTTAAGATACTTTTACAAAAATCGGTTAAACTGTTATCTCTTGCGCCCATAATCACAATTCTGTCGCCTTTTTTTGAAAGTTTGATAAGCTGATTTTTGATTTCATCACGTGTTTGATAAAAAAATGCTTTTAAACCCAAAGACTTGCCATAATCAATTAAATCAACAGATGAAATATCTTTTTTCACACTTCCGCCGGCATAAAATATTTCAGGCATAAATAACATATCGTTTTTATTCATCAAAGAAGCAAAGTTTTCAATAATCTCTTTTCCCATCATACGCATCGGTGAAAAACCATGCGGTTGGAACATAATCAGCAATCTTCCTTTATAGTCTCTTAAAGCGCTGACGGATGCTCTGACTTTGTCGGGGTTATGTGCAAAATCATCAATAACCGATATTCCATTTTTTATGCCGATAACATCAAGCCGCCTTTTTGTTCCCGAAAATTTTTGTAAAACCTCAGCGGCTTTTATAGGATCAATTCCAAGCATAGATGTTGCTAAAACAGCGGCTGCCGCATTTGAAACATTAAAAGCACCGATAAGTTTTAATTTAAATCTTTTTTTCATAAATTCATAAGAAACACCGTTTTTCAAAGGTTTTATTTTTGAAAAGAAAATATCGGCTTTCGGATTTTTGATTGAAAATGTTTTTACTTTTTTGTTTTTTATCAACTCTTTTGAATTTTCACAATCTAAATTCACAACACCAAAATGCGATCTGTTAATAAAATCAGAAAAGAGTTTTTTAAGTTCATCAATCGGTTTGTGGTCGATTGTGATGTTGTTTACAACGGCGATATAAGGATTATATTTTTCAATTGATCCGTCGCTTTCATCTGCTTCAATCACACAAATCTGACCGTTATTTAAAATAACATTAGGTATTCCTTTTTGTTTTTGATAATTTTTAAGAAGTCCGCCGTTAATAACCGTCGGTTTTTGCTTTAATTGATCTAAAATAAAACCGATCATTGCGGTTAAGGTTGTTTTTCCTGATGTTCCACCGACAGCAACACCGTATTTATAGCTTGAAAATATTTCAGCTAATAAATCCGAGCGTTTTTTGATTTTTATATTTAAATCAAGGGCTTTTTTAACATCTGAAATTGTGTCTTCAACAGCAGTTGAAACATATAAAAAATCTGTGTTTTTATCGATTGCGGAACCGTCTTGTTTGAAAATTTTGATTCCGATTGACTCTAAAGTTTTTTTATTTTTTTTATCTTTTCCCTGATCAAAACTTCTGTCAGAACCGCAAACTTCATATCCTTTTGCTTTTAAAACCTGAGCAAGAGCACTCATTCCGCTTCCTGATATTCCGCAAAAACAAACTTTTTTCATTAAAGGGCCTCATATATTTCTTGTTTTTCAACCTCATCAATTTTAAGATTTTTATAGTCGATGATAACATATGTTTGGCCGTTTCCGTCAGCCAAAAGTGCTAAAGTTACACCGATTGTGTCGTTTTCAAAAGTCGAATAAAGGGTTGATTGTCCGTTCATCAATTTTTCTTTAAAACCGGGGTCGCCCATTTCTAAAACTTTTTGTTTGATTGAGCGTGATTTTGTGCCGTCATCTAAGGTTATTTCTTCTTCAACACTGACAACGGCGGGTGTATAAAACTCTTCAGCGTTGCCGTATTTATCATTTAGCATTTCATAAAATTTTTTGTATTGCTCCAAACCTTTTGTTGCCGATGAATCATCTTCCATAAAATTTCCGTAAGCAGCAATACGCCATAATGCATCATTGTCGCCAAAACTTAATAAAACTTCTCTGAAAGCCTTAACCGGTTTTGGCAAGTTGTCAGCTATATAACTGTTCGGCGAATCTTTGACTTGTGCTTTGTTTAATCTGACGTGTTGATATTCAATTTCTTTTTTTGTTGCAAGCCATTTTAATCCGAACGGAGCCGGTTCTCTGACAACAGGGGCGACTTGTTCAACATTCAATTCTTCCATTTTCATTTTTAAATTATCGTCTATTTGGAGTTTTATCGGCTTGCTGTCTAAAATTTCGCTTGCTTTGTTTTTTCCTTCTTCAATAGCATCTTTTTGTTCAATTTTTTGTTTTAATTCGTCATCAACGATGAGGTTATCAAAAAAATCATCATCAGCTTTTGCGTTGTGGTTTAAGGTTAAAAACAGGCTTAAAATACTTAAAAATACTTTTTTCATAAAATTTTCTCCAATACTTTAAAGAAAAAAATTGAACACCGTTCATTTTTTGTGTATATGAATATATATAAACAATAATTCTTAATTTTAAGATAAGATTTTTTAAAATGGCAAGAGATTATATACAAGAAAATTTAATCAACACCGGCCGAACGATTATCAAAGAAAAAGGTGTTGAATTTTTAACGGCACGAAAGCTTTCCGAGGCTTCGGGATATTCTGTCGGAACGATTTATAATCAGTTCGGAAATATGGATAATTTTATATTAATTCAAAATTATCTGACTTTAGATTCACTCTACCATCGATTTTTAAAGGTTAAAACAGATTCAGCTTATGAAAGGCTTAATATGTATGCTTCTGTTTTTGCCGAATTTGTTATGGAGAATCGAAATTTTTGGTTTATGGTGTTTAATTTTCACCTCAAGCAAAGCGAGCGCACTTTTTCAATCACATATTTGAGGCGTATTTCCACAATGGTTATGCTTATTGAAAAATCTTTTAAGGAGCTTTATCCCCTCTTAAAATCGGACAAACGCCATGTCAGTGTTCAGGTTTTATGGATTTGTCTTTTCGGTGTCAGTTCACTTTTAACAACCTCGTCGCTTGAATCCTACAGCAAAGTTGAACAAACAAAAATATGCAAGTTTTTACTTAATACGTATTTGACAGGTATTAAAGTTTTAGAAAAACTCGTATAACAGGTCATCTAAGCCCAAAATTACAGGTCAAAAGTGTCCTCACGTACCTCTTTGTACGCTGCGGTACTTTTCTTTATTTTGAACTTATCTGACCTGTCTGACCTGTTATACGAATTTTTTGATAAAATAAAAAAATTCAAAAGCTGTTTTTATCCAAATTTTAATTTGTTTATGAAAGAATATTTTCTTGAAAGGAATATCTATGGATTTTATTGTACTTTTGATAGATAGATTTGTTAATTTTTTAAACAATCCAGAAACGCTCAGAATATTTGTTTCGAATCGCTTTTTGATGATTTTTCTGGTGATTGTTTTGCTTAAATTAAAATATCAGACATATTCCAATATTTATATGAGTTCGCTTGTTAACATTCCCGGAACTTTTTTACATGAAATGTCGCATTTTATCGTTGGTTTATTTTTTAATGCTCACCCGACTCGTTTTAATCTGTTTCCCAAAAAAGAAGGGGAGTATTATGTGATGGGCAGCGTCGGTTTTCGAAACGTTCGTTTTTATAACGCATTACCGTCTGCGCTTGCGCCGTTTTTATTGCTTTTTGTCGGTTATTATTTTAATCGCTGGTTTTTTTCTCATATTGAAATCAATTATATCAATTACGTTTTGTATGTTTTTTTACAGACGATTATTATTGAAAATTCCCTTCCCTCATCAACGGATTTTAAGGTTGCTTTTTCTTATCCGTTAGGTGTTTTGTTTTATATCTCAATCTTTGTTTTTGTATTTGTTTATTTTATATAAAGAAGATTAACAATACCGCTCTTTTCGCGTCTTTTTTAAGCTTTATATGTTAAAAAAGCACTGTCTTGCTCAAAAAGATAAAGCAAAACTTTTAAAGCTTGACCTCTTTTTGATTTGAGTTCGGGATCTTTTGCTAAAATCAGTTCAGCATCTTTATAAGCTGTTAAAAGCAGGTTTTTATGAAATTCAAGATTTGCGAGCTTAAATTCTTCAAAGCCGGATTGTTTGGTTCCCAAAATTTCGCCTCCGCCTCTCAAATCCAGATCTTTTTCAGCCAAATAAAAACCATCTTCGCTTTCTTTCATTACATTCAATCTCTCATGTGCGGTTTGACTTAACGGATAACCGTAAAGCAGCAAACAAACACCTTCTTCATATCCGCGTTTTATTCGTCCGCGCAGTTGATGTAACTGTGAAAGACCAAACCTTTCGGCGCGTTCAATAATCATGAGTGTTGCTTGCCTGATATTCACACCGACTTCAATAACAGTTGTTGCAACCAAGATTTTAATTTCGCCGTTTTTAAATTTTTCCATAACGGCATCTTTTTGGTCTTCTTTCATTTTTCCATGAACAAGTCCGACAATATCGCCGAAGTGTTTTTGTAAATCTTCAAATCGAGCTATTGCGGCAGCCAAGTCTGATTTTTCACTTTCTTCAATTAAAGGACAAACCCAATATGCTCTTGCACCGTTTTCAATTTTTCGTTTTAAGGCTCTGACAACATCAGTTGTTTTTGAAACCGGCATAACTTTTGTTATGACTGGTTTTCTTCCTTTCGGAAGCTCGTCGATTTTTGAATAATCCATATCTCCGAATCGTGTTAATACAAGCGTTCTCGGAATAGGGGTTGCCGTCATAACCACAATATCGGGCTTGTTGCCTTTTTGGCTTAATTTTAAGCGTTGCTCAACACCGAACCTGTGTTGTTCATCAACAACAATAAAGGCCAAATCTTTAAATATAACTTCATCTGTAAACAAGGCGTGCGTGCCGATTAAAATATCTGTTTGACCGTTTTTGAGTTTTTCTAAGATTTCAGTGCGTTTTTTGCCTTTAATTTTGCTTGTCAGCAGTTCAACTTTAATACCTATTTGCTCTGCCCATGCACCAATCGTTTCAAGGTGTTGTTTTGCAAGAATTTCGGTCGGTGCCATTAAAGCCGCCTGATAACCTGCTTCGACAGCATTTAACATAGAAATCATAGCCACAACGGTTTTTCCGGAACCGACATCACCTTGAATAAGTCTTAATCCTTGGTAGTTTGATTTTTGGTCATTAAAGATATCTTTCAAAACCTTTTGTTGCGCTGAAGTGAGTTCAAAACCTAAAATTTTAAGTAATTTTTCTTTTAATAAACCTTTTGAGCAGATGCTGCGTCCTTCTTTTTTCTTATGATAACGTCTAGCTAAAGACAAGGTTAATTGATTTGCTAAAAGTTCATCATATGCCAAGCGCTGTCTTACCTTTGATGTTGGATTTAAATCATCTGCGCTAACAGGGTTATGAACTTTCATCAAACTTTCTTTAAATGTTAAAAAGTTTTGTTCTTTTTTGAACTTTTCATCAAGCCATTCATCAAAATCCGGAAGCTTTAATAGAGCCTGATACATAAGTGTTCTCATCATTTTATTACTGACACCGGACGTTAGGGGATAGACAGGTTCTATCGTTTTTATAAAATCGGCATTTGATTGGTCTGATATATAATCAGGGTGGCTGATTTGAATTTGTCCGTTGAAAAATTCGGTTTTACCGCTGATGATTTTTTTTGAACAGACAGGGAGCTGTTTTTTTAAGGAATCTTTGTAATATTTGAAAAAATTTAAGATGATATCGCCGGTCTCGTCAGAACAAATAATACGATAAGGTTGTTTTTTTGTTTTAGGCTCAATATGTTCATTGATGGTTACAAGTCCGGTCCAAATTTTTCCGGTTTCGATTTTATTGATTTGGCAAGAATATGTTCGATCGATTAAATTATAAGGCAGATGAAAAAGAAGGTCTGAAATTTTTGCACCGCCGATTAGGTTTGACACGAGCTTAAAATAGCGTGAACCGATACCTTTTAAGGTATCAATCGAACAAAAAAGCGGGTTTAAGATTTCAGGACGCATTGTTCATCAGTCGTTAAAAAAAGATTGGACCGTGTTATAAAATTTTAAGAATAATTTATTTTGAGAATCTCTTTTGAAAAAAGCATCAGCCATACTTTTATAATACCATTTTTGATCATCTTTTCCGCGGTTAAATCTCTGCCAAACCGCCTCGCCTGTTTTTTGATAATCATCTATGATTGAGTTTAAGTTGTGCAATTTGTCCGCGCAGATTACAAAGAGCGTGTCTTTATCCGCATCGTTTTTGATATAATTGATTGTGTGTGTTTTTCTCTCTTTCCAAGAAAGATTGTCGTGTTCGGGTTCTGTTGCACCGATAACGAGATTTTTTACCCGTTTTCCAAAATTTTGTTCGATATCTTGAGCAGTTCCTTTTGTGTCTTCCAAAATATCGTGTAAAATACCCGCCTGAATGATTTCGAAATCATCTGTGTATTCTGTTAAAATCTGCATCACACCGACAGGATGAACGATATAAGGAATATAAGTTGATTTTCTGACCTGTAAAACCTCACCGTGATATTTGAGGGCAAAATTTAAGGCTTTATAAAGCTTTGAAACAAAATGATCATTGTACATAAAAAACCTCCGCAAAAAGTGTATATATTTTTGCGGGTTTTGTAAATAAAAATTTTTCTCATAAAGAACTTAAATATTTTTCCGCCTGAATAGCTGCCTGTGCCCCGCTTCCTGATGCAATAACCGCTTGCTTGAATGAGCCGTGTTTAATATCGCCGCAAGCGAATACCCCCTCAATATTTGTAGCGCACGAATCGGGCTTTGTTAAAATATATCCGTCTTCGTCAAGGTTCAGATATTTTTTGAAAATTTCAGAATTAGGCTTGTAGCCGATGGCTAAAAATATTCCGTCAAGCCTGATATTTTTAAGTTCGTCGGTAATCACATTTTTGATCCTTACGCCGTTAACCTCATTTTCTCCTAAAATTTCATAAACAACGTTATTGAATGCAATTTCTATTTTAGGATTTTTCAATAGCCGTTCTTGTAATATTTTTTCCGCTCTTAATTCGTCTCGCCTGTGAACCAAAATCACTTTTGATGCAAAATTGGTTAAATACAGAGCTTCTTCAGCGGCTGCATTTCCGCCGCCGATAACGGCGACAATTTTGTTTTTATAAAAAAAGCCGTCACAAGTTGCACAAGTTGACAACCCTTTTCCGATAAATTTTTTATGGGCGTCATAATCGAGCCATTTTGCCGATGCGCCTGTTGCAATAATTAAACTGTTTGTTTGAAAACAGTTTCCGTTTTCCGAGCTTAAAATAAAAGGTTTTCGGCTTAAATCCACGCCGTTTATTTTATCATTGATGATTGTTACACCGACATTTACGGCTTGTTGTTTCATGTTGTCCGTTAAAAATGTTCCGGACACGGGTGACGGAAAACCCGGAAAATTTTCGACATTTGTTGTCATTGTTAATTGTCCGCCAATATCAAAACCTGAAATCAAACAAGGATTAAGCCCTGCCCTTGCCGCATAAATTGCAGCCGTGTATCCGGCAGGTCCGGAACCTAAAACAATGATTTTTGCCACATATTGCGCCATTTTTTCTCTCCCGCTTTTGATATAAAATTAAGATTAAAAAAAACAACCCCCGAAGAAAGTTTCGGGGGTTTGTTCTTACTCTAATACATAGCCGTCTTTTGAAGGAACGTATTGATCAATGGTGTAGCTGGAGCCGTCAGCATATTCATGGCTCACGATGCCATATTGGCTGAAAACGGAAAACTTTGAACACTCTTTTGTTTCGAAGAGGAGCTGGAATTTGTCCGTTAAGGCATAAACACCCTGCTTGGTGTCCGACAGATCCGTGGCTAAAATGTAGCCGTTCGGTACAGACGTGACGGATACGAAATTTCCCAGTCCGTGGAACCCTTTGACGTCGTATGCGACGAGAAGATTTTGGGGCAGGATGATAAGGGTGTAATTTTGGTTGAAGAACACGATTTTCAAATCGACAGGACAGAAAGCCGCTCTTTTCGGGTCAAATACGAACAAGAATCGTCCGAAAAAGAAAGCCGGCGTGTTTTTTGTTCCGATGTTAAAAACTTCGGTCTTGAAATTCGTTTTTTCGTTGTAAAGCCAACAAACGCCGTCTTCAAGATAAATTCGGAACGTTTTTTCGAACTGCATGGCTTCATAAGAAGAAGGTTTTCTCACTTTCTCCAAGAGTTTTTTGATCATGAAGTTCTCTTTTTCGGAGGACCATAAACAGCAGATGTTTCGACCGATGAGCGTGTTCGGCGAACCTTTAAGGCGTGTTATTGCCTTAAATGAAAAGGCGTAAACACCATTTTGCGGAATAATAGTTTTATTCATAATAAATGGATTTTGGTTGTTTTCATAATAGTAGTATAACTGCTGTCCAATATACATTTGTATGAGATATTGTCAATTGAAAAATTTTTCACCGAATTTAAAATATTTTATTGACATTAAAAAAAAAGTCCTTTATATAGCTATCACAAGTTACAAGCCGACATAGCTCAGTTGGTAGAGCAACTGATTTGTAATCAGTGGGTCGGGAGTTCAAGTCTCTCTGTCGGCACCATTAAAAAACCCGCCTTTATGGCGGTTTTTTTAACGGTATCTCCTTTGAGACTTGAATCTTGATTTGTAACACGCCCAATCTGCGCTGTCGCTTGTTTGGCCGTTAACAAATCGGCTCCGCTTGCGCCTCGAAGGTACATTAAGTACCTTCTCACCACGGCGCGCCCTGTCGGCACCATTAAAAAACCCGCCTTTATGGCGGTTTTTGTTTTTTAGAATATTTTACATACTAAAATACACACAATCTTTTTTTAAATATTTGATTTGAACTTTTTTTTTAATTAAAATTTTGATGATTTTATAACATGAAAGGAAAAAGAATGTATAACAATAATAATGGTCGAAGTATGGTCGAAATGTTAGGTGTTTTAGCTATTATCGGCGTATTGTCGGCAGGCGGGCTTGCGGGTTATAGCAAAGCAATGGAAAAACACAAAACAAATACGCTTGTTAATGAAATCCAAATGATCACAACCAACCTTATTACAGCTTTTCAAAATGAACTTGATTATTCCGCCTTGGGAACAGATAAAACAACAGGTACAGCTTTTGCTGTCAGCTTAAATGCAATTCCGAGAGAAATGATTCAACCTGACGGAAGTGTTCTTAATCCGTTTAAAGGAAGAATATATGTGTATGCGGTAGATTATGCCGGTATAGCAAATGGTGCTTTTAAGATTGATATCGAAGGTTTACCTCAAAGAGTTGCGATTGAACTTGGTTCTGATGGAAACAATATCGTCAACCAAACTTTAATGAGCGTCGGTCTTTCGACGGGAACTGCGCTGTGATGGTTTTAGGAGAATATTTATGAAAAAAATAATATTTTTTACGGTAGTTTTAATCTGGTCTTTCGGGATGTTGGTAAGAACTGTAATAGCCGAAACAAACAGTTCTTCGATTGCAGATATTGATTGTGTCCAATATACGAAGAGTGTTGCTATTGACGCTACAAGCGATTCATCGCCAAACAATATTTCGATGGTGTTTTCAGGTAAAACACCCCGTCATTGTGAGTCTGATAATGTTTTTATTGGCGGCGATAATACTGGTGTCATAGGGGGCGATCCCATATATCCCGATGATGGTTATGGATCGAATCCGTATTCTCCTTACGGGTGGTAATAGTCGCATATGTCGTATGTCAAAATATTTTTTGTTTTGATATTGTCGATTTTAGTGTCTTTCGGAGTGTTCTTTTTACATAAAAGCACTCCGAAAGTTAGTGTTATTTTATTGACACATAATCGGCATGATTTATTGCCGCGTGCTCTTGATTCGATTTTAAACCAAACTTATCAAAATTTTGAGTTGATTGTGATTAATGACGCCTCGAGTGACAATACGGCGGAGGTTTTGGAAAACTACAGAGTTAAAGATAAACGTGTTCGGGTTATAAACAACGAAACAAATCAAGGTATTGTTCCAAACCGCAATAAAGGGATTTTTCTTTCAACAGGAAAATATATTACATGGCAAGATGACGATGATGTTTCAGAGCCGACAAGGCTTGAAGAACAGGTCAGGTTCTTGGAAAAACATAATGATATTACGATTTTAGGTACGCAAATCAGCCTTTTAAATAGTGAGCGCATGATTTATCTTTGGCCGACCGAAACTGATCCTGAAAAGGCCGAAATCGCCTTTTTAATCGGAAGAATGCCGATTGTTTTGACAACAGGAATGTGGCGTGCGGATTTCATCAAAAAACATAAAATCTTTTTTGATGAAAGCGTTCCTCTGGTTGAGGAATTTGCTATTTATGACAAACTTTTTGCTCATGGTGGTAAAATGATGACGCTAAATAAAAGTCTTTATCAATACAGAATACATCGCACAAATCCGCAACAGTATTATGATAAAATTATGGAAATACAAAGTATTATTTATAAAGATAGATGGAAAAAGTTTTTTCCTAATTTTGATTTTCCGGAGATGACTTGCGAACGTTTAAATTATGTTCGTACGCATAATCGTTTTTTTAGGCAAAATTTACTTGATGAAATGTATATGACACACTGTAAAAGCGGTATCTATGATCCGACTTACACACATCAGAAAATTGTTTATGAAGATGGTTATGAGGATCACGTTATTTTTTCAATAAATACAGGAAAGTTTTATTCTGAAAGAAAGAAAAAAGGCGGAAAAGTAATCGGCAAAGAGAAAGGTAAAATCAAAATTTTATGGAACGGTGAAACAACGCCTCAAATTTATTAAAACAATGATGTGGATTTTATATATACTTTTGGCCGCAATGATAGCCGCTTTTTACACCCTTACGGCACAAAACATCAAGTTTAGTGCAAATGTTTTTATGGTCTATCGCGGGTTTGTTGTTTCGCTTTTTTTAGCACCATTTTTATTTTATAAACCTGTTATTTTTTCTTATCCTTTTTATCTTATTTCTGTTTTGCAAGGGTTTATTATAGCTTATGTTGATTTTGTTGCTTTTAAGCTTAATCAAAAATACGGCTCTGAAGTTGTGAGCGCCATCACACCTTTTTCGGTTGTACTGACCTTTTTTGTGTGGTGTTTTCTTGATACGGGGCTTTTAAGCGAGTATTTTCGAAATCCGAAGCAATTTTGTTTGATTTTAATTGCAATATGCGGTGTTGTTCTGTCTTTAACAAAATATCAGAAAGTTCAATACACGAGAGAAGCTTTTGTTTTTATGCTTCCTGTTGTAGTGTTGAGTTCTGTTTTGGCGGTGCTTAACAAAAAAGTTATGCTTTATTCGACAGATAATTTATTTTGTTGTGCGTGTCAAAATGTGTTTATTTTTTGTTTTGTCGTTGGCATAATTCACTTGTGGCTTTATAAGAGAAATAATAAAAATATCAAAAAATTACTCACCGCTGAAAACCTTCAAAAAAGCTCAATGTTTGTTTTGTTGTTGTGTGTGATGATATTGAAACAAATTGCTATGCATGACGCTTTAAATCCGGCATATGTTTCGTGTTTGTTTTATACGATGATTTTGTGGGTAATGTTTTTTTCAAGGTTTATTGTTTGTCTTAAATTCAAAAAAGCAGATATGCAAGGCTCGAGAAAATGGAAAATTGTTTTTGTAGCCTCAATAGCACTTCTTGTATCTGTCATTCAAAAATAAAACAGCCATCAATTAAAAAAGCCGCTCTTGAGTGAGCGGCTTTTTGTTTTGATAAAACAGTTTAATATCTTTTTGCCATTTCAGACAAAGGAACAACTTTGATTTGATCCGCATGACCTGCTGCACCGAAAGCAATATAGCGCGCTTCGCAAACTTTTTGCATTTCTTCAATCGCCGGCTTTAAGTATTTACGCGGGTCAAATTCTTTCGGGCTTTCCGTAAACAAGCGTCTGATTGCGCCTGTGATAGCCATACGGCAATCTGTGTCAACATTGACTTTTCTAACGCCTGATTTAATACCTCTGACGATTTCTTCAACCGGCACACCGTAAGTCTGCGGAATTGCACCGCCATAAGCGTTGATTAAATCTTGCAATTCTTGCGGAACGGAAGAAGAACCATGCATCACCATATGTGTGTTCGGCAATTTTTTGTGGATTTTTTCAATCACATCAATTGCTAAAATTTCACCGTCCGGTTTTCTTGTGAACTTGTATGCACCGTGTGATGTGCCGACAGCCACAGCTAAAGCGTCCACATTTGTTTCGGCAACAAAACGTGCGGCTTCATCAGGATCTGTTACCAAACGTTTTTTATCAATCGTGCCTTCTGCGCCGTGTCCGTCTTCTTTATCGCCTTTGCCTGTCTCGAGTGAGCCGATAACGCCTAACTCGCCTTCAACAGACGCACCGACGGCGTGTGCACGAGCAACAACTTCTTTTGTAACATGAACATTATATTCGTAAGAAGAAGGTGTTTTTCCGTCAGCTTCTAATGATCCGTCCATCATCACGGAAGAATAACCGTTTACGATAGCGCTTTGGCAGATATCAACCGAAGAACCATGGTCTTGGTGAATACAAATCGGCAGTTCGGGGAACATTTCGAGCCCTGCTTGAACCATATGTCTGATCATCGGATCGCCGGCAAATTTTCTTGCGCCCGTTGATGTTTGTAAAATAACAGGGGCGTTAACTTTGCGCGCAGCCTGAAGCACGGCAATAATCTGCTCCATATCATTAATGTTAAAAGCCGGAACACCATATCCGTTCTCAGCTGCGTGATCCAAAATCTGACGCATAGAAATCAAAGGCATATTAAAATCTCCTAAATAAACTTAAAACTGCCCCTATATTATGCATCTTGCTTTTTTTTTCAACTTAAAAATGGAACAATAAACAGTTTAAAAAACATTAATCAACTCTTGACGTTAAAGATGTCTTGATATATTTTTATCAAAAATTCAAATACAAATGAGGAAAAAATGGAATTTAAAGATTTAGGTTTAACCGAGCCGACTATCAAAGCAATCAACGAGCTCGGCATTTCTCAACCGACAACGGTTCAAGCAGATGTCATTCCTTCTGTTTTGGAAGGAAAAGATATTTTTGCGATTGCTCCCCAAAGATCGGGCAAAACATATTCTTATGTTTTTCCGCTTATTGAGGTTTTGGCCTCAAAGAAAAATCAAAATATTCTGATTATTACGGCAGACAGTTTTCAAGCCAACAATGTTTCAGACAGTTTTGCGCTTTTCAACAAGTATCACGCATCTGATGATGAAGATGAGTCAAATGTTGTTATTGCAACACCTGATTTGATTTTAGATTTGGTTAAAGAAGAAAAAGTTGACCTTTCAAACGTTAATATTTTGGTTGTTGATGACATCAATTTGCTCAAGAAAAAACACCAATTGTCTAATTTGGAAGAAGTTTTGGAAAAGCTTCCGACAGACAAGCAAAATATTGTTTTTACAAATCGCCGCTCAAAAGAAACGCAGAGTATTTTGGATAAGATTTTAAAAACACCGACAGAAATCAAAGTTGATAAAAACAAGGTTGATGAGGCAGTCTCTGCTCAAACGGGCGCTCAAACGACCGAGTTTGTTAAAAAAGAACCTCAAGTTGATGAAAAGTCTTTGGAACTTGTTTCAAAATACAAAGTTTTCGGCGACAAAACGCCTCGCTTTTTGCTTATTAAAGGCGAATTAAAACAATAAAAAAATTCTTGCAACAAAAAAACAAAATGATTATAAAAAAAGCATAAAAACAAAAGATAATAGGAGAATAAAAAATGTCAGGGCATTCCCAATTTAAGAATATTATGTATCGCAAAGGCGCTCAAGACGCTAAAAAAGCGCGCGTTTTTGCAAAACTTGCGCGTGAAATTACGGTGGCTGCAAAATCAGGCTTGCCCGAGCCGGATAAAAACCCGCGTTTAAGACTTGCCATTCAAGCGGCGCGTGCCGAAAGTATGCCGAAAGACAATATTGAGCGCGCCATTGCCAAAGCCACACAAGTTGCCGGCGGTGCAGATTTTGTTGAAATTCATTATGAAGGCTTTTCACCGAACAAAGCCGCAGTTATCGTTGAAGCTTTGACGGATAACAAAAACCGCACGGCGACCAATGTCCGCACGATTTTCAACAAACGCGGCGGTTCTTTTGGTGAAACGGGCTCTGTTTCGTTTAATTTTGAACGCATCGGCTACATTGAATATCCGGCTTCTGCCGCAACAAGCGATGAAATGTTTGAAACGGCTTTGGAAGCCGGCGCAAATGATGTTTCTTCAGATGAAGAAACACACAGCATTGAAACGCTTCCTGATGATTTGTTTGCCGTCACATCGGCGTTGGAACAAAAATTCGGCACACCGTCTGTTTCGCGTTTGGATTGGAAACCGATTGTTAAAACGGAAATCACCGACCTTGAAACGGCACAAAAGTTTTTAGACTTTATTGACGCTTTGGAAGACGATGAAGATGTTCAGCACGTTTACCATAACGCCGAAATTGCCGAAGATATTTTAGCCAAACTTCAAGGGGAATAATTTTTGGTTCGGATTATAGGTCTTGACCCAAGCCTTTCTTCAACGGGTTGGGGGGTTATTGAACAAGAGGGAAGCCGTTTAAAATACATTGCCGACGGCTTTATCAAAACAAACCCAAAACAACCTTTGGAAGAAAGGCTTGATGTTTTATATCGTTCGCTTTGCGCGGTCATAGAAACCTATCATCCCGAAGAAGCCTCCATAGAAGTTATTTTCTTAAATGAAAACCCGATGTCAACCATCAAGCTTTCGCATGCGCGCGGTGTTGTTGTTCTTGCCCCCGGCACCTATCACATACCTCTTTTTGAATATGAGCCGAGCAAAGTCAAAAAGGCGCTTGTCGGCACAGGCTCAGCCTTAAAATCTCAAGTAGAAACGATGGTCAAAATCCTTCTTTCAGGTGCCAAACCCAAAAACAATGACTCGTCAGATGCGTTGGCAATTGCCATCACCCACGCTCACTTCCGGACAAAACGCGTATAACAGGTCATCTAAGCCCAAAATTGCAGGTCAAAAGTGTCCTCACGTACTTTTTTGTACGCTCCGGTACTTTTGCCTTTATTTTGAACTTATCTGACCTGTTCTCCGCATTTTGTTTTAAAACACGGATAGCCGGTTACTGCTTGCAAATTTTTTTATAAAAAATCCGATAACCCAAAAAAACATCTTGTAATTTAAGCAAAAAGAACCATACTGTAAAAAAGCAATTTTTTATAAGAGGAATTAAAATGAACAAAGCTCAAAACGTTAAGGAATTTGTTGAACGCATTGATGCAACCAAAAAGGTCAATCCGAAAGACCTTTCTTCCGATCAAGATTTAACCATCGCGATTATGAACCTGATTTCGATTGAAGAACATCTTGTTTTTTCAGGCGCGAAAACAGGCAAAACCTCGTTTTATGATTTGATTGAAGAAGTGCGTGAAACACGCAAGCGTTTAATGCAAAAAATTATTCCTTCTTATGAGGGTGAAGTTTGGTGCATTTCAAAGCATCTTCTTGCAACCTCAATGCGTTTAATGGAAGTCGGCACAAAACAACAATCTCTCGGCAACAAACAACAGGCGTATGACTTGTTTAACAAAGCCTATGATATGTATTGTCTCTTTTGGGGGTTGAATATGAATATGCTCAACGTTGCTGATGCCAAATGGATTGAAGACAGCGTTGAAGACGTTAAAAAGATTGCCGATAAAATCAGCGAATCCGTATCGCTCAAAGAAGAAGTGAAAGAAGAAAAACCTCAAGGTGCGCTTTCTAAAATGAAAGCCTTTGTGCGCAAAGCCGTTGATTGCTGCATTGAATAAGGAGACGATTATGAAACTTTTGAAAACTTTTCTTGTTGCGCTGATGTTTGTTTTTGTCGGCGCGTGCAATGATGATTTAACGTCAGGCGCGAATGCTTCAACTCGAAATGAAATCAGTAATAAATATATTTATTTCTTTTATCAGACAACCTGCCCTCATTGTCATCATGCCTCAACATATATCCGTCAAAAATATCCGAATCTTAAAATGGTTAATGTTGATGTGAAAGATACGTCCGGCTATAATCTTTTCTTAAAGTGTGCGCAAAAGTTTCATCTCAGTCAGAGTACGCTCGGAACACCGCTGATTTGCATGGGCGATTACTATATTATGGGTTGGTCTGATGTTGATGCAAAGCGGTTTGACGCTTATGTTCAGCGTTTTAAATAGGCTTTAAATACACCGTTCATTTTTAAGGAGAAATGGTATGAAAAAGGTTTTAGCGGTTTGTGTTGCTCTTTTCGGGATTTGCGGTTTTGAAAGCCTTTCCGATCAGGTTCATAATTTTGAGGTTGAAAATAAGTCAACAAATTCTTGGGAAGTTGAGCAAAGCGGCAGTGCTGTTAAAGCTTTCAACAAAGATTCTGAAATGGAGCTGACTTTTTATGTTGACAACTTTATGCCGAACTCTCCTCAATGTCTTTCAAACAAGCGCATTAAAGACATAAAGTTTGAAATAGATATTTATAAAAAGGCTCAAAAAGGTGATTTTTCTTGGAGCAAGATGGTTGAGCGTGCGCGCATTATGTTTTCTGGAAACGGTTTTCGTGAAGAAAAAAGAGTTTACGGCTCGAATTTGATTAAAAACAGCACAACAGTCAAGGTTGATGAAGTTGTTCATATCGGCACACTTCAGTTTTTAGCTCCGCTGACTTGTGAAAAAGTTGATAATATGCGCATGAGTATTTCGGGTTTTACCGTTCGCGGCCGCTCGTTGCCGCCGCTTGATTTGGTTTTCAAGCTCAATAAATAAAAGCAAAATCGCCCTTCTTTCAAGGGCGATTTTTTCAAAGCAGAATAATGGCGATTAAAAACAAAACCACAGGCACAATAAATCTCAACAACCCCTTCTTTTTGGTTGCGGGTTGATAGGTGTTGTTGCGCCCGACAATAGCACCGACAAAAGCGGTTAAGCCGGCCTGAAACCACAAAAGAGGATTGAGCCACGTCCAATCTGTGTTAAGAAAGTTTTGAGTAAACCCGTTGAAGAAAGCCCAAAACAAGATACACACAAAACCACCGACGATGGGCGGATAAACCTCTCCTGTTTTGTTGAAAGCGACAAGACCGAACAACATACCCATGAAAAGGGCGAACACAATAGCATATTCCATAATTGTAGAATTTTAATGCTTTGACTATATAAGATAAAAACAAATTGTCAATGATTTAAAGAACGTTTGCTTGACAAGCAGTTTTTTTTTACATACTATCCTTTCCTAAAGGAGGCGTTTTATGGTTTGGCGGTTTTTATATAAATACATCAAACAGGCAAAATATATCACCATCGGTCTTTTTTTTATGCTCACCGTTGAAACGGTTTTGGCGCGTTACCATAACTGGCTCTTGGCTCAAATGATCGGCGCTTTAAGCACGGTTTCAAAGTCTGAAATTGTCGGTGTTTTAACAAAATATTTAATGCTTTTTGTCGGTGCTGTTGTTC
>CAJOLB010000004.1:6542-58267 GCA_905235385.1 uncultured Alphaproteobacteria bacterium | reverse complement strand
AAAAAAAGAAGCCCTTTGAGCTTCTTTTTTAATGGAATGGTAATAAATGGCATATATAAAATAAAAAAACGAACGGAATTGAGACATGTTATTTTTTGTTGCATTTTTATCGCCTTTTTTTGAAGCACTTTCAGATGTGATTGAAAGTTTGCTTTCAAATAAAACATTTAAGCATCAAACAACGATGATTTTCTATATTTCAATGATGAATTGTGTCTTTTTGCCGCTTGTGTTGTTTTGTGGAATGCCGACCATTCCGACAAAAGAATCGCTTTGGTTTTATTTGATCTTAGCAATAATTGATGTGGCTTATTTATATCCTTTTTATTCGGCGATGAAGGTGATTGACACATCTGTTGTGTCTGCGCTCTTTGCGCTTGGCGAAATCATTGTGCCGATACTCTCATATTTTGTTTTAAATGATGTTTTAACATTACACCAATATATAGGCTTTGCTATTATCATCATGGCCTCCGTCGCGTTAAGCCTGAAAAGCACGAAAATTCCGAAACTTAACAGAGCTTTTTATTATATGTTGTTTGCTTCGTTTTTATTGTCGCTCAGAGTTATTGTGGTCAAATGCACAATGAATTTGGAAGGAAATTGGATTAATCTGGTGGTGTATCCTGATATAATTTCAGGTATTTTACCGTTTGGGCTTTTGTTTATCAAAAAATACAGAAAAGATATTGTGAAGAATTTTCCGCCGTATCTTAAGAAGTTCAGAATATTTGCACTGGATGAATTTTTTTGTTCTTTAGGGCTTCTTTGCTCAACTTATGCGTTAGATCAGCTCTCGCCTGTTGTAAACTCCGGTATTAACAGTATGCGTCCGGTATTTTTGCTTTTAATAGGGGCTTTTTTACTCTATTTTTATAATATTCCTCTGAAAGAAAGAATTACACCGAGAATATTAGTTAAAAAACTTTTCTTTTTTGTTTTGATGATTTTGGGTGTGATTTTGGTGGTGTAAAAAGCCGATTCGTTTGTTTTAACCAACAAAAACACAGACTAAAAAAATAAATCCAATAAGCGTATATAATATTATAAACAATTTTTAATTGAAAAAAATTAGTTGTTTTTCAAAAGGCTGGAAAATTTTTAAATAACATCTTATAATATTAAAAAAAATTTTTTACACTTTTTTGTTGCACATTGTAAAATAGATGATAAAGTTCTTATATAAACAAAATTTAATAGGAGGTAAGCTATGACTAAGTTAAAAAATCGTGTTATTTCAATTTTTGACAGGAAGACAAGTATGCGACTTGCAAACGAAGAATGGGTCGCGTTTGATGATATATGTAAAAGGGAAGGCTTAAAGCGCAAACACCTTTTGGAAATGATTGAGCAAAACAAAGCTCCTCAAATCGGTTTGACATGTTTTGTAAGGTTATTTACGGTTGTGTATATGCATCGGCTTGCAAAACTGACGGCATTTAAGAATAGAGCAAACGATAACAATCGAGATGTTTACCGAACTTTTGATATTATTTCATAAAAAAGACTGCTTGCAAAAGGAAAAAATACCTTTTATAAAATAACAGAGGTGTTTTTCGATGTTATTTTTTGATGCACATATTCATTTAACGGATTTTGAAAATCTGAAACCTGAAAATTTGATGGCGGATTTGCAAAAAGCCGGTGTTGAAAAATGTGTTTGTGTTGCGGCAAAAATTTCTGATTGGGAAAAGATTGCGAAATTTGCAAACGGTTTTCCTTTTGAGGTTGTGCCGAGTTTTGGTGTGCATCCGTGGTATGCGCTTGATGCAAAGCCGAATTTTATTGATGAACTCAAAACATATTTGCAAAAATTTGATAACGCAGTGATTGGTGAGTGCGGTTTTGATGGATTGAAATCAAAAAATGAAGAAATGGAACGAAAAGTTTTTGAAGCACAGTTGGAGTGCGCTTTTGAATATAAGAGACCGTTGATGTTGCATATGGTTAAGGCAGATATGTTTTTGGAAAAATATTGGGGACGGTTGCCCGAAAAATCTGTTTTTCATAGCTTTTCAGGTTCAATTGAAATACTTAAAAAAATTTTGAAGTTTGGTCATTATATATCTGTAAATGAAAGATTCTTTAAGAAAAAAAATGCGACAGAAATTTTGAATTATGCTCCGACGGAAAGGTTGCTTGTTGAAACAGATGCACCGTTCCAATCGGAGATTTCAGACTTAAAAAGTGTGGCGGAAAAAATTGCGAAAATAAAACAAGAAATGCCGGAAGATTTGAGCCGAAAGTTATATTTGAATACGCTTGAGGTTTTTATCGGGGATTGAACAAGTAAAATTAATTTTAATTGAAGCAAAAGGAAATAAAATGCAAAATACACCCAAAGGTTTAAGGCTTCAAATCGCCATTTTAGGAAAAGTAAACGCCGGAAAATCAAGTTTTTTGAATTTGATGGCAGGTCAAGAGGTATCTATTGTATCTGAGGTCAAAGGCACAACAACGGATGTTGTTGAAAAAGCACAGGAACTTCATCCGTTGGGACCTGTTTTGTGGCTTGATACGGCAGGTTTTGGGGACGAAACAAAACTGTCCGAAAAAAGGCTTGAAAAAACAATCAAAGTTTTAGATAAGGCCGATGTTGCTGTTCTGGTTTGTGATGAGGAAGAAGGAAAAACAGAAAAAGAAATCGCAGAGCTTGTTCAGAGCAAGAACATTCCGATGATTAAGATTTTCAATAAAAAAGAAAAATGTGATGTCAAAGTCTTTGAAAATAAGATCACATTAAATGCGCTTGATGTATCAAAGCGCTCAGAAGCGGTTTTGGCATTTCAAAAATTACTGTTAAAAGTCTGTCCTGAAGATTTTTTAACCCAGCCTGTGATGCTCTCGGATTTAGCACCTGAAGGCGGATTGGTTTTAATGATTGTGCCGATTGATTATGAAGCACCGAAGGGAAGGCTGATTATGCCTCAAGTTCAGGCAATAAGAGATTGTTTGGATCGCAATCAAATGGTGATGGTTGTTAAAGAAGATGAATATCTGAAAGCGCTTAAAAGTTTGAAACAAAAACCGGATTTGGTTGTTTGTGATTCACAAGTTGTCAAATTTATGGTCGATAACACTCCGAAAGACATTAAGTGCACAACATTTTCTATTTTGATGGCAAGACTTAAAGGGGATTTGAGGGTGTTCGCAAAGGGTGCTGAAAGCATTTGGAGCTTAAAAGACAAAGATAAAGTTCTGATCGCCGAATCTTGCACGCACCACGCAGCAGATGATGATATCGGAACGATAAAAATCCCGAACTTAATGAAAAAGAAAACCGGAAAAGATCTGATTTTTGAACATGTATCGGGGTGTGATTTTAAAAACAATTTGAAAGACTATAAACTGATTGTGCAATGCGGTGGATGTACGCAAAACAGACGTGCCATATTATCGCGTATTGCAGCGGCTCAGAGCGCTGATGTGCCGATGACAAATTATGGTGTATGTCTGTCAGAATTAAATGGGGTTTTAGAGCGTGTTATGGAACCGTTTAATGCCGTAAAACAGAAATGATTCTGTGTTTCGCTTATTTAAGGAATATTAACTATTAGTGTGCTAATTATGAAATATGATTTATATCCAGAGGTTGTGATATGCGCGATTTTTCACAAAAAGGCAGTTCGTTATTCAATACAATAGGCTCAGTTCTAATAGTCGTTTGTGTGTGTTTTTTTGCAGCTTTATGGTGCTTAAGAAGCTGGCATGACATAAAACTGGTGGAAATAACAACGTACATGAGAACATTCTTTCAAAAATATTATGACGGATCAACGGATTTAATGAAAGAAAAGGCTCGCTTATATAGCCCGATCGCTTTAAAAAATTATGAACTGCTTGAACAGTGCGATGAGGCATTGAGCTTCTTCGGTAATAACAGAGTGGTATGCAAATTACCTTTGGGTGAATTTGATTTTTTGGCAGAATATCAAAAACCTTCATTAAATACGGAGGTATATGTTCATTTTAACGATATATATAAAAAACGTTCGTGCGAACAATTCTTAAATGTCGGTTGGCAAAATGTGTTGCCGGCTTATTTATGGGGAAAACACGGATATATTGCCATCACATCTGAAAACACAAAAAAACAAATGTATTTTTCAAAAGATGAGGAAATAATAAAAAAAGAGGGAGCTCAAGAAAGTCCGACGCCTGAATTTACGAGCTTTGTATGTGGTTTATGTAAAAAAAGTCGCTATTGCACAATTCAATTTTTCTTAGAACTTTCGGAGAATTCAGTTAATTCAAGCAATGTGACGTTTCCTGCCGAGTTCGTCGGAGAAAATAAAGAACAAAGTGATGGACAAGGAGAGGTTACAAAAGAAGGTGACACATACATAAAAACGAACGGCGATTATCAAGAAGTTGTTACCTATCAGGACGGCGGAATATTCAGCGGCGCAACTTTTTACGGCGGAGCAATTTCAAGTGTTTATGAGGGAACATATACCGCTCAAGGAATTACCTCATATCAAAGCTACACAGATGTTAACAAAACAAACCAATTGCGTAAGATTAACAACATTACTTACGGAAAAGACGGAAAAGTAAATTCTTATGAACAGGATTCTAAAAAATTTCTGCTTCTTGATTCATCTGATAATTGCCTGGTTGTAGATACAGCAAGTAATGCAAAAAAAATGGGGCATTGTGCAGAGCCTTTTCAAGAAAAAGTTTCTTTTATGAGCTTAAACTATAACGAAAACGGGCTCTTAAATGAGATTTCGGATGAGCAAAACGGAGACAAATTGTTTACGTTTGATTATGATCAGAATACGGGAAAATTAATCGGTTATTGCGATGTCTCAAGCGGAAAATGTCAGGTCGTTAAAGAGGGACAGAATATTAAAGATATTATTTCTCAAGATGTTCCGGAAACAATTGGAAAATTCAACAATTTATACAAACAACAGGATCAAAGAACATCAGACAACGGCAGTAAACCGAAATATCGCGTTTTAACAAAAACTGAAGCCTTAAAATATGTCAAAGACAAAGACAATAAAATCAAAGTCAAGTTCAAATAACGCCACAACCCGATAAATGATGAAATTCAATATTGACAAACAACTTCAATCGATTATACTTCGCCTAAATCTGTTTATCTATTAAGACTTATTGTAAAATATAAAACATACAGCTTATGAGCTTATTAAAAATTATTGTTCTTTTAGCCTTGGCAGCCGTGTTGGCTCAAATCGTATCGGTTCCGCTCAAACATGCGCTTTGGATGATTACGGATCCCAAGATGCTGAGCTATCAAAAGGCAAACTTCGGCTACCACAAGTTCTACAAATGGTTCAAACGACAACCTCAAAAGGAACAGATTGCAGACTGGATAACGCTGTTTCTTATCTGGGGCTATCTCTTCTACATCATCGGTCAAATCGGAAGATGGTTGTTTGACAGATAACAAAAAGATACCGGCTGAAAAAAAACAAGCCGGTATTCGTTTTTTAAATATTCAGAAAGAAATCGAGCGCTGAAAGAATTTCCTGAATATCAGAATCTTCATTTAAGCGATGATTGGCATTTTTTAAGAGTTTGATAATAACGTTTTGGGTTTTTGAGTGTTCGGCAATTTTTAAGGCGGTGTGCCAATCAACGGAGGTGTCTTTCATACCTTGAATTAAAACGATTGGGCATAATATGTCAATTTTATCTTGAGTTAAGATAAGATTTTCATTACCGCTTTCAATCAGACGTTTGGTAACCGTAAAGGTGATGTTTTGACTGGGATATGTTATTTTGCCGAATTTTTCCATCTCGGCAACCTGTTCGGGGGTGGCAGATTTCATATGCTCAACAGTAAAGTCAGGCGCAGCGGCTAATCCGACAACACCTTTAATGCGATCTTTGCGATAGATTGCGGCAAGCAAAGAGAGCCATCCGCCGAGCGATGAGCCGACAACAACGATATCACCTTTAATATATTTATCGATAATTTCCAATATTTGAGCTTTATAGATATTGATATCCGTCTCTTCGAAACGAGAGCAATCCGAACCGTGTCCGGCAAGTTCATAACGATAAAAAGGAATATCGTTTTTTAAACACCATTTTTTCACCTCTTCCGGTTTTCTGCCCCAAGGATCGGAACAAAAACCGTGTGTATAAAGTATCGTAAATTTTTGCGTATTGTTTGAAATGGGGGTAACATGCTCAAAGTTTGTTGTAAAAAGGGTGTCATAAGTACGAGATTGCATAGAGATATCCTTGTAAATAAAAAATAAAACTAAAAGGAATATAATTCGAAAATGTCAAAAGATAAAGAAAAAAATCCCGTCGTGCTGCAGGTATTGCCCGAACTTAATCAGGGCGGTGTTGAACTCGGAACGATTGAAATTGCTTCGGAGTTGCAAAAATGTGGTATAAAAAATTTTGTGGCTTCACAAGGCGGGCGTATGGCCTATCAACTGGACCGAATGAAAGTGAAACATTTTACATTGCCCTTAAAAACAAAAAACCCGATCAGATGGTGGATAAATTATAGAAGGCTTGTTAAAATCATCAAGGAAAACGGGATTAATATTGTTCATGCGCGTTCACGTGCGCCGGCTTGGAGCGCTTATTGGGCGGCTAAAAAAACGGGAGCGAAGTTTTTAACAACTTTTCACGGCACATACGGATTAAAGCCGCATTTTATTAAATGGCGCTACAACAGAATTATGACCTGTGGTGATTTGGTGATTGCCATATCACAGCATATTAAGGAGCACATCATCAAAAATTATAAATGTGATGAAAGCAAAATCAGATTGATATACCGATGTGTGAATATGGAAAATTTCGATGTTTCCAAAATGACGGCAGAGCGCATGATTAAATTAATGGAAGAATATCATTTGCCTGAAGATAAAAAAATTATATTGCTTATCGGACGTCTAACGCGTTGGAAAGGTCAACGTCTGATGATTGATGCTTTAGAAAAAATTAAAGATATGGACTTTTTCTGTGTTTTCGTCGGCGACGATCAGGGGCGTACTTATTATACGGAAGAATTAAAAGAAGCAATCATCGAAAAAGGTATGGAAGGAAAGTTTGCTTTTATTAAGCATGTGGCAGATGTGCCGGCGATGATGATGATTTCAGATGTTGTTGTTTCTGCCTCAACAGATCCTGAGGCATTCGGGCGCATTGCAGCCGAAGGCGAAGCGATGGGAAGAATTGTTGTTGCATCAAATATCGGCGGTTCTCTTGAAAATATCAAAGACGGCATAACCGGAAAACATTTCAAAAGCGGTGATGCGGAAAGTTTGGCAGAAACGTTAAAATGGGCATTGACTCTGACAGACGATGAACGTCAGAAAATAGGCGATGCAGCGATTAAATATGTAAAAGAAAACTTTACAAAACAAATTATGTGTGATAAAACACTGGCCGTTTATCGCGAGCTGGTAAACATGAATTAACAATAAAAAAATTTAAGAGGTTATAATAATGATTAAAATTTCATTGCCTGACGGCAGCAAAATGGAAATGGCAGAAGGCGTCAAAGGAATTGACGTTGCTTTAGCTATTAGCGCCGGCCTTGCAAAAGCGGCTTTGGCGGTTAAGGTCAACGATAAATTGCAGGATTTATCAACTCCGATCACAACCGATGCGACAGTCACTATTATAACATCAAAAGACAAAGACGGTTTGCACATTTTGCGCCACAGTACGTCTCATATTATGGCAGAAGCTGTTAAAGAACTGTGGCCGGATGTTCAGGTTACAATCGGCCCTGCCATCGACAACGGTTTTTATTATGACTTTGCGCGCAAAACGCCGTTTACGGTTGAAGATTTCGAAAAAATCGAAGCAAAAATGCATGAAATCGTTAAACGCGATGAAAAAATCGAACGTTTTGTTTTGCCGCGAGCTGAAGCAATTAAGTTTTTTGAAGATAAGGGCGAAAAATATAAAGCTGAAATTATCCGCGATTTGCCGGAAGATGAAACAATTTCGCTTTACAGACAAGGTGATTTCACGGATCTTTGCCGCGGTCCTCACGTTCCGTCAACAGGAAAAGTGGGCGATGCATTCAAATTGATGAAAGTTGCCGGTGCTTACTGGCGCGGTGATTCAAACAATGAAATGTTGCAGCGTATTTATGCCACGGCTTGGGCTGATAAGAAAGATTTGAAAGCTTATCTCGATATGTTAGAAGAAGCGGCCAAGCGCGACCACAGAAAGCTTGGAAAAGAGATGGATTTGTTCCATTTTGAACCGGAATATGCGCCGGGTGCTGTTTTTTGGCATGACAAGGGCTATAAAATTTATCGCAAGTTAATTGAATATATGAGAAATCGTCAACAAAACAACGGCTATATTGAAATTTCAACGCCGCGTGTGATGGACCGCGTTTTGTGGGAAACTTCCGGACACTGGGATAAATACGGCGCGCATAACTATTCCGGTCAAACGGAAGATAAAAAATGGTTCTGCATTAAGCCGATGAACTGTCCGGGGGGATTGCTCGTTTATAAGCAAGGCATTAAGTCGTATCGTGATTTGCCTTTAAGGGTGGCAGAGTTTGGTAAAGTCAACCGTTATGAAGCGTCGGGTGCTTTGATGGGGCTGATGAGAGTGCGCGAGTTTACGCAAGATGATGCGCATATTTTCTGCACGCCGGAGCAAATGGAAGAAGAATGCATCACAACCTTGAAACTGATTTTGGATATTTATAAAGACTTCGGGTTTGAAGATGTGAAAATTTATCTTTCGACGCGTCCCGACAGCATTTATCGTATCGGTTCCGATGAAATTTGGGATTTGTGCGAAAATGCGCTTGCCAATGCGTTGACTTCACACGGATATAAATATGAAATCAATCCGGGTGAGGGTGCTTTTTACGGTCCGAAATTGGAGTTTATCTTAAAAGATGCCATCGGGCGCGAGTGGCAATGCGGCACCATTCAGGTTGATATGAATTTGCCGGAACGTTTTGATATTTCATATATCGGGGAAGACGGCGAAAAACACAGGCCTGTGATGTTGCACCGTGCGTTGTTCGGTTCAATTGAACGCTTTTTAGGTATTTTGATCGAAAACCATGCCGGACATTTGCCGCTTTGGCTTTCGCCGCTTCAGGTGATGGTTGCACCGATTGTCAGCGAATTTGACGGCTATGCAAATGAAGTTGTGAAAACGTTGAAAAAAGCAGGACTTTCGGCCGAAGCTGATTTGAGAAATGAAAAAATCAACTATAAAGTGCGTGAGCACTCACTTGCTAAAATTCCGGTCATTGCCGTTGTCGGCGCAAAAGAGCGCGACAATAAGAGCGTGACGGTTCGCCGCCTTGGTTCTGAAAAGCAAGAGGTGATGAGCTTAAATGATTTTGTGGAAGCCCTTAAAGCCGAAGCCACAATGCCGCATTTAGGTGAGTAAAAAAAGATAGCCCCGCAAAAACTGCGGGGCTATTAATAAAAAGAATTTTTATGAAAAAAGTGAAAAAAATGAAAAAAAGTTCTTGCATTTTATTTTTGATGTGATATTAAAGTTTTCATCAAAGCGATGCGGGTATAGCTCAGGGGTAGAGCGCAACCTTGCCAAGGTTGATGTCGTGGGTCCGAATCCCATTGCCCGCTCCAATAACAAAAAACCACCTTTTCAGGTGCGGAATTGAGCGAAGCGAGATGAGCAAGCGTTGCCGAAGGCAATGTCGCGCTCCATCCCATTGCCTTTTCAGGTGGTTTTTTGTTATTGGAACAGACAATGGGTAAGAGAAGCCGCGAAGGGTCCGGAATTGAGCGAAGCGAGATGAGCAAGCGTTGCCGAAGGCAATGTCGCGCTCCATCCCATTGCCTTTTCAGGTGGTTTTTTGTTATTGAAACAGGCTCGAGATCAACCTTGGCAAGGTTTGTGCTTTCGGCACAAATAAATATCTGCGTGTATAGATAAAGCAAAAGACTTGAAAATAAACCGATTTATAGTAAGAAATATCTATATTGCGAACAAAGAGGTGCGACATGGCAAAAGAAGTTCAGAAAAAACAGCGGAAAGATTTTCGTTTTGAGCGTGAGGCAAAAGCCCTCAAGAAGAATTTAGAAAAACGCAAAGCGCAAGAAATCGCGCGTGAAAAACTAAAAAAGGAAAAAGAAAATGGACAAGATTAAAATCAGAGGCGGAAACCAATTAAACGGAAAAATTTATATCAGCGGCGCAAAAAATGCGGCGCTTCCTTTAATTACGGCAAGTTTGCTCACAGGTGAAAAAGTCAGGCTTTCAAATATGCCGATTCTTTCTGATATCAGATCTTTGAACAAACTTTTAATAGAACTCGGCACGGAAATTGAAGAAACAGAGGAAACAAAAGGGGGATACACCTCAAAAACATATACCTACCAAACAAAAGAATTTAAGAGCCTGATTGCACCTTATGATTATGTTCGAAAAATGCGCGCCTCATATTATGTTTTAGGTCCGATTTTAGCGCGCGTCGGGCACGTGGAACTCTCGCTTCCGGGCGGGTGTGCAATCGGTGCAAGACCGATGGATATTCACCTAAATTCATTAGAAGCGATGGGGGCGACCATTGAAATTAAAAACGGTTATGTGATTGCTGATGCCAAAAAAGGTTTGAAAGGCGCACATATTATTTTTCCGAAAGCATCGGTGGGTGCAACATGCAACATCTTGATGGCGGCAACGCTTGCAAAAGGTGAAACCCTGATTGAAAATGCGGCGCAAGAGCCTGAAATTGCGGATTTAATTGATTTGCTTGTGAAAATGGGCGCAAAAATTGAGGGCAAAAACACATCTCAGCTTAAAATCGAGGGTGTTAAAGAACTTCATGGTGCGGAACACAGCGTTTTGCCCGACCGAATTGAGGCAGGTTCATATGCAATTGCCGCAGCCATCACAAAAGGCAGAATAGAGCTCATCAATGCCGTTGCGGAACATTTGAAAACACCGCTTAATATTTTGCGCAATATGGATATTAAAATCACCGAAAAAGCAAACAGCATTGTTGTTGATGCCAGAAATGCTGATATGAGCGGACAAGATATTATGACAGATTATTATCCCGGTTTTCCGACTGACTTGCAGGCACAGTTCATGGCTCTAATGACAGTTGTGCCGGGGGCTTCGATGGTAACCGAGAATATTTGGGAAAACCGCTTTATGCATGTGCCGGAACTGATGCGTATGGGTGCAAATATCAACGTTCATGGCCATGCCTCAGCAATTGTGCGCGGTGTGAAAAAACTTTCGGGTGCCCCTGTGATGGCAACGGATTTACGCGCTTCTTTCGCACTTGTTTTAGCCGGTCTTGTCGCAGATGGTGAAACGATTGTAAACCGTGTTTATCACCTTGACCGCGGCTATGAAAGGCTGGAAGAGAAGTTAAGGGGAGTTGGTGCGGATATAGAGCGTATCAAAGAAGACGACTTTTAAAAGCTCGTATAACAGGTTATCTAGAGCTATTTTCTGCGGTCTCGCAAAATTCACGTAGGCTTATTTACGCTAAAATTTTGCTCGCCTTGAAAATAACTCTATTTGACCTATTCTCCGAACTTTTATGACTTTAACTTATCCTAAGCATTGTTAGTGTTTTATTTGCCTCATTCTCGGCGTTTTTTTTGGTGTTTTGAATCTTAAAAGTGTAAAGAAAAAAGGAACCTATTTTTTTTACACTTTTTGAAATTTCATTTTAATTGATTCTTAAGGAAAATTTTGATATGCTGATACAAAAGGAATCGTAAAAATTTAAGGTTCGTTTTTTCTTTACGGTTTAAAAATTTGAAGATCCTTTGACGATTGCTGACGCAATCGAGGGATGACGCTATAAGGAGAATAGAAATGAAAAGAAGAATAGATAAAAAAAACAGAAGATCCCTTGACGTTTTTGCAATGCAAAAACGAGGGATGACATCTTTAGGAAGAAGTATGGTTGAGATGCTCGGGGTTTTGGCGATTATCGGCATTTTAAGTGTTGGGGCATTAGCAGGTTTTAACAAGGCTATGGAAAAGCACAAAAGAAACCAATTTTTCAATAACTTCAGCCAAGCATGGATGAATTTGTCATCAGCTTTATATGGGAAGACAGATGTTGATACCTTCACAACAAGTATGGCAATCAAAATGGGAATTTTCCCAAAAAATATGATACAAAAAAATAAGGTATTAGATGCTTGGAAAAACGAAATAGAAGTAAGATATAATTCACCAACAGTTCAAAAAATTATCGGAATAGTTGTTTCGTTAAAAGGAGAAAACCGCGTTGAACTTTGCGTTGAATACATCAACTTTTTTATTGATGCTGCGAATACAGATTACATGTATTTTCATAATTCAACACAAACTTTTGCATGGAAAACTGTATGTGGAGACTATTGTTCCAAAAGAGATCCGAAAGCAGAAAGTTTGACAATGGATGAGAAATTGGATATTTGCGAAAGGACCTGTAGAGACCAAGTGTGTGGAGTAGCGATGCATCAAACTGGTGATTGGGTTAAAGATTAAAAAAAACGAATCGGAATTCCGATTCGTTTTTTTAAAGAAGTTGACTATGAAATCAAACAAAACTGATGGATTAAGCTTCAGCTTTTTTAGATTTTGTTGTCTTTGAAGAAGTTTTCTTTTCTGTTTTTTCAGCTTTCGGAGCTGCTTCTTTCTTTGCTTTTGCAGGAGCTTTCTTTTCAGCTTTTTCAGCCTTCGGAGCTTCTTCAACAGGAGCATTCGCAGCAGCCTCGGCAGCAGCTTGAGCTTCTTTTTCGAGTTTAACGCGAGCTAAATCTTTAGCACCTTTTGCGTTTACGTCTCTGTCAACGAGTTCAACAATAGCCATCGGTGCACAGTCGCCATATCTGAAGCCTGACTTCAAAACGCGCGTGTAACCACCGTTTCTGTTGGCATAACGAGCGCCTAAAGTAGAGAAAAGTTTAGAAACAACTTCTTCATCACGCAAAAAGGCAAGAGCCAATCTACGGCTGTTTAAATCACCTTTTTTAGCAAAGGTAATCATGCCATCGGCAAATGAACGAAGCTCTTTCGCACGTGTCAAGGTTGTTGTGATTTGTTCGTGCATCAATAAAGCATTGGTTAAGTTTGCGAATAAAGCACGACGTTGGCTTTTCGGCATATTAAATTTTCTTTGTTTGTCACCATGTCTCATGGCAAAATTCCTTTCTTAAAATGTTGTGCTTTGCGGGGCAAAGCGGATAAAACCTTTATTCCGACCACTTTAATATGAATCAGAACCTCTCAATGAGTGCCAATCTTCTAACATATTAAAATATGAAATGCAAGCGTTTTTTTATATTTTTTTAATCGTTTTGGCTGTCTTTAAGCATAGCTTCAATCGCATAAGCATATTCATTCGGTTTGACATATTTTTGATCCGATGAATTAAGCGGATAGGCACCTTTGCCGGCTTGCAAACGAAGAGAATCAGCCTTTCCTGATGAAATAATGTCAAGATATTTTGAAAAGCTGCTGAAAACGCACGGAATGATGACGAGTTCGTCATTTTTTAACAAGGGACGATTCGTTTTATGATCGCGCACCACATATGAGGCTCTGATTTCTTCATCACCGGTGCCACCGATGCCTTTTTCGGGTTTTGAAAATTTTTGAGTGTCAGAAACGGGATGCTTGTCTTGTAAATCTTTTAAGTAAAATTGCATCGCCTTTTTTTCTAAAGGATGAATATCGGGGTTGGAAAGTATTTTTAAAATTTTTTCTTTGGTTTGTTGAAGTTTTTGTGCTTCATAACTTAATTCGGTCATGTTTTTTCCTTTCAGAAAAAAATGTAGCACATTTTTTTGTCTAAATCAAACAATTTTTTATATCTTCCGACATTTTTCTTTTAGCCAAAGTTTTTCTTGCTTGCTTAAAAACGGTTCCAAAGCGGTGAAAACTTTTTGGTGATACTGGTTGAGCCAATCTTTTTCGGTTTTTGTTAAAAGCTTAAACTTAATTAAGGTTAAATCTATCGGACAAAGCGTTAAAGGCTCAAATCGCAGATAGCCTTTTTTTGCGGTGGGTGCTGTATAAACCAAGTTTTCAATGCGTATGCCGTAAGCGTTTTCAAGATAATAACCGGGTTCAATAGATGTGATATAATTTTCCAAAACGGGCATCGTGTTCTTTGGACTGATGGAAAAAGGCGGTTCGTGAACGTTTGAAAAATGCCCGACACTATGGCCCGTGCCGTGTTTGAAATCTTTATTTTCATGTTGTAAAACATTGCGGCAGATTTGATCCAGCTTGTTTGCCGATGTGCCTTTTTTGAAAATATGAGAGGCAAGTGCGATATGCGCTTTTAAGACAAGCGTGAAATCTTTTTTAATTTCATCTTTGATATGTCCGAAAGAGATGGTGCGCGTGATGTCGGTCGTGCCGTCAAAATATTGAGCGCCGCTGTCTAAAAGCAAAATACCGTTTTTTGAAAACTTTTTATTTGTCTTTAAGGTCGGCTGATAATGAACAATCGCCGCATTCGAGCCGATGGCGGCAATAGTTCCGAAACTTTCGGAAAAATAATCTTTGCCGTGAGCTCTGAAATCATGAAGCTTTTGAACAACATCAAGCTCGGTTAAGCCTTGATAGTTTTGTTCAAGAAATGCAAAAAACTTTACAAGTGAAACACCGTCTTTAATGTGCGTATTTATAAAGCCTTGAAGCTCGGTCGGGTTCTTTTGAAGTTTAAGAAGGCGCAAAGCGTTAAAAGAAACATCTTCCATATGAGATGAACAATCAAAGAGTGCAAGCGGTGTTTGGGCAAAATCAGCCATCACTTTGCCGCATTTTCGGAGGTCTTTTATCAAGGTTTGCACTTTATTAAAGGCATAAACTTTTAATGAACCGTCTTTTTTAAGCAATCCGTAAGCACGCAAGACAGGCGTTTCGGGCAAATCAACAGCACGCAGATTTGAAAGCCACGACAATTCGGCAGCAGATGTGATTAAAAGAGCATCAAAACCTTTGGGAAAAGATTTAACAACAGCCGCGCATTTTTCTTTTGAAGAAAGTCCTGCATATTTTTTAGGGTGTTTGAAAACTTTTTGAGGCTCTGAAAGTGATGATATCGGCGCTTCAAGGGAAGGTGATATAACAATATTTTGTTTTTGAAAGAAACCGGAGATGAGTTTTGAAACACTCCACGGGTTAAAAATCAGTTTTTTGAGTTTGTTTTTCTTAAACAAATCAATGATGTCGGCATAAAAATTTTGGGCATCAATAACTTCTATGCCTTTGAATGCTTCTTTGCGCGCTTGGATCGAATAGCGCCCGTCAACAAAGAGAAAAGCCTTATTTGAGGTGATGAGCATCATGCCTGCCGATCCGGTAAAACCTGAAAGTTCAAGAATTTTGTTTTCTTGAGGTAAAATGTCTTCGCCTAAAAACATATTATTGCGTTCAATAAAAATTGCCTCGCTTTTTTGAAGCTTTTTTTGAAGATCTGAAAGTGTTTCTTTCTTTTCAAGCAAAGCTGCCCTCCAGTGATCTTTTTGATATAGTTTAATAAGTTTAAAACCGACTTTTTGATAAGCGTTTAAAACCCAATCCTCTTGTTCGGTGTTAAAACCTGATAAAACAACATAAGCGTTTACTCGGCAAGAAAGAGCCATATCTTTAGCCATTGAAATCAGAGGACGCGCCAAGATATTTGCTAAAATTAAATCATACGGGGCGCGTTCTTTGACATGTTTTGAGCTAAAACCGTTGCTGTAAAAAATATCAACCATGTTTTGAACGTTGTTATCAAAAACATTTTGACCGGCAACATTGACCGATTCGCGATCAATATCAACACCTAAAATATGCGGCTTTAAGTTCTTCCATTTTTTTGCCGTAGCAATAGATAAAACACCGGATCCCGTGCCGACATCTAAAATATGCTGCGGTTTAAAGCCGATATGAGCTAAATCCGTTATTGCGTTTAAGCACATATGCGTCGTTTGGTGTGTCGAACCGAAAGCCGTTGCGGCATAGACTTGAATCGGAATCTTTTTGGTCTTCGGTGTCTTTTTTTCATGGATACCGTATACGCAAAAATCAGCAACTTCTTGCGGAGGAAATTTGATAACGTTTTCGGTAAGCCAATTTTTGTTTTTTAAAATTTCAATTTGATAAAAGGGCAATTTGATGTTTGCTTTTTTAGAGGCTGAAATTAAATCTTGCTCATTAAAAGAAAGAGAGGCATAACCGACATATTGCTCTTGACCGTCATCAGTATAATTGAGGGCGGCAACCTCAAAATAAGAATCCAAAAAGTCGGTTAATGTTTCCGGCATTTTTTCAAAAGGTTCAAAAGTAATTGTAATTGCACTCGAAACGATATCTTTCATTTTTCTTGACTTTGTTATCTTTTTGTTTACCAAATCCATTTATAATCCTTTTTAGATTATGTTTAAACATTAAAAAAGAGATATGCAAATGAAAAAATTCGCCCTTCTTTTATCGCTTAGTATATTGGCTGCGTGCTCATATTCTAACAACAGTATTAACTTTTTGCCCATCAGGAACAAAGCGTTCACAATTTGGCAAACGGATAAGATTTTTTATTATGACCAAGATTTAAACGGAGAGTTCTTAACAGAGAGCAAAACCGTTAAAGAGGATATGCTTGAAAAAGGTCAGGTGTTGATTACACAAGCCGGTGAAAAGATGGTTTCATCAAAGAGCTATCGCACAGACTATTACGGCACGGAAACAGTTACGCCGACAAAGAACGGCGAAATGGATTCGGGCTATTCTCCCGTAAGAATCAGAAAAAATGAAAAATTCAATGCGTTTGGTGAAGTCACTCACGATGGCGAAACATATATGCTTGTGCGCCAAGGAAAAAGCAACGATATTCTTCTTGTTAACGGAGACGGTGAAATTTATGAACACATCGGAAGAATTGTTGACGGACGCCTTGCCGTCTTGAGCGCAAGATTTTATATTACGCCGAAAGATTTAAGAATGGTTCCTGTTGTAAACACACGAGTGGAAACGGTCGGCGATACTTTAGGATACAGCATTACATATGACGGTCTGTCAAGAGACGGATATGAAATGATCTTCACTTATGAAGAAGAAGGATATAACCCGGAAGAAATCAGATTTTCGGTTTGTGATGAACAAATAGACATTCACGGCATCGCAATTGATGTGTTTGATGTCGCTGAAAACAGAATCGAATATATGATTCGCTAAAATTATTGGAAAACAAATAAAAAAAGACTTGAGTTCGGCTCAGGTCTTTTTTTTTAACGAAAGGATTATTTTAAAAGGAAAAGATCAGTTTTATATCTTAAAAAGAGGAGGATAAAAATGAAATTTATAAAACCGCAAGATTTGAATGAAGATTCGTTTATATTGGATGTCAGAGATGAGGAGGAGCATAAAGAAGAAAGCTTGGCGTATCACCACATTTTAACACCGCTGAAAACATTAAAGCCCGAAATTTTTATCAAAGAGCATGGGTTGAACGGAAAAGAAACAATCAATATTATCTGCTCTTCGGGGGGAAGAGCTTCGGAAGCGGCGCAGATGTTTGAAAAATCAGGATATGATAATGTGGCTGTCGTGATCGGCGGAATTATTGAGGCTGATTATGAGGGGGTGCCGATTGTGAGGAACTGAAAAAAGGCTTTGAAATAAAGACTTAAATATGATACAGGCATAATATGGAGAATGTATTATGCCTGATTTTAAGTTTGAAGATGAATGTGAAGGATTTGTCGCCGGTGTTGATGAGGCAGGGCGCGGACCATGGGTCGGACCTGTGGCAGCCGGTGCGGTTGTGTTCTTAAATCACAACATCAACCCTTATTTATTAAGCCATTTGAACGATTCGAAAAAGCTGACGGCAAAACGCAGAGAAGAGCTCTTTGAAATCATTAAAACTGAAGCCGAACAAGGCAATTTATGTTATGGTATCGGGGAGGCAAGTGCTCGGGAAATTGATGAAATCAATATTTTAGAAGCTTCGTTTTTGGCGATGAGACGTGCGGTTGAAAAACTGAAGATCAAGCCGAATATGGCACTGATTGACGGGAACAGATTGCCGAAAAATTTTGTATGCAAAACAAGATGTATTATTAAGGGAGATGCTTTGAGTTTATCAATTTCAGCCGCATCTGTGATGGCAAAGGTTTATCGAGACAGGTTAATGAAAGATATGGCCTTAAAATATCCGGGATACGGTTTTGAAAACAATGCGGGTTATGGCACAAAAGAGCATATTGAAGGGCTTAAAAAATATGGAATAACGCCGGAGCACCGCAAAAGTTATAAGCCGATTAAGGAAATAATTTCAAAAAATATGTAAAAAACCAAAATTAATGCTGGACATTTGAAATTTTATCTATTATAAGAGCTTTGATTTTCGAAATGGTCAGATAGCATTTGCCAACGTTACAAAACAAGTGACCGAAGAAAGCTAAAGCTTTCAAGACCGATCCTTATCGAAGACCACCAATAAAAAAAGCACCCTTGAGGTGCTTTTTTTTATTGGTGAAGAGGGGACGAACAGTCCGACACGACGTGGAGGGGCATCAAGCAAAAAATAACCTCAAAATGTTATTTTTTGCGCAGATGGCGACGTTTTGTTAGTTGGCAAATAAGCGGGCAAGCAAAAGGCGGGCTTGGAGAACGAGAGAAAAAATCAACATAAACAATATGTTAAGATAAAAAATTCAGAAAAACAAAGTTTAGAAAGCATCGAATCCGAAAACACTTGATTTTATGATAAAAATCTGATAGAATATATCTGTGAGGAAAGCGATATGACACAGATTAGAAATGTTTATATCCTTTTTGAGAAAGGTCTTGAACCACTTGAGGCTCATATAAAAGAGGCCATCGAGGATGTCATGAGTTGCTTTCCTGAACATAGACTCGATTATCCTTTGATCACCTTAGGCGATTGGCAAACCGAAAGTTATATGCGCATTAATGACAGAGGAGAAACAGTTTTAAGACCTTATGAAAGTGTGGAGTGGTACATCGCACGAGCTAAAAGGCGTTCAATGCATGAAGGACGTTTCCAAAGAAGCGGTCAAATCTCAATTAATCAACTTTCAGATGATTTTCTCTCAGACCCTTATGCAAAAGAAATTCCGCAATGGTCGGTTCTTGTAACAAAGCATGATTTGTATGCTTCGGGGATTAACTACTGTTTGGGATATTCCCAAGAAAATAAATTTTCCATCGTTTCCATAGCACGTTTTTTTGATGAAAACGGCAATCTTGATATTGAAAACTTTAAAACGGTTTTGATGCACGAGTTTGGGCATTTAATCGGTTTAACAAACGAAAATAGAGCGAATACGGAAGATAAACTCGGGGCTCATTGTATAAACGACGGATGCATTATGCAACAGCGCATGAATGGCGATTTTAGAGATATAACCAAAACAAGATTACGCAGAAAACGTTTTGGGAAACCGCCGATTTGTCAGGATTGCATCAGAGAAGGAAACAAGTTCTTTGTCAGGCAAAAACTGCTGCATAACATGATACATAGCACAGATAATGAACGTTAATCTATAAAATCAGCCCCTCGGAAATTGTCTGTGCAACATCATATACTTTTACAAAATCACTTTGGTATTTTAAGGCATTCGGGTGAGAATTTGTGACAAGAATTTTTTTAATGATCTTGCTGTCTTTTATCTGTTGAACGCTTGAAGGCGTGAAAACGCCATGAACCACCACAACATAAATATTCAGCGCCCCGGCTTGTTTATAGGCCCGAGCAGCTTTAATAACAGACGCTCCGGATCTGATCATGTCATCAAAAATAACAACGTTCTTTCCTTTTACATCGGCATTTAGAGCTTCAACGAGCGTATTTTTACCGTCTAAACGGCGTTTCATAATAAAGGAAGTTTGAAGTTTTAATGCATCGCCCAATTTTTCAACAAATTTAGCGCGCCCCATATCAGCTGAAGCCAAAACAATGTTTTTTCCGCAGTCTTTAATCATCTTTTTCAAAATATTCCAAGAAGATAAGTGAACAGGCTGAAGTGATTTTTCAAAATAATATTGTGTGCCGAAAGAGTGCAAATCAAGCAAATAAATAAAATTACCTTCAGGCGAAAGAGGAAGTGAACTCAGCATTCTTGCCACATTTTTTGCCGTAACAACTTCGCCCTCAACAGTTTCACGTTCCATCGTCGAGTAGCCAAAATACGGGACGACAAGGTGAAGCGAAGAACATTGTTTTGAAATGAGGGTTGAAGCAATGTTGTAGAGCTCGAAAATCGATTCGTCATCAATCGTGCCGGCAACATAAACAGCAGGAAGCCCTTTAATTTTAGAACACTTTTCGATAATCCAATGATGCTCCCCGTCAGGAAAAGTTTCTGACTTGATGTTAATATTTTGAAAGTTCGTATTAGATTTTAGCATATCTTTTTTAAAATATGCATAGTTTTTAGAAGAAAGGACGTTAATTTTAGGCACGGAAATCTCCTATTTTATTAAATTTTTAATGGCAAGGGCGACATTGTCCATATTTTCGGTCGGCTCAAAGCGGCGGATAACATCACCTTTTTGATCAACCAAAAACTTTGTAAAATTCCACTTTATGTCAGACTTTGAAGCATAATCTTGGTCTTTCTTTAAAAGCATTTTATGCATAAATTCAGCACCTTCATCAGAGAAATTAAAGCCTTTGAAAGTCTGCTGTTCTTTCAAATAAGCAAAGAGAGGGTGTTGATTTTCTCCGTTAACTTCAATTTTTGCAAATTGGGGAAAAGTAACACCGAAACGCGCCGTGCAAAAGCGTGCAATTTGTTCGTCCGTTCCGGGAGCCTGATGTCCGAATTGATCACAGGGAAAATCTAAAATTTCAAGACCTTTGTCATGAAATACTTCATAAATGCCCTCTAAATCTTCATACTGAGGTGTAAATCCGCATTCGGTAGCCGTATTAACAATAAGCAAAATTTTGCTTCTGTAAGTTTTTAAGCTGACCTCTTGTCCTTTGATGTCTTTGACGTTAAAATCATATATATTCATACTCTATCCTTTCAATTTTTGAACTTCTGAACGAGCCAGCGTGTCAACACGTTCATTTTCTATATGCCCGGCGTGTCCTTTAACCCAAACCCATCTGATTTCATGTTTTAAGACAAGCTCATCTAAAGCTTTCCAAAGATCAATATTTTTGACTTCACCTTTTTTATTCGAGGTTTTCCAACCGTTTTTTTTCCAATTATCAAGCCATTCCGTAATGCCGTTCATAACATATTTACTGTCTGTATATAAGGTAATGTTGCAGGTGGTTTTCAAGGCTTTTAAGGCTTCGATAACGGCAGTTAACTCCATTCGGTTGTTTGTGGTGTTGAGCTCGCCGCCTGAAAGCTCTTTTTCGGTGACTTTATAGCGCAAAATAGCACCCCATCCGCCGACACCCGGATTGCCGGAACAAGCCCCATCTGTAAATATTTCAACACGCGGAAACATCAATCACGCATTCCTTAAAAATTCAGAGAAAAATTCGGTTAAGAGCGATTCTTGCTCATCAGGTGTTTTAAGGGCTTTGGCGACAAAAGAGCGCAACTGGTTCTTTGTCATATAGATTCTGAAATCTTTCGGTGTAGCATTTTCCGCACCGATAACACCGTTTAAGCAAAAATCGGTTTCGGCAAAAGGAGACAAGACAATCTGCATATTCGTAAACTTAATTTTACCGCGAGGAGGAAGCCTCATTTCGGGCTTTGTCATCAAATTAAAATGTCCGGCAATGTTTCCGAGATTTTCCATTTGGTTATAATTTAAAAAACGAACCTTATTATATTCGCTGCCGGTATCTTCTGTCGTACAAGAAAAATAGAGCTCTTTGGCGATAGCGTTGCTTTGATTGTCGGCGATCACCGAAAAGCTGATTTTGACGTATTTTTCGGGAGGGTTATCAATCGTTTTCGGATAAAGTATATCTTCATCGGCATTATCTAAAATTTCTATGGATTTATCTTCAATCAAAAGTTCAATATTCGGTTGGGGGCGTTTTCCGAACATACCGGCAATGACGGCATAAGGAGCGGGAACATTATTAGAGCCGGAACGGATATAAATAGTCGATCCGACTGTTGTCATTAAAGGTGTAATTTCTGATTTCGGAATATAGGTTGCAACATAGCCGTCACCGTTTTTATCAGCGCTGATGATATGATTTCGAACTTTGTTATGGCTCGGAATGGTGCAACCGGAAATAGCATTTTCAAGCCAGCTTAAAAAACGATGGACATTTCTGACTTTAACTTTGGCTTTTGCCACATCGCCGATTTCCTGATCTCGTGAACAAACAACACCCCAAATAATAACACCGCCTTCGGAATTACCGAAGCCTGAAATGGCTTTGGCTAAATTTTTACGGTCATCTTTATGAAGTGTATTATTATTTTTTCCGGTAGAGACAGCTTGCTTAAAATCCAAAAAAAGTTCTTCGGACTGCATGTTTAAAATAAATTCATCTAAAGCATCTTCTCCGAAATAAATCAATTTTTGAAAAATATCTTCAGCGCGTGACATATTTGCCTCCTTTGTTAATCCGGTTTGATAATAACAAGAGTTTCATAACAAACACTTAAAATTTAAGAGTATTTATAAGCTCATCATAGGACGGATATGTTTTCATGTTTCCGAGCAAAGTATAGGTCGGATTTGTTGAAAAAAGCATTTGAGCGGCTTTTTGAATATCTTCTTTTGTGACAGCTTCAACATTTGTAATAATTTCATCTGTATCAATGATGCGATTGTGAATTAAAGACTGTCTTGCCATAACTTCAGCCGTTGAGGAAGAACTTTCTAAAGACATAAGCATGCTGGCTTTGAGCTGTGTTTTTGCGCGCTCAAGTTCTTTATCAAAAACGTAAGTATTGCAAACTTTTTTAATTTCATCGGCAACAACGGGAATAAGCTTATTTAATTCATCGGCCGTTGTGCCGGCATATATACCGAACAATCCGCCTGAAGTGTGCGAGTTTGTAAAGCTGTAAACGGTATAAACAAGCCCGCGTTTTTCTCTGATTTCTTGGAATAGCCTTGATGACATACTGCCGCCGAAAAGTGTTGAGAAAATCGAAACAGGATAATACATCGGGTTTTTGTATTCGACGCCCTTAAAACCGATTAAGGCATGAACTTGTTCAATATCGCGTTTTTGAAATGTAAAACCGCCTGTGTAATTTTGAGGTTCAATGTTAAAATCGGCTTTGGCGGAATATTTTGATAAACGAGTTTCAACCATTTTTACAAAATCATCATGATTCAAATTTCCAACACCGACGACAACCATATTATCTGTGGCATAATGCGTGTGCATATAACGTCGCATCATTTCGGCATCAAAAGAACGAACCTTTTCTTCGGGACCTAAAATTGTGCGTCCGATAGCGCAATCCTTGAAAGCATCTTCTTGAAAGTAATCAAATACGGCATCATCAGGGGTATCAATGCTCTGCTTGATTTCTTGGACAACAACTTCTTTTTCTTTAACCATTTCACTTTCATCAAAGGTGGGCGCAACAATAAAATCAGCCAAAACATCAAGGGCAAGCTCAACATCATTTTTAAGCATTTTGGCATAAAAAGCCGTAAACTCACGAGAAGTGTATGCATTTGTTTGTCCGCCGACGTTTTCAATATCTTCTGAAATTTGAAGCGCGTTACGCTTTTTTGTGCCTTTAAAAACCATATGCTCAATAAAATGAGAGATGCCGTTCATATCAACGGTTTCATAGGCTGAGCCTGTATTAACCCAAATACCTAAAGAAACGGTTTCGATATCTTTTCTTTCTTGGGTGATAATGCGCAGTCCGTTGTTAAGTGTTGTTATTTTATGTTTCATTTCAATGTCCTATTTAAAATCTCAATTGACAGTATTATATCGTTGATATAGGATAAATCAACCGAAATAAAAAGAAGTGAGGAGATTATAAACATGAAAAAAAATCCGAAATTTGCAATTGTGCTTTCCGGTTGCGGTCGAGCTGACGGATCCGAAATTCACGAGGCAACATGCGCGATGCTTGCCATTGATTGTTTAGGCTCAACTTATCAATGTTTTGCGCCGAATATTGAGCAGGCGGCTGTTGTTAATCACTTAAGCGGCAAGAAAACAGATGAAAAGCGCAATGTTTTGATCGAATCTGCTCGTTTGGCGAGAGGCAATATTTTGGATTTAAAAGATTATAATCCGAAAGATTATGATGCGATTGTTTTTCCGGGTGGGTTAGGTGCCGTTATCAACTGGTGTGATTTTAGCGTTTCAGGTGTGAGTTGTGATGTTGACGCAAGTGTTCGGAAAGCAATTTTAGAAAGCCATAAAAACGGCGTGGTCATCGGCGCGATGTGTATTGCACCGGTTGTGATTGCAAAGGTTTTGGGCTCACAAGGCGTTCATGTGACAATCGGCAGCGACAAGGGCGTGGCAACATCTATTGAGCGCACGGGTGCAGTTCACGAAAATAAAGAGGTTACGGATGTTTGTGTTGATGAATTAAGAAAGGTTGTGACAACACCGGCTTATATGCTTGCATCTTCAATCAAAGAAGTTTGTGAAGGTGCAGACAATATGATTAAAGCAATGATGAAACTGATGTAAAAACAAAATTGATTATCTGCAAACTTTAGCAAAAGTGTAAAGAAAAAAGGAACCTTAAATTTTTACGATTCCTTTTATTTAATCCTATCAAAATTTTCCTTAAGAATCAATTAAAATGAAATTTTAAAAAGTGTAAAGAAAAAAGGTTGGTTATTTCTTTACGGTTTAAAAATTTGAAGATCCCTTGACGATTGCTGACGCAATCGAGGGATGACACTATAAGGAGAATAGAAATGAAAATAAATCAAAGAGGCAGAAGTATGGTTGAAATGCTTGGCGTCTTAGCCATCATCGGCATCTTATCCGTCGGTGCTTTAGCAGGTTATTCAAAGGCGATGTTTCAGCATAAACTCAATAAACAAATGGAACAAATTAACGAACTGCTTCTGGGGATTACAAAATATCAAAATGATTTATACGGCTTAAATCAAACAAGTATGATGAACATACTTAAAAAGTTGCACAGTGTTCCGGAAGGAATGATTCAAAATGAAAGCGGAACATATTGGTATGATGATTTCAAAAACCGTGTCTGGGTTTCGCCAAGTACGGCAGAAGATATTGTTTTACATATCAGTTTATCTTCTCTGAAAGATGATAATGAGGCAGCCTTAAGAGAATGCCAAAATATTTTTACAATAGCAAAAGAGTGGGCCTCCGAATTGTGTTATTTTGAAACAATATCCGCAGCATCATCTGAAAACAGGCGCCTAAAACAATATTATGGCGATCGTTGTTGTCAAAGTTGTTCAAAAATCAGAAATTTAAATACACAGAAAATTTTTGAAATGTGCAATTTCCACAGTCAAAATGACACCACATCTGTTAGCTTGAAATTTTGGTGGCGGAAATAATTACTTCTGTTCGTTATATTTTTCTTTACGATCTTTTCGGCTCATTGACCATAAATTTCCGAGGCCGTTGATCGGTTGAACTTCAAATTTTGATTCGAAATTAAAAGTGCGGTCAAAAAATACCGAAGTTGTTTTGGTATAGTTATTCATCGGGCAGAAACCGTAAAAATCAACATGTAAGAGGTTTGCACTTTTTAAAATAGCAACAGCTTTTTTATATTCTTCGCTCGTGTTGATGCGGTCCGAATCATCTAAAATAATCATACCGCCTTTATTCAAGCGTTTTAAAGCCGTTTCGGCGCATTGGAAGCGGCGTTTGCCGTCAATGATGATGACATCTTGTTTTTCATCTGTTTCCAAAATGGCGTTTTCATAAATTTCGCCCTCATCGCGCCAAATGATCGAAAGGCGAGGGTGGTTAAATTCTTTTTGCCATTTTTCAAACCATTTTAAGTTGTCTTCAACAGAAATAACCTTTTGTGCGCGCTCAGCCCAAAAAAGCGAAGAATTGCCGACACCGAACTCAAAGATTTTTTTCTTGGAATAATCAAATTGAGAGAGATATTCTATCGCAGGATATGTGTACCACGGGATAGGGTTTCCGTCTCGGTCAACACAAATTTTTTCATCAATCGTTTTCGCAATGCCGAAATCTTTTTCCCACATTTGAATAAATTTCAAAAATTTTTCGCTGTACATAGTTTGTTCCTTGAAAAAAATACTTTCGTTCATATATCATGATTGAAAAAAAAGTAAAACATTTTTTTATTTAAGGAGAAACATATATGTATTATCTTTCAAAAATTGCCTTGTGGCTCACGATTATCGGCGGTATTAACTGGGGTTTAATCGGCGTTGCTAATTTCAACCTTGTCAGCCTGATTTTCGGCGATATGAGTATTTTATCACGCATTGTGTATATTTTGGTCGGCCTTGCAGCGATTTGGCTCATTTATGAACAATTTGCGCCGGATACAATCATGATTGATAGAAAATAAAAAAAAGCGGGAAAAATCCCGCTTTTTTCTAAATCAACCCTTCAAGTTTGGCAAGCTTTTCAATCTCATCAATATAACGTGTGATGAGTTTCAAGCCGTTGTTCCAAAAGTCAGGGGCAGAGGCATCAATGCCGAATGGCTCAAGTAAACTCTTGAAGTCTTCAACGCCGGTGTTGGAAAGCATATCTATATAAAGATCTGCAAAATCTTCCAACACTTCAAGCTCGCTTCTTTCGTCCCATTTTTCATAGGCGATGATCAAGTTGTTGACCACCAACCCGGCAAAAGCATACGAATAAACGTAGTAGGGCATATCAAAAATGTGGGAAATGCTCATCCACAGATATTCGCTTTCTTCGCCTATGTCAAAGCCGAGATAGCGAGAAGTTTCTTCGCGCCAAATTTGGCAGAGACGTTTGGTTGAAAGTTCGCCCTCCTTGCGTTCGGCATGCGCGCGTTCCTCAAACTTGTAGAAAGAAATTTGCCGATGAATGCTTTGAATCATGTCTTGGACACGATTAATCAGCAAATAAAGCTTTTCTTTGTTTGTGGCGGCGGCATTGAAGCGTTTTTGGAAAATCAGGTATTCCGCAAACTCGGAGGCCACTTCCGCAAGAGCGGTCGGTGTGCTGTCGTTCAAAACGCCGACTTGTGCGGACAAAAGATGATGCACCCCATGACCGAGTTCGTGTGCAAAGGTGGCGATATCATCTTCGGTGCCCGTGAAGTTGAGCAAAATGTAAGGCGCTTCGCCGCGTATGCAGTAGGCGCCGCTTTTCTTGCCCTTGTCAGGCGGAACGTCAACATAGCCGCTGTTGATGATGGAAAGCCCGAGGGACATATAGTCCAGCGAAAATTCGGCATACCCTTCCAAAACCTCTTTCACGCATTCAGACCATGAAATCTTTTTGACCGGTATGTCAATCGGGTTGATGTTGCGGTCTTCATAGCTGATGTGATCAATTTTCCTGATTTTGGCCAAAAGCTTGAAAAAGCGTTGGGAAATCGTGATGTAAGAATCGACCACCGCAGAACTCATGGCGAGCAATTCTTCTTTTGAGATGTTGTTCTCAAAGAGACTGCTCTGAACAGGCTCTTCCAAGCCGTAAAGCTCGTCGTCAATGTGCTTGTCTTCCAAAATCATGTTATAGCACATGGTGAAAACGCGTGCGTTTTCTTTGAAGACACGGTTCATTTCCGCCAAAGCTTTGTGGCGAATCTCGGGATTTTGTGAAGCCACTTTCTTGGAAATTTCTGCTTCGGTCAAAACTTTGCCGCCCAGCCTGAACTTTAAAGATGCGCAGGTTTCATCATAAAGGCGAGACCATGCCGATGAGACGATGGACTTTTGATCAATGATGAAGGCCGCCCCCTCGCTTAAGCTCCAATAGCTGCAAAAGATGCTTTGAAGCCAGTAAATCCAGTGTTGGAGCTTGGGATGATTCAAAAACTCTAACTTCTTGTAGTTGGGCAGCTGGTTGAGCTCAAAGTTGATAAAGAGCAGGTTCTTAAAAACCTTTGCAATTGTTTCCTGAATTCTGGATTGAAAGACAGTTGCTTCTTCATCCGTTTTGTGCGTGTCCGCATATAAAAAGGCGAAGTAAGAGAGTTTGCGAGCCGTTTGAACCATTGTTTCGTATTTGCGAAGCATAATTGAAAGCTCATAAGGCTCAAGGTCAGCAATCAAGCTGCGATAGGTGGCAAGTTCTTTGGAAAGGCTTTCCAAAAGTTTCTTGTCAATCTCAATTTGGGGATCATCCAAACCGCTGTAAAAAGCGACAGATAAATCCCACCGAGGCAACTCTTGTTTAGAGAGATTGTCTACATTGATTTTGATTTGATTCATAATAAAAATGTTTAATGGTTTGACATATTTATAAAAAATAATGATTCTTTTTCTATGAAGCAATTTATAAAATATTTGACAAAAAGTCAATATAAATTTAAAAAAAGAAAGCCTTCATTTGAGAAGGCTTTCGAGAGTTTCTAAAGTAAAAGTTTAAGCAGCTTTAGATGCATAGCGGGCAGCAAACTCGTTCATCTTGTTGATGATATATGTTTGTTCCTCAGAGCTCAAATACGGGTGCATCGGGATGCTCAAAACCGTTTTAGAGAGTTTTTCGCAAACAGGAAGCGAACGCGTGTTCCACTTTGCATAAGCTGTTTGTGTGTTAACCGGTCTCGGATAATATGCGCCGCAACCGATGTTGTTTTCTTTCAAATATGTCATCAATTCATCACGATGTTCGCAGTTGATGGTGTAGAGCGCATAAGCAGATTTGCAGTTGTCCAAGACACGTTGTTTGCCGAAATATGATGACAATTCGTTATCATAGCGAGAAGCAATGGTATAACGATCTTGAAGCTCTTTTTTGAATACTGTCAATTTTTGCATTAAAACAGCAGCTTGGAAAGAGTTCATACGGCCTGTCATACCCAAACGAACGTTGTCATAGTGATCTTCAGGGCTCATACCGTGAACGCGGCAAGATTGAACAAGCGCATTTTCATTTTCGTTGTTTGTGAACACGGCACCACCGTCACCATAAGCAGCTAAAGGCTTTGTCGGGTAGAAAGAAGTAGCTGTCATATCAGCAATTGAACCGGCATTTTTGCCATGGTAAACGGAACCGTAAGATTGGCAAGAGTCAGACAAAACTTTCATACCGTTGTCGTGAGCGATTTTGATGATTTCATCATAGTCGCAAGGGTTGCCGAAAATGTCAACAGGAATAACGGCTTTCAGATTTAATTTGCCTTCTTTTTTAACTTCTGCAATCGCACGTTTCAAATCTTCTGGATCCATATTGTATGTATAAGGTTCCGAATCAACAAAAATCGGGGTTGCACCGAGCAAAACAGGAGCTTCGGCAGATGCAACGAATGTGAAAGAAGAAACAAAGACAGCATCGCCTTCTTTAACACCCCAGCTCATCAAAGCAAGCGTTAAAGCATCCGTTCCGGAACCGCAGGTTGAGCAATATTTTGTGCCTGAATATTCGGCGAGTTTTTGATCTAATTCTTTTGTTTCAGGACCTTGGCAATATGCGCCGTGGTTCAAAATTGTTTTAAAAGCTTCCAAAAATTTTTCTTGACCGATAACCTTTTGAGAGGTGGCGCAGTCAAAAATACCAATCATTTTAGAAGGTTGATAAGACATTTTATTTTCCTTTACTAAGTTAAAAACTGACGCGATAATATGTTATTTTACGACAAACATCAAAACACAAATCGTTTCTTAATTGTAACAAAAAAATTTTATAGCGAACTTTTTTGTAAATTCATGCGTTATAAGAATAGAATTTTGCTTGATTGAATATATTTTTATGTTTATATTGTAAAACGGAATAATAAGAAAGGACATATCAATGAAAAAATCGTTATTCTTGATACCGATTTTGTTTTGTGCGACGGCTTGCACGACCAATCCGAACGGCACAAAAATGAAAATCAGTGAAGAAGAAACAAAACTTGAAGTTTATAACAGAGCGATGTTTAATTTTAACTATCAGGTGGATAAAATGGTTTTAAAACCTGTAGCTAAAGGTTATAAAGCTATAACGACACAAGGTATCAGAAACAGGGTAACGAACTTTTTCAACAACTTGGAAGAACCCGCTTATGCCATTAATAATTTACTTCAAGGTGAAGTTTCGGACAGCGGAAAATCTTTGGTTCGTTTCGGAATCAACTCAACACTCGGACTTTTAGGAACGTTTGATGTTGCTTCGGGTTGGGGGCTTGAAAAGAAGAAAAATTCTTTTGATGCAACGATGGCTCTTTATTGCACACCGGATGGTCCGTTTATCGTGATGCCGATTATCGGCCCGTCAACGCCGCGTTATCTCATCGGATGGGGTGTTGATGCAATGGCAGACCCGTTGTATTGGACACTTTGGGATAAGCAAGATGAAGATTGGGGCGTGGGTGTATCTTATGGTGCGACAGCCTTAAAATATATCAACAAACGCGCGGAAAGCATAGCATTGCTTGATAGTTTGGAAGAAGGTTCGGTCGATTTTTACGCGACAATAAAAACGGCATTTTTACAAAACCGTCAAAAATTCCAAAGCCTGTGCGCGAAGAAAAACAATGAAACCGAACAGCAAGTAAGTTATGACTTTGACTTTGACGATGAAGATGAATAAAAATTTTTGAACTAAGGAGACTAAATATGAAAAAAATAATAACTTTGATTTTTGCTTTTGCTTGTATGTTTTCATATAAAGCGATGGCCATTGATAGTCAGAAAGCAGAAGATTTCGTAAAAAAAGTAACGACACAAGGCATTGAACAAATCATTAATTCTGACGTTTCCGCAGAAGAAAAAGATGCTCGTTTTGAAAAACTTTTTAACGAATATCTTGATTTGGACTATATCGGAAAATTTGTTTTGGGACGTTATTGGAAAACGGCAAAAACAACGCAGCGTGACGCATTTATTAAAGTATATCGTGAATTTAACATCAAAACATGGTCAAAACGTTTTGATGAATTCAAAGGCAAGAGCTTTGATTTTCACGGAACAGCACCCTCTAATTCGGAAGGTCAGATTTTTGTGAACACAACGGTTGATATGGGCGAAGGCGCACCGGCTAAGGTTGTATGGCGTGTTAAAGACGGAGATCAATTAAAAATCGTTGATATCATCATTGAAAACGTGTCGCTTGCCATTACTGCGCGAAACGAATATACGGCATATATCAAAAAAGCCCCGAATGGTTTAGATGATTTAATCAAAGACTTGAAAGAAAAATCAAAATAATCAATTAAAAAAAGCCTCTGAAACAGAGGCTTTTTTGTTAGTGTTCATCAGGCTGTTGTTGAGGTGAACTGATCACCGCATCAATAATCTGTTTCATCAGTTTCGGTTGGTTGATAAAGTGAAAAATCAATTTTGATGTGCCGGTGCCTGAAAAGAAAATATCGCCGTAATTAAACAAACGACCGAATATGCTTTGACGCATTTCAACCGATTCGATTCTCTCACGATTAAGCTCTTCGGTTGTAACATTAATAATACCGGTGCGCTTGACAACACGTTTGCTGGTGCAAACCATTTCAATAAAATTGCGCGTTAGCCAAGAAACGATTGTGCAGGTAAAAACGGTCAATGTGACGGCCCAGCATGCAAAAATCTTCATCGAATCTAAAATATTTCCACCTTTTAATTGAATTGTAAATCCGATAGAAAAGAACAAAGATACGAAAGTTGTGACAGTTAAGAAAAAGGGAATGATTAAAGCAAAATAGTGCAACCGACCGACTAAAATAATTTCTTCATCGGGGGTTAATGTACTCAAGGTATAAGTATAGCGACCAAGCATCTGAGTTCTCCAAAGTTTATCTTAAGATAAAATAACATGAAAAAAAAAGAATTGTCAAACAGAATCGTCGGCGAAAAAGTGTAAAGAAAAAAGGAACCTTAAATTTTTACGATTCCTTTTGTATCAGCATATCAAAATTTTCCTTAAGAATCAATTAAAATGAAATTTTAAAAAGTGTAAAGAAAAAAGGTTGGTTATTTCTTTACGGTTTAAAAATTTGATGATGCTTGTCGTTTTTGCGCGGAAAAGAGATGTTTGATGTATGTGATGATTAAATAAAAGAAAACCCCGCATGAAATAGCGGGGTTTTCTTTTTTAGCGAAAGATTATTTCTTTGCTTTTGCCTTAACAGCGGCTTGAGCAGCTGCCAAACGAGCGACAGGCACGCGGAATGGTGAGCAAGAAACATAATCTAAACCGACTTCTTCAAAGAATTCGATTGATTTCGGATCGCCACCATGTTCGCCGCAAACGCCGAGGTGAATATCAGGGTTAACCTTTCTGCCCTCAACGCAAGCGCGTCTGACAAGTTTACCGACGCCTTCAACATCAATAGATGCAAACGGATCAGCGACATAAACACCACGTGCGCGGTATTCTTCCAAAATGGCGCCTGTGTCATCACGGCTCATACCGAGTGTTGTTTGTGTTAAGTCGTTTGTGCCGAAGCCAAAGAAAGCAGCGCTTTGAGCGAGCTCTTCAGCCATCAAAGCAGCACGAGGCAATTCAATCATCGTTCCAACGATGTAATCAATCTTCTTGCCTTTTTCAGCAAAGACTTTTTCAGCCGTTGTATCAATCAAGGCCTTAACAATATCCAATTCTTTCTTAGAACCTGTCAAAGGAACTTCGATTTCAGGAATAACTTTAATGCCTTCCTGTTCTGATTCGATAGCAGCTTCCAAAATAGCACGAGCTTGCATCTCGGCAATTTCAGGATATGTGATCGGCAAACGGCAACCACGGTGACCGAGCATCGGGTTTAATTCGTGCAAAGCATTTGAACGAGCTTTCACTTCAGCCAAAGTTTTGCCTAATTTATCAGCAAGTTCTTGCATTTCAGGATCTGTGTGAGGCAAAAATTCGTGAAGCGGAGGATCGAGCAAGCGGATTGTAACCGGTAAGCCGTTCATGATTTTGAACAAATCTTTGAAGTCTTGCTTTTGATATGGGAGCAAGCGAGCCAAAGCCTCTCTTCGACCTTTTTCGTTGTCAGCCAAAATCATGGCACGCATATCAGCAATTCTGTTTGCATCAAAGAACATGTGTTCCGTTCTGGCCAAGCCGATACCTTCAGCACCGAATGCCAAAGCCTGTGCGGCATCTTTCGGTGTTTCGGCATTTGCGCGAACTTTCAAGCGGCGGATTTGATCAACCCAACCCATGAGTTTACCGAAGTTGCCTGAATTTGTGTCAGCTTGAACGGTCGGGATTTGACCTTCAATGATTTGACCTTTGGCACCATCTAAAGATACCCAATCGCCTTCTTTAATCAAAACGCCGGCTTTCGTGTTCATTGTTTTAGCTTTAACATCAATGGTGATGTCTGTAGAACCGGAAACGCAAGGTGTGCCCATACCGCGAGCAACAACGGCTGCGTGAGATGTCATACCGCCACGAGCTGTAATCACGCCTTGAGATGCGTGCATACCGCCGATGTCTTCAGGAGATGTTTCATTGCGGATCAAGATAACTTTTTCGCCTTTGGCAGCCCATGCTTCAGCATCTTCTGCACTGAATACGGCACGACCGACAGCGGCACCGGGAGATGCAGGCAAGCCTGTTGCAATAACGTTTTTCTTGGCTTTCGGATCAAGCATCGGGTGCAACAATTGGTCTAATTGATCAGCACCGACACGCATGATGGCTTCTTCATGATTGAGCAATCCTTCTTCAACCATTTCAACAGCCATACGAACGGCAGCGGCTGCTGTTCTCTTACCGTTACGGCATTGGAGCATCCAAAGTTTGCCGTGTTCAATGGTGAATTCCATATCTTGCATGTCTTTGTAGTGAGCTTCAAGATTGTTACGAGCATCAACAAGCTCTTTATAAAGGTGAGGCCATCTTTCTTCCAAAGATGTGCCGTCGCCGATTGAGCCCATCGGTTGAGGTGTGCGGATACCGGCAACAACGTCTTCACCTTGAGCATTAACAAGGTATTCACCATAATATCTGTTTTCACCTGTTGCAGGGTCACGAGAGAAGCAAACACCTGTTGCGCAATCATCACCGGCATTACCGAAGACCATTGTTTGAACGTTAACGGCTGTGCCCCAGTCACCGGGGATGTTGTTTAATTTACGGTATGTGATGGCGCGTTGAGACATCCAAGAACCAAACACGGCACCAATACCTGCCCAAAGTTGTTCCCAAGGATCTTGAGGAACGACCTTGCCGATTTTTTGACCGATTGCTTTATATTGAGCAACGAGTTCTTTCAAATCATCAGCTGTCAAGTCTGTGTCAGATTTATAGCCATGAGCCTTTTTCATATTCTCTAATGCTTCTTCGTACAAATCTAAGTCTGCACCCAAAACAACATCTGAGAACATTTGAAGGAAACGACGATAAGAGTCGTAAGCAAATCTTTCTGATCCTGATGCTTTTGCCAAAGCTTTAACCGTTTCATCATTCAAACCGAGGTTCAAAACCGTGTCCATCATACCGGGCATTGAAACACGGGCGCCTGAACGAACTGAGAACAAAAGCGGATTTTGTTCATCAGCGAACTTTTTGCCCATAATGTTTTCAACACCCTTAACAGCTTCACGAACCTGATCTTTTAAATCAGACGGATATGTGTTGTTGTTTGCATAGTAGTATGTGCAGACTTCTGTCGTAACGGTAAATCCGGGAGGAACGGGAAGGCCGACTTTGTTCATTTCAGCCAAGTTTGCACCCTTACCGCCCAAAAGATTTCTCATGGAAGCGTCGCCTTCAGCGCTGCCATTACCAAATTTATAAACCCATTTACTCATGGTTATTATTGCTCCTTTGTAGCAAGTTAGTTAAACACACAGCCCAAAACACCGTCAAAAAGGCGGTATTAAGGCCAAAATTAAATAAAAACTTTTTCAAGTTGGCGCTAATTTATACTGATAAATTTGATTCTTCAAGTAAAAAATGAAAGATTTAGGATAAAAAATGAACCCCACCTTGATGGTGGGGCTATAATAAAAAACGAAATAAATTAGTAACCGATTAAACGCGACGGATTACCGAGCAAAATCATACATCTTTGACCGGGAGAGAGCAAAACGTCCGTGCCTTGAGTTAAGGTCATAACCTGCCCGTTATCCAAACGAACGACATATTCATAACCCGATTGAGAAGATAAGACACCTTGTGCTTTATCGCCGGCATAACCGCCCAAAAGCGCTCCGCCGACAGCGCCTAAATTATGTGCCGTTTTACCGCTGCCGATGGCATAGCCGCCGACACCGCCGGCCAAAGCACCGGCAAGCATACCGGCATTGTTGTCGGATTTAACGCTGACCTGACGAACACTGATAACAGAACAAGGACTTGCGGCAGCTGCTCTTCCGACAGAACTTGTGCCGTATTGATTTGAACCTATATCAGCCTGACAGGCGGCCAAAAATGAAACAAGACTTAACAATACAAGATTTTTGTTCATAGATAAAACTCCTAACTGAATAATCAAAAAAGATAACTTATAATATATAAAAAATTTTTTATTGTCAACGCTAGACTTTCAAACTTTGTTGATGTATAGTGCATAAAGTTTTAAAAAATGACATAAAGAAAAAGGATATGTAAGCTATGTTAAAACGTTCAAAAATCGAAGATTTATTGAGCTCAACCACAACAAAAGATAAGGTTTTGATCAAAGGATGGGTGAAAACGCGTCGTGATTCAAAAGATTTTTCATTTGTTGAAGTAAATGACGGTTCTTGTTTGAAAAATATGCAAGTTATCGCAAAAAATAGCTTAAACAATTACGAAGAAATAAAAAAATTATCCACAGGCTCGTCTGTTGCCGTAGAGGGATCTTTGGTCGAGTCGCAGGGTGGAAGTCAAAAATATGAAATTCAAGCCGAAAAGATAGAAATATACGGTATAGCCCCTGATGATTACCCGCTTCAAAAGAAAAAAATGACGGATGAATATTTACGCACAATCGCACATTTAAGACCGCGCACAAATAAATATGGTGCGGCTTTTAGGATTCGCTCGGAACTTTCATATGCCATTCATCACTTTTTCCACGACAGAGGTTTTAAATATGTCCACACACCGATTATCACCGGTTCGGACTGTGAAGGGGCAGGAGAAATGTTTCAGGTAACAACACTTGATATGAATAACTTGCAAAAAACCAAAGACGGAAAAGTAAATTATGGGGAAGACTTTTTCGGAAAAGAGGCTCATTTGACTGTTTCGGGACAGTTAAACGGTGAAATGTATGCTTGCGCTTTGGGCGATATCTATACATTCGGACCGACATTCAGAGCCGAAAATTCAAATACACCGCGCCATGCCGCCGAATTTTGGATGATTGAACCCGAGATGGCGTTTGCTGATCTTCATGATGATATGGACGTTGCCGAAGATATGGTAAGATATTGTGTTAAACACATTATGGAACATTGCGCATCTGATTTGGAGCTGTTTGAAAAGTTCGTTGATCCGACCTTAAAACAAACCCTTGAAAATATCGCCCACAACAACTTCGCACGCGTAAGCTACACAGAAGCAATCGAGCTGATGAAAAAATCAGGCAAAAAATTTGAATACACACCTGAATACGGCATTGATATGCAAACGGAGCATGAGCGCTTTTTGGCAGAAGAATATTTTAAAAAGCCGGTGATCGTGTATAACTATCCGAAAGAAATTAAGGCATTTTATATGCGTTTGAATGATGATGGAAAAACGGTTGCGGCGATGGATGTTTTGGTTCCGAGAATTGGGGAATTAATCGGCGGCTCTCAGCGTGAAGAGCGTTATGATGTGCTTGTTTCGAGAATTAAGGAGCTTGGCATGAGAGAGCAGGATTATGAATGGTATCTCGATTCGCGCAAATACGGTTCGGTTCCGCACGCAGGCTTTGGGTTAGGTTTTGAGCGCATGATGATGCTTGTGACGGGTATCACAAATATCAGAGATGTTATTCCGTTCCCGAGAACACCGAAATCAGTCAGTTTTTAAGGAAAAAAATGAAAACAGGTTTGGCTCTTTTTTTAATAATGATGGTTGCAAGCCCTTGCTTGGCGGAGGATATGTCCGAAACATCGGATTTAAGCATTGTTCAAAGACCGCAATGTGATGATAAGGCTTTTGTGGATAAGGTTATGGAAACAATTGCATCTTATCAGGATCAAATTGATGTTAAATCCGCCAAACAAATGCGTCAGAAGTTTTTGCGCACAAAACAAATAAAGGGCTTTGAGGAAGTTTTGGCAACGGACTTCGATCCTAAAACGGATTATGATACGGCAAATGCTCTGATTATGGTCAAAATCAACAAACAGATTAATGAAAAAGACATTGTTTTATGCAAACAAACGGGAAAGATAAAAAAACCTGTTTATGTTTTGGCTTATCCTTATTTTGACAATTATAAGGGGCATATCATTAATTTGAATCCGAAAATCAATGATTATGAACAAATTTCATTTATTTATCCCTGAAAGCAGAAAGTAAATGAGCAATAAAAGTCTGGTCGTTGTCAATACACAAAAGAATTTACCCGTTATCGTTGAAGATAACGGCTTGGCTTCTTATTTGGAACAAATCAAAAAGTTTCCGGTTTTAACGGAAGAAGAAGAGAACGCTTTGGTCAATGATTTTGTGAAAAACGGAAATTTGGAAGCGGCGCAAAAATTAATTACGTCTCACTTAAGGCTGGCGGCTAAAATAGCCCTGACATATCGTCGTTACGGGTTGCCGATGCAGGATATGATATCGGAAGCGAACTTAGGCTTGATGCAAGCGGTTAAAAAATTTGATCCGGATAAAAAAGTTCGTTTGGCGACATATGCGCTATGGTGGATAAAAGCCGCCATACACGATTATATATTGCGTTCGTGGTCATTGGTTAAAATAGGAACGGTTGCGGCGCAAAAAAAATTGTTTTACAATTTAGGACGTCTGAAAGCAAAATTGGGTGTTTATGAAAACAGGGAATTGGAACCTAAAGAAGTTAAACAAATAGCTCATGAACTTGTCGTCGATGAAAAAGAAGTTGTTGATATGAACAGGCGCATCGGTGGAGATAAGTCGCTGAACACGCCGATTTACGGAGATACGGACGATGAGCCTAAAGAACAAATCGATATGCTTTCAGACGCAAGAGAAAATATAGAAGGAAAATTAGCAAATAAAGAAGAAGCTTTAATGCGCCGAAAAATTTTGCTGGAATGCTTGGGAGAGCTGAGTGAAAGAGAACAGTTTGTGATAAAGAATCATGTTTTGACCGAAAGTCCTTTAACACTTGATGAAATCGGTGCAAAGTTTGATATCAGCCGCGAGCGTGTTCGCCAAATAGAAAAGCGTGCGCTTGAAAAATTAACGGCTTCGGTTAAAGCAAAAGTTGCGGCTTAAGATGCAAAACAATATATATGAAGATACGATAAAAAAAATGGCCGAAGGTGGTATTGAATCGCCGCGCTTGGAGGCAAGATTGTTAATCGGGTTTGTATTAAAAATTAATCCGAATGATGCTCCGCTGATAAGAGATATATCAAGCCAACAAAAAGAAAAGCTGGAAGAGTGTATCAACAAAAGGCTTTGCGGAATGCCGCTTGATAAAATTTTAGGTCAAAAAAGTTTTTACAAATATGATTTTAAGGTTTCCGAAAATGTTTTGTCGCCCCGTCCGGATACGGAAATTTTGGTTGAGGAAACAATTAAGAAGACAAAAACCGAAGATACGATTTTGGAATTGGGAGTCGGTTCGGGTTGTGTGTTGCTCTCGGTTTTGAAAGAAACAAAAGATACAACGGGTATTGGAATAGATATTTCAATTGAGGCTTTAAAAATTGCACAGGAAAATGCCGAACATTTAGAACTTGAACAAAGATGTCGCTTTATTCAAAAAGATTGGAACGATAACGATTTTAAAGATTGTTTTGATAAAAAGGTTGATATTATTGTATCAAACCCGCCGTATATCAAAACGGAAGAAATAAAAACGTTAGATCGCGAGGTAAGACTTTATGATCCGTTTGTTGCTTTAGACGGCGGAGCAGACGGGCTTGAATGTTATCGAAAGATTGCAAAGATATGTCAGCCGATTGTGCAAAAAGGGGGATATATTTTGCTCGAGGTCGGAGCAGGGCAGGCGCAAGATGTTGAAGAGATATTTTTAAAGCAAGGCTGGGCTTATGAGCAGACCGTCAAAGATTTGTCAGGAATCAACCGAGTTGTAATATTAAAAAATAAATAAAATATCTTGCAATTTAAAAAAAAGGAAATATGATAAAGACATAAATAATATGAGCAGTTGTAGTTTAGCTCATAACTTATTTCCGTTTTTTAAAAGCATTTTTTATTTTAACCGAAGCTGTCAAGCTTCATTTTCGGGTGTTTACACAATATGAAAAAAAACAATAAATTTCGCACAAATAACAACAATATGTATAACCTTAATTATCGATTCGACAGTGTCAGTCCGGCAGGAAAATTTTCGGGAACGGCGCTTGATTTGATTAAACGCTATAATGAATTGGCAAAAGAAGCATCATCTGCCGGAAACTATGTTGAGATGGAAGTTTTCCGCCAATATGCCGAACACTATCGCAAAATTGTGACAGACATCAACGAGCGTAAAAATGCGAACCAACCTCAAGTGCAGGCGAAATCTCAAGAAACGACTGAAGATGTATCGGAACAAACAAGTTCACAACAGGTGGAAGAAACAAAGGCTGATCAAAGCACGGAAGTGATTACGCAAAAGCCGTTGTCGTTAAAAAAGAAAACACTAACGGTGATTGAGGTCAAAGAAAATGAGCCGATAACGGAACAATCTAAAGAAGAAAAGCCCAAGCGGGTTTATAAGAGAAAAGCCATAAAAACGGAAGACAACGTAGCTGCCGTATAAAATATAATGCCTGAAAAAAAGGAAAAAATAATGGTATTTTTTATAGGAATGATGATTTTTGTTATTGCCTCCATTGCCGTAACATACAAAACGCTGACGGGGTATGCTGATCTTTCTGCCTTTTCGAAAATTTTGATTTTGCTTGTTTTAACGGCATCATGGTTTTCGCCGATGTGGCTCAGATGGCTTAGAAACGGTCCGGATTTTTTGAACGGCACATTTTATGATATTGTTTATAAGCTCGGCTATTTTATGATGGGCTTTGTGCTGATTTTAACAATACTTTTGCTGTTGCGCGATATTTTATGGCACATCATTTATTTTATTTCGAGGGCGGATGCTTTAAATCCGGACAATGCGCGGCATATCAATTTTTTAAATGTCATCACTTTAGGCTTAACGCTTTTGATTGCGTTTTACGGGGTATATGAGGCGCATAAAACCCCTGATGTGAAAGAAATCAACATCACGGACAGCCGCATCAAAGAGCCGATGAAGTTTGTGATGGCATCTGATTTTCATATCAACAATTCAACGCCCAAATGGCATATTCAAAAAATGATTGATGTTATCAATAAGCAAAATCCGGATTATATTTTGCTTGTGGGAGATATTGTAGATGACGATCCGGCGCGCGGGCTTAAAAAGTTTCAGATGCTTTCCAAACTCAAAGCTAAAAAGGTTTATATTTCGCTTGGTAACCACGAATATTATCACAAGCCTTATGCGTGGATGATAGAGTTTAATAAACTCGGTTTTGAAGTGTTGCATAATTCGGGTGAAAAAATCGGTGAAACGGGCATTTATGTCGGCGGTGTGCCGGATGTGCGCACAGACAGAGCAAATTATAAGCGAACGTTTGAAGACGCCGGAGATACATATAAAATTTTGCTTTCACACTCTCCGACGAGCTTTAAGATGTTGGATAAAAAAATATTTGACATTCAATTTTCGGGGCACACGCACGGCGGGCAAATCTTTCCGTTTCAATACATCACCAAAAAAGCAAACAACGGCTATTTGGCAGGGCTTTATGAAACTCAGGGTTCTCATTTGTTTGTGTCGCGCGGTGCGGGGTATTGGGGGCCGCCGATGCGCATTTTAGCTTGGCCTGATATTGCGGTTTTAAATGCGGAGCCGTCAAAAAAATAATGACTGTTGATTTTAAAGAAGGCATGAAAATTGCTCAGGAATTTGATGTTTCAACGAAGCCGAATTGTGCGGTTGTTTATAGCATCAGCTTTTTGCCGACGAAAGAAAACAGAGATAAGGCATACGCTTATGTGAAAGCACACAAAGGATGTAAAACACTTGATGACACACCATGCGGGAAAGCTTTGTGCAAAAAAGGATATCAGGGCACAAACGAGGTTACAACAAATGAGATTAAAGAAATATGGAAAACAGCGTCAGAGCGTTTTATTGAGTTCGCAAGCGGAAATGTAACGGCATTTGTTGAAAATGCGGACGAAAGAAGCACATTCAGATGTATAGAGCTTCCAAACATTATGGCAAATAAAAAGATTGGAACAATTAACGGAGTCGATAAGTTTCAATTCTTGCAAAAATTTAAAAAATAGGACTTGCATTTTAAAAGAAAAGAGCTTAAAAAGAAATCTCAAAACAATTCATTTTTAGGAGATTTTAGATGCCTTCAGTTGTTAATGATAGCTGTATTAAATGTAAAGCTTGTGCAAGTGTTTGCCCCGTTGATGCTTTTCACGAAGCAGAAAATCAACTCGTTGTTAATCCGGACGTTTGCATTGACTGCGGTGTTTGCATTTCTGAATGCCCGCAAGAAGCTATTGCAAATGATGCAGATGCTGATCCTGAAGTTGTTAAGTTCAACGCAGAGCAAGCAAAAGTTTGCCCGAACGCTAACGACTAATTTTGAAGACAAAACAAAAATAAAAAACCTCAAGCAAAGCTTGAGGTTTTTTGTTTGTTATGTTGAATAACCGAAGAAGAAAACGCACGGCTTGAGGCGCAAGAGCAGGAACGCAAGGCTGAAGAAGATATACCGTTCTTTCAAGAAGGCACGTTTAGCAAAGAGAATCCGGATATTTATTATCAGAGCGGTGTGGCGGACAGCGTAAAGAATTTATTTAAGCCGTTGGCTAAAGATGTTCAAAGATTTTCGAGTTTCTTAAATAGAGCTTTCCGAAAAGAATTGAGTGTTAAAACAATGATTCCGGTTTATTCTGAAACACCGGAAGTATATCAGGCGGTTGGTTTTAATAATAAACCTGTTAATATGCGTCAAAAGGTTCTTTCAAAAAATACCGGTTATCATGTTGTTTCTCAAAAAGTGCTTGAACGATTACCTGAACTTATGGCAGATCCTGTGATTGTTATGGAGTCACGCACAGAAAAGGGAAGTCTTGTCGCTATTTTGGATGCTGTTGATGAAAATGGTAATATTGTAGAAGCAATTCTAAAGCCTGAAAATAAAGATTTTAATGTGATTCCAAGTGTTTATGGTAAAGAAAAGCTATTTGAACAGCTGATGAAAAGCCATATACTTTATGAAGATACAAAAAACGCCTCAAACTTGACCGCAGTTTCCACGCTCCAATTGCGTGAATGGAATCAAACTCAAGGCTATAATGATAATATACTACAAAAATCTGACGTTGTCAAGAAAAATCAGCAGACGTTTAAGCAAGGCGAGAACAATCCGCTTGGTTCGTATATGCCAGCTTCAAGGGTTATACACTTGTTCAAAAAAGCAAACCGTTCAACGCTTATCCATGAGTTAGGGCATCACTTTACAATGCAGTATGTTAAGGTTTTAGAAGCAAACGGACAAGCCTAAAAGAACATCGTTTGAGAAGAAACACCTTTGATGGCATTGAGCTGTTCGACCAATCGCATGGCATCAGCAGATGGTGTGTCCATCACAACATGTATCAGGCGAATACCTAATTTTTCATAAGGCATACCCATACGGCAGATAATACAATCTGAAAAATGATGTAAGAGCGTGTTGACTTCGGGAATTTTTGTAAAATCTTCAATCTTAATGCCTAAAGTTGCGAGTTCTTTGTTCATGAATTTTCTCCTTTATCTGAGGTTGATGATTGTTCACCGTTCAAGTTATATAAAAACTGTTTTTCCATTTTTAAATATTGGCTCAAAAGCCATTTTGATTGACTGATGATAAAAAGCGACACCACAAGCAAAAATAATGTCATCTTTGTGTTTTCGGTTAAAAATTGATGCACGGCTGTCATAATAAAAAACATCACAAGCAAAAGTCTGAAACTTGTTAAAACCAAAAGCGGTAAGCGATTGACCGGTCTGGCATACCACAACACAGCATAAATTTTGGCGATACGTTCATTTGAAATAAGCAAAGTTTTAAATGTTTCTTTATTATCTTTCAAAACATTTTTAAAAAGCGATTGGTGGGAAGGAACGCAGTTTTCGGGCTGATTATTTTCATCGCAGATGATTTCACCGTCTGTGGATGGCGCTTTTTTAAGATGCAGTTTAATTAAAAAGGCATTGATGGCATCAACAACAATAAAGTTCCACCCGATTAAACCTTTTAAGAATGGAGCCATGACAAGCAAAACGGTAGCGGTGAGCAAAATCCTCATCGGCACATTTGGCAGATAAAGCGCGGCAAACGGCCGAACAACACGTGCGAAAAGAGCGATGATGGCATATAAAATAAGCGAAAATAAAATGATTCGGATAAAATAGCTTTTAAACAAAGCACGCCAAAGTTTTTCTTCGGTCATGGTTGTTACTTCCGTTTTGGCAGCTTGATCAATATAATCACGCCATTTTTGCGGCAACATTTTATCCAGCAGTTTATAAACTTTGTTGGCAGATTTCATCATAACGGGTGTTAAAAATGTTGTGATGACCGAAACGGCAACAATAATCGGGTAAACAAAATCATCTAAGACGTGCAAACTCATACCGAGAGAGGCGATAATAAATGCAAATTCGCCGACCTGTGAAAGTGAACACCCCCCTTGAACGGAGGTTTTTAAGTTTTGCCCCGAAATGACAAAGCCAAAAATGGAACAGCAAGGTTGTCCGATTAAAACAACAAGCGTGATGATAAAAATCGGATAAGCATAAGTAACAAACATTTGAGGGTTAACCATCATACCGACGGTGACGAAAAAGACTGCGCCGAAAAAGTCTTTAAGCGGTTTGATAACGTTTTCAATGCGCGTGATGACGCCAGTTTCAGAAAGGAGCGAGCCCATAATAAATGCGCCGAGTGCCGAAGAAAAGCCGGAATAAACAGCTAAAGACACCATTGAAAGCGCAAGCGCGATTGAAACAAGAAGAAGCATTTCATCATTTAAAAAGTCCGCAAGTTTTTTTAAGATGGTCGGAATAATATAAATGCCGACAACAAAACACAAAATTAAAAACGTTATCAGCTTTAGAGCGCTTAAACCGAGCTCGCTGCCGTCAATGTCTTTGCCGATGGCAATAGTCGGGAGCAATACAAGAAGCAAAATACCCATAATGTCTTCAATGACAAGAACACCGAAAACCATGTCGGTAAATTTCTGTTTTTTGATTTTTAAATCATCAAAAGCTTTGATGATAATGGTGGTCGATGACATTGAAATCATGGAGCCCAAGAAAAAGCTGTCTATGGTGCTCCAGCCTAAAAAGAGACCGACATAATAGCCTAAAAACAGTAAAAGGAAAATGTTGAGCGTGGCAGTGAGTAAAGCAGATTTTCCGACACTGACCATTTTATTAAAGCTAAATTCAAGTCCCAAAGAAAAAAGCAAAAAGATAACGCCGATATCAGCCCACAAGTTAAGGTTTTCCGTATCGGAAACGGTGGGCAGAAAGTTAAGATAAGGACCGGCAAAAATTCCGGCGAGCAAATAGCCCAAAACGGTCGGTTGTTTCAGTTTTTTGAAAATAAGTGTGGTGATGGCGGCATAAACCGTTATCAGCATCAAATCGGTAATCAGCGGGTGAAGGCCGTGCATATTCTTTTTTCCTCAATATTTTTTGATGGCAATATGATAAATGAGGAAATATTAATATTTTTCTAAATTGCAAGAAAATTTTTTTAATTTTCCTCTTGCGTTCATCGGGCATAAACCCCATATAAAAAATATGTTTTAATTTTGGAGTTTTGGTAAACCATGAGTGAAAAAATAGAATTTCAAACCGAAGTTGCGAAACTTCTTGATATTGTGATTAACTCTCTTTATTCGGAAAAATATATTTTCTTGCGCGAATTGATTTCGAACGCAAGCGATGCATGCGATAAGTTAAAGTTTTGGAGCTTAACAAATCCGAAAGTGAAGGCTTCGGGGGCGTTTAAAATCACGTTAACGCCTGATGCCGAAAACAACACGTTGACAATATCGGATAACGGTATCGGTATGAATAAAGACGATTTAATCAATCATATCGGCACAATCGCCAAATCAGGCACGGCGGATTTTGTGAAAAATATGAAAGATAACGGTTCGGCCGTGGATTTAATCGGGCAGTTCGGTGTGGGTTTTTATTCGGCATTTATGGTGGCGCAAAAAGTTGAAATCACCACGAAAAAAGCCGGTGAAACTGAGGCTTACAAATGGGTTTCAAACGGTTTGGACGGCTTTGAAATTGAAAAAGCCGAGCGCGACACAAACGGCACGGATATCAAACTTTTCTTAAAAGATGATGCCAAAGATTTTACAGATACGATTTATTTAAGACACATTGTGCGCACATATTCCGACCATGTGGAATATCCGATCGTTTTAGATTTAGGCAAAGCCGGCGAAGAAACGATTAACACAGCTTCGGCGTTATGGACAAGAAACAAGGCGGAAATTACCGAAGACCAATATAAAGAATTTTATCATCATGTTTCCAAAAATTTTGACGACCCTTGGATGACGCTTCATTTTAAGGCAGAGGGAAGCATTGAATACAACGCACTTTTATATATTCCTTCGACGGCACCTTATGATTTATTTCAACCCGATCGTCAACAAAGCTTAAAGCTTTACGTGAATAAAGTTTTCATTTCAGATAAAATTGAAGGTTTAATGCCGGCATATTTGAGGTTTGTTAAAGGTGTGATTGACAGCTCGGATTTGCCGTTAAATATCTCGCGCGAGATGTTGCAGCAAAATGCTTTAATCGCAAAAATCAGACAGGGAACAGTCAGTCGAATCTTAAAAGAACTCAAAAAGCGCCAAGCAAATTATGAAGACTATTTGAAGTTTTGGAATGCATTCGGAACAGCCTTTAAAGAAGGTATTTATGAAGATTTTTCAAACAAGGAAGAAGTCGCTTCACTTTCGCTTTTTGCTTCAACAAATGATGATACAAAACTCACCACATTGGACGAATATATCAGCCGTGTTCAAGGCGATCAAAAAGCAATTTATTATATCACGGGTGATGATGTTTCGACCTTAAAGAACAATCCGCAACTCGAAGCTTTCAAAGAAAAAGGTATTGAGGTTTTGCTCCTTGTTGATCCGATTGATGAATTTTGGACACAGGTTTTGACCTCATACAAAACATTTGCCGTAAAACACATTTCAACAGCGGATATTGATCTTAAAATCGAACGCAAAGATAAAAAAGCCGACGAGGGCAGTTTAAAGAAACTGACAGACTTTATGGCTGAGCTGTTTAAAAATGAAGTCGGTAAAATTGAACCGAGCGAAAAGCTCACAAAAAGTCCGGCAGCCTTGAATGTTGAAAACGGGCAGATGAGTATTCACTTAGAGCGTTTAATGAGAAACCATCAGCAACAAACGGCTTTTGCAAGCACGCGCATTTTAGAAGTCAATCCGTATCATCCGCTGATTATCAAATTATCAGAGATGATGACAGATGAGAAAAATAAAAATAAGGTTGCGGATATTGCAAGACTGATTTTGGATCAGGCAAAAATTGCCGAAGGCGAAGCTGTTTCAGATGCGGCATTCTTTGCTGAAAAATTCAGTGATTATCTCTTAAAAGCCATTTAAGAAAATAAAAAAGTCAAACGAATGCTCCAAAAGTCTAGGCATTTTGGAGCATTTGTTTAAATGTAGACTGTGCAAGTGAAATTTCAAAACTGTTTAAGGTTCTGTTTGTGGGCAATTCTTCATCTAACACGAGATTAATCAAATTAAGCAATAATTTTTCTTGCAAAAGTTCGATATATTGTTCTTCTGCCGGCAATGAGGTCAAATATAACAGCTCTAAATATGTTTCTTGCTTAGAGACCTTTAAAATGTCTTTTTTCAGCGATTCGGTTTGACTTGGCAGAAAACGATTGTTATCATCGGTAACTTTCAGGGATTGAATAACCTTATAATAAGGCTCAAAAAGAGGGTATTTAAGAACTTTAAGCCCGTTAAGATCCGTAATCTCAAAGGGGTCAAAGCTTTGCAGCTCATCTAATTTGAGCTTATTGTCGTATAAAGCCAAATCAGTTGACCTGAGCCTTTTTTGTGCCTTCGCTTCAAACATAAAAAGTTCTCCTTTTTTATAAAAAAATCTGAAAAGATTTTATTTTTATTTACGATTTATTGATTAAATATAATCTATATTTATTAAAAAATTGTAATTTTTATAAGGAAATAGTTATGCAAAAAAGTGCCATAGAAGTTTTTGATAATACGCTTGTGCCGATGGTTATCGAACAAACCTCGCGCGGAGAACGTTCTTTTGATATTTATTCACGTCTGTTAAAAGAGCGCATTATCTTTTTAACGGGAGAGGTTAATGATGAAGTTTCTTCTCTCATTTGTGCCCAACTGCTGTTTTTGGAATCGGAAGATCCTAAAAAAGATATTTTCTTATATATCAATTCGCCCGGCGGGGTTATAACATCAGGTATGGCAATGTATGACACAATGCAATATATTTCGTGCGATGTGGCAACGCTTTGTATTGGTCAGGCTTGTTCAATGGGATCATTTTTGCTCGCGGGCGGTGCAAAAGGTAAAAGATTTTCACTGCCAAACTCTCAAATCATGATTCACCAACCCTCAGGCGGTGCTAAAGGTCAGGCAACGGATATCGAAATTCAAGCCAAGCTTATTTTGGATATGAAAAAGCGCTTGAATGAAATTTATGCTCAAAATACGGGGCAAAAACTTTCTGTCATTGAAAAAGCGATGGAGAGAGATAATTTTATGACACCGGTTGAAGCAAAAAAATTCGGTTTAATTGATGAAATTGTAAAAAATCGTATGGAAATAAAATAAGGAAATAACATGAGTGAAGATAAAGAATTGCATTGCTCTTTTTGCGGAAAAAGCCAAAACGAGGTTAAAAAATTAATTGCCGGCCGAGGTGTCTATATCTGTGATGAATGTATTGATGTTTGTATAAACATTGTCGCAGATGAACTCCATGAAGAAAAATCTCACGCACCGTTGTTTGAGGGAGAACTCCCGACGCCTTCAAAAATTAAAAACTTTTTGGATCAATATGTAATCGGTCAGGATGAGGCCAAAAAAGTTTTATCCGTTGCGGTATATAACCACTACAAAAGATTAAACTGCCAAACGGAACACAAAGATGTTGAAGTTTCAAAGTCAAATGTTGTTTTGATCGGCTCAACGGGTTCGGGAAAAACGCTTTTGGCTCAAACATTGGCGCGTATTTTGGATGTGCCGTTTGCAATTGCCGATGCAACAACCTTAACCGAAGCCGGTTATGTTGGCGAAGATGTGGAAAACATTATCTTAAAACTTGTTCAGGCAGCAGATTACGACATCGAAAAAGCAGAACGCGGTATTGTTTATATTGATGAGATTGATAAAATCACACGCAAAACAGACGGGCCTTCAATCACGCGTGATGTTTCGGGCGAGGGAGTGCAACAGGCACTTTTGAAAATTATTGAAGGAACGGTTGCCAATGTTCCGCCTCAAGGTGGGCGTAAACACCCGCAGCAAGAATTTTTGCACGTTGACACAACAAATATCTTGTTTATTTGCGGCGGCGCGTTTGCCGGTTTGGAGAAAATTATCGGAAAGCGCGGCAAAGATACTTCAATCGGTTTTGGAGCAAAAGTGGCTTCCAAAGAAGATGCCGGCATCGGCGAAATCTTAAAAGATGTTCAATCGGAAGATTTGTTAAAATTCGGTTTAATTCCGGAACTCATCGGAAGATTGCCGATTATTGCGACATTAAATGATTTGGATGAAAACGCGTTAATTAAAGTTATGACTGAACCGAAAAATGCTTTAATGAAACAATATACAACGCTTTTTGATATGGAACATGTTAAATTGACTGTTACGGAAGAGGCTTTAAGAGCGATTGCGAAAAAAGCGATTGACCGTAAAACCGGAGCCAGAGGGTTGCGCGCAATTATGGAAGGAATTTTGCTTGATTTGATGTATGAAATTCCGGATATGAAAGAGGTGACCGAAGTTATTGTCAACGAAAAGGTTGTCAATGAAGGCGGTAAGCCCATGTTGATTAAGAAAAAGAAAAGCAAATCAGCTTAAAATAAAAATCCCCTCAAACGAGGGGATTTTTTTTAGTTAAAATAGAAATACCAAATCGTGTCATTTTCTTCATTGTCTTCACTTGTCAAAGATTCGCAAATTTTGAGTAGTTTATCTTTTGTTAAATCATCAAAAGACAGACAGGTATAAACGTTACAGTTGGAAGTTGAGTTAATGTAAATCGCTCCCAAACGCGACCAAATGCGTATTTGATAAATTCTGCTTTCTTTTAAAATTTCGAGAAGTTTAGGGCAGGTAAAAGATATGACATTTTCATTTTGTTGATATTGCGTTCCGCCTAAACGCAAAGAAAATCCCAGCGGATTCATTTGCCAGCTATTACCATATATATCATAGCCAAGCCGATTATTGTAAGGTTTTTTGAGGAAGCCTTCAGGAACAATATTTTTCAGAGAAATATTGTTAGAAGAATTACACTCGGAATCACCTTTGCAAAGTTCGTATAAATTCATTAATGTTTGTTGAACCTGTTCACCCCAGACATTTAAGCGGTGCTTTGCAACAGCTTGATGATAACCTGCCAAACCGCCGGCGGATAAAACGCCAATGATTGCCAAGACGCCAAGCATTTCGACCATACTTCTACCTTTTTGTTGCATATGTTTTCTCCTTTAAAAGTGTAAAGAAAAAATGAACCTTTTTTCTTTACACTTTTTGAAATTTCATTTTAATTGATTTTTAAATAAATTTTTGATAAACTTAATTCAAAGGAATCGTAAAAATTTAAGGTTCCTTTTTCTTTGACGATTCGGATATAAAAAAAACGCTGTTATGACAGCGCTTTTAAGATTTTTTGAGCAATTTCTTCATAGGCTTTTGTTTGAGGCCCGTCAGGATCTGCGGCCACAACAGGTGTGCCGGCATCGGCATTTTCACGAATGGAAACATCAAGCGGAATCTCGCCTAAAAATTGCTGTCCTAAGCGGGAGGCTGTGTCTTTTGTGCCGTTCTCACCGAATATATACGCCTTTTTGCCGCAATCAGGACAAACATAATAAGCCATATTTTGGATAAGACCTAAAATCTTAACGTTTATTTTTTCAAACATATTTACGCCTTTGACCGCATCAATTAAGGCAATATCTTGAGGGGTTGAAACAATCACAACACCGTCAAAGTCAATGCGTTGAGAAAGAGTAATTTGAATATCGCCTGTTCCGGGAGGCATATCTATTACCATAACATCAATTTCGCCCCAGTTTGTTTCTTTGAGCATTTGTTCAATAGCGCCGCATGCTTTTGAACCACGCCAAATAAGAGGTGTGTCACGATCAATGAGCGAGCCGATTGATATCGCTTTGACACCGAAATTTTCAAAGGGCTCAAATGTTTTACCGTCGTAAGAAACAGGCGGGGTGTTTTCAAAAGACAACATTGTCGGCAACGAAGGACCGTAGATATCCGCATCAAAGACGGCAACTTTTTGCCCTAAGTTTGAAAGCGCTAAAGCCAGATTAACAGCAGTTGTTGATTTGCCGACACCGCCTTTGCCTGATGCAACGCCGATAATATGTTTGATGTTTTTCATATCCCACTTTTCGATTCCGAGTGTTGTCGGAGAAGCTTTTTTGCGTGTGAAAATAACCGTTGCTTTTAAAACACCTTCTGTTTTCAACAGTTCTTTTTTCAATTCTTCAGCTTTCGACATATTTTCAGGCGTGTCAATTAAGGTGATAATAACGCGCCCGTCAAGGTTTTGAATGTTTTCAATATGTTCGGCGGGAAAGTAATTTTTTATAATTTCTTCAATATCGGACATCTAATTTCCTTTACAATGTGGATATCAGTTCGTGTGACGTTGTTTTTAAGATATATTTATATTATTTTATAGCAAGTGGTCAACAAAAATTTTGATAGGAATGCTCAGATGGCAAAAAAAAATAATCCTTGGGAAGAAGATTTGCCGCCGCAATCGTTGGAACCGAACGGGGTGGCAATCAGAAAGATGAAGATCGTTTCACCGGTTAAAATCGCCAAATTAAGCGGCTCGAAAAATGATTTTAAAATGCAGATAAAGTTAATTCTGTCTGCGATTTTATTGTTATGGCTTGCTTCCGGATTTTATCAGGTTCAGCCAAGCGAACAGGGCGTTGTGCTTCGTTTTGGAAAATACGTTGATACAACAGATGCCGGTCTACATTATCACCTGCCGTATCCTATCGAAAGCGTGATTAAAGTTAATGTGACACAAGAGCGAAGCATCAATTTAGGTGTGACCGAAAACACGGCTCAAAACAGGTATATGAACAGCAATCACGCAAGTGTGGCATTAAATTCATTTACGGAGAGCCATATGCTGACCGGAGATGAAAATATTGTTGATATCAACTTAACGGTTGTGTGGAAAATCAAGGATGCAAAAGATTATTTATTTAATGTCAGAAGTCCCGATGTGACGGTGCGTGTGGCGGCTCAGTCCGTTTTGCGCGAAATTGTCGGACAAAGTTAAATGCAACCGATTATT
>CAJOLB010000004.1:0-6536 GCA_905235385.1 uncultured Alphaproteobacteria bacterium | reverse complement strand
TATTACGGGAGACCGCGGTAAAGTTGAAGATGAAACAAAAGCGGAATTGCAAAAACTGATGGATGATTTCGGTGCAGGCATTGTCATCGTTCGTGTAAAGCTTCAAAAAGCGGATCCGCCGAAGCAGGTTGTCGATGCGTTTAACGAAGTGCAGCGAGCAAAAGCTGACCAAGAACGCTTCAAAAATGAGGCTGAGGCATATAGAAACGAGGTTTTGCCGAAAGCCAAAGGTGAGGCCGTGAAACGCGTTCAGGAAGCAGAGGCATATAAAGAAGCAGTTATCAACAAAGCAAAAGGTGACGCAGAGCGCTTTATTTCCGTCTTGAATGCATATCGCGAAGGCAAGGCTGTTACATCAACAAGGCTTTATTTGGAAACAATGGAAAAAGTTCTTTCGCAATCACAAACCGTTGTTATCGATTCTTCTTCCAAAGGTTCAAATGTCTTGCCGATTCTGCCGATCAGCTCAGACGACAACAAGTTGCGTGAAGTTATTCCCGCTGTAAAATAAGGAGAAAAAAATGAAAAATCAGCTAAGATATATCGTTTCCGGATTAGTGGTATTGCTTGTTGTGACGCTCGCAGGATCGCTTTATGTGGTCAATCAGGTTGAGCAAGCTATAGTTTTACAGTTTGGCGAACCGGTTCGCGTTGTTCAAGAGGCAGGTCTAAAAATGAAAGTGCCTTTTATTCAAAACGTGGTTTATTATGATACACGCCTGTTAAACTTGGATCCGCCGGCTCAAGAGATTGTTTTGGGAGATAAAAAGCGCTTGGACGTAGACAGCTTCACACGCTATCAGATCGTTGATCCTTTGCGTTTTTATCAAACGGTTCGGACAGAATTGCAGGCTCAAAGCAAATTAGAAGAAATCGTCAATTCTTCCGTCAGAAATGTTTTAGGACGAATTACATTGCAAGAATTACTTTCGGAAAAGCGTTCTCAAATTATGGCAGACATTTCAAATGCCGTTAAAAATGATGCGGCTCAAATCGGTGTAAAAGTTGCAGAAGTTCGTATTCGTCGGGCAGACTTGCCGATAGAAGTTTTGCAAGCGATTAATGACCGTATGAAAGCAGAACGTGAACGTGATGCCAAAGAAGCTCGTGCTCAAGGACAACAGGCAGCTCTTCAAATCAGAGCAACAGCGGACAAAGAGCGCACGATTATTTTGGCGGAAGCAGAAAAACAAGCCCAAATTATCAAAGGCGAAGGAGATAAAACGGCAACATCAATCTGGAACGAAGCCGCAGGAAAAGACCCTGAATTTTATACCTTTTACCGCTCAATGGAAGCCTATCGCGAATCAATTGCTGATGGGAATAATAAACTTGTTCTCTCGCCGGACTCTGACTTTTTCAAATATTTCAAAAATAAAATGAAATAGGACATACGATATGTTTCGAAAAATATGTTTGTTGTTTGTATTGCTTGCTTTTGAAGCAAAAGCCTTTGATTCTTTTGCGCCGGTTGTTGAAAAAGTGATGCCGTCGGTTGTGAATATATCAACAGAACTTAAAGAAAACGAGGATTCTCCGAATATTGAAAATAATTTATTGTTTTCAAATGACGGGCATGTGTCATTAGGATCAGGCTTTTTTGCTGATAATGAGGGATATATCCTGACAAACAGACACGTTATAGAAAAAGCAAAACAGGTAAATGTAACCACATATTCCGGAAAAGTTTATCAAGCCGAAATTAAGGGCGAAGATAAGATTTTGGATGTGGCATTGCTTAAAATTGACACCAAAAATGAAATTTCAGCCGCAAAATTTGCAGATTCAGATGATATAAAGGTCGGCGACTGGGTTATTGCAATAGGCAATCCGTTCGGGCTTTCAAACAGCGTAACAAGCGGTATTGTTTCAGCCAAATCAAGAAACATCAACGAAACACCTTTCGATGATTATATTCAAACAGATGCGCCGATAAATCCTGGAAATTCAGGCGGTCCGATGTTTAACTTAAACGGTGAAGTCGTCGGGTTAAATACGCTTATTTTCTCTAAACAGGGAAACAGTCTGGGTGTGGGGTTTGCCATTCCTTCAAATCAGTTAAAGCCGATATATGAATCCTTAAAAAAACACGGAAAGGCAATTCGCAGTTCAATCGGTGTCAGGTTAAAAGAAACTGAACAAAATAACAAAACAAGCCTAATTGTTACGGAGATTACCGATTTTGATTTAGCCAAAGAAAATGACCTGATTGTCGGTGATTTGATTTTAGGGTATGATGATAAAGAAATAACAAATCTGCACGCATTTCAAAAAGACATGATATGGCGTGAGCCGGACACATATATAAAAATGCAAATCAGCAGAGAAAATGAAACAAAAGAAAATCTGATACGGCTGAAAGCAATTGAAGAACGGAAAAATATGTTGCAATCAGATGAACAAAAAGCTGATAAAAGCACATTATACAAACAAATCGGACTGTTTTTGGACGGAAATAAGGTTGTAGATGTTGTGGCAGGCAGTGAAAGTGCGCACAAAGGAATTCAGAAGGGCGATGAAATTATAAAGCTGAACGGACATTCGGTTATTGATACGGGAGATATCAAGTTTTATATTGCAGAAAGCGTTTCGGAGCAAAAGAATTTGCGTATCGACCTAAAAGATGTATCAGATAACGAATATTTTGTTGATTTGACACCGACAGAGGCAGAATAAATGGAACGGATAGATTTTTATCATCTGCAAAAAAGTAATTTGGATGAAACCTTGCCAAAGCTTGTTTCAAAAGCCTATGAAACGAAAAAAAATATAAAAATAAAGGTTGGAAACGAGCTTCGGACAGATTTCTTAAATTCACTTTTATGGACATTCGACGAAGAAAGTTTTTTGCCTCACGGGGTGAAAAAAGAAGGGTTTGCTGATATGCAACCGATTTTCTTATCATCAGATGATGAAATTCCGAATAATGCAAAAATATTGTTTTTGGTAGACGGTGCGGATATAACCCCCGAAGAAAGCCAAGAATTTGAGAGAACGGTGTATATTTTTGACGGCAATAACGAAAACGAACTCAGTAAAGCAAGACAGATTTGGAAGACCTTTGCATCTGCCGATATTGAACGTCATTATTGGCAACAAAACGACCAAGGAAAATGGGAAGAAAAGGGGCTTTAAGTGAAAAAGCACCAAAAAAATATTGCGTTACGGACAAATAAAGCTATAATAACAAAACTAAACAAGAACTTTGGAGATTGATTAAAATGTCTGAAAATAAAGATATTCTCGTGGCTCAAAAAGCGATTGACCGTGAAGTTGAAGCCTTAGAGATTATGAAAAAAGAATTGGATGAAAATTTTAGTAAAGTTTTAGACCTTATTCTCAAAAGTAAAGGTCGCGTGATTGTAACCGGTATGGGAAAGTCAGGGCATATCGGTCGGAAAATTGCAGCAACACTGGCATCTACAGGAACACCGTCATTTTTTGTTCACCCCGGAGAAGCAAGCCATGGTGATTTGGGAATGCTTACGAATGATGATGTTGTGTTAGCAATTTCAAACGGTGGAGAATCACGTGAATTATCAGATATTTTAATGTATTGCAAAAGATATAATATACCTCTGATTGCGATGACTAAAAATGCTGAAAGCACACTTGGAAAAGCAGGTGATTATTTGTTGAAACTTCCGAATGACGGCGAAGCCTGTCCGTTAGGTTTAGCCCCGACATCATCAACAACGGCAACGCTCGTTTACGGTGATGTTCTAGCAATTGCGTTAATGGAACGCAAGGGCTTTACTTCAACAGACTACAAACAACGTCATCCGGGCGGAAAACTCGGAGCAATTTTGTGTAAAGTTTCTGATTTGATGCACAAAGGTGATGAGATGCCTATCATTGATGAAGATTGTATTATGCAAGATGCGTTGCTGACTATGAGCGCAAAGATGTTGGGTTGTGTGGGCGTAGTGAACAAAAAAGGCGAATTAATCGGTATTATTACGGATGGTGATTTACGCCGCTGGATGTCGCCGAAACTGATTGAAGAAAAAGTTTCAAAGGTCATGACCAAAAATCCGAAGACAATTCGTCCTGATGTTTTGGCAAGTGAAGCCGTATATGTGATGAATAATACGGGAAGAGGTATTACGAACTTGTTCGTTGTTGAAGACCAAAAACCGATTGGATTGATACATATTCATGATTGCTTAAGAGCCGGAGTGAACTAATTGGTCGATGTCCAAAAAATAGATGCGTTTTTTAACGGTCAGACAAAAGTCAAGCAGCCAAAGCGCCAAATGGAAAACAAACATTTGCGCGCTTTGCGCTTTGCAAAGCTTGTTATGCCGTCAATTGCCGCATTATTGATCGGACTTATATTGGTCTTTCCGAATTTCAAAAAAAATAATGTGATTGCTCAATCTGATGTTGCCATGCCCCAAAAAGGAGAATTGGAAAAGTTGCATGCAGAAGATGCTTCCTTTTCTATGACTGATGCAAATGGAAAAATCAGCTCTTTTACGGCAGAGTCGATGGATGAAACACAAAGCAACTCGAAAGTGATTAAAATCATTAAACCAAAGGGAAAAATTCCCTTAAAAGAAAGCGATAAATTTGTTGATATTCAATCAGACGTCGGATATTTCAATCAGAAAAAGAACGTCATCATATTGCAGCAAAACGTGAAAGCTCTTTATGATAAATCGACGCATTTGGAAACAAGTGAAGCACAGTATGATTTTAACAAAGCATACGGAAAAGGCTCAAACGCACTATATGCATATGGCGATTGGGGAAAACTGTGGGCAGATAGTTTTGCCTACGATAAAAATGAAGAAATTTTATATTTCAACGGTAAATCAAAATTGGTTCGCGATAACCACACCATGTATGCGCATAAACAAGCAAGATATTATAAGGATTTGCAGAAGATAGAAGCTGAGGGGAATGTTATTTTAGAACAAGAAAAAGAAACGCTGTATGCTGATAAGGTCATTGTTTGGTTCGAAGATGACTTAAAACTTAAAAAGGTTGAAGGTTTCGGCAACGTTAAGGTGGAACTTGAAGAAGCTACGGCGTATGGTGATTACGGCTTATATATTCCTCAAGATAATGATGTCTTTTTACAAGGAAATGTTTCAATTCATAAAGATGGGAACGTTATCTATGGCGATAAAGTAACAACAAATGTCGAAACAAAAATCAGTAAAATGGTGTCAACAGACAAAGAAAAACGTGTGTCCGGCGTTATTCGCGGCTCAAGCATCAGGAGAAAAAAATGAGAAAAAATAATGTTTCAGATTCTGTTTTGGAGATTTTTAATATTGGAAAAAAATATAAAAATCGCTCAGTTTTAAGAAATGTTTCCTTAAATGTTCACAGAGGTGAGGCTGTCGGGCTTTTGGGACCGAACGGCGCGGGTAAAACAACTTGTTTTTATTGTGTGATCGGTTTAATTACACCGGATTACGGTGATGTACATATTAACGGCGAGGATATTACAAATATGCCGATGTATCAGAGAGCAAGAATGGGGATAGGTTATTTGCCGCAAGAAGCCTCAATCTTTCGTTCTCTTTCGGTAGAAGATAATATTAAAGCCATTTTAGAGATTGTTGAAAAAGATGCGGGAAAAAGGGAAGCTAAGCTTGAAGAACTCTTATCTGAATTTTCAATTACACACTTGCGCAAATCACCGGCGGTCTCTCTATCCGGAGGTGAACGCAGAAGGCTTGAAATTGCAAGGGCTTTGGCAAGTAATCCGGATTTTATTTTGTTGGATGAACCGCTTGCCGGTATTGATCCGATTGCGGTTGCTGAAATCAGATCTTTGGTGTCTCAATTAAAAAACAGAGGACTTGGCGTTTTAATCACGGACCACAATGTCAGAGAAACACTTGATATTATCGACAGAGCATACATTTTGCACGGAGGCTCTGTTTTGATGGAAGGAACGCCGGAACAGATTGTTAAAAGCAGAGAGGTCAGGAAAGTCTATTTGGGAGAAGATTTTTCAATGTAAAAAAGCGGATTTATCCGCTTTTTTTTAATCAAAGAAGAAGTGATTGCATAACTCTGAAACATCAGGATTTGAAACATCGGAAGAAACTTCGGCTAAAAAAGCTTTGACTAAAATCTTTCGTGCCTCAATTTCACAAATGCCGCGTGATTTAAGATAAAAAAGTTCATCTTCGTTCAAATCGCCGCTTGTGGCTCCGTGAGAACATTTTACATCATCAGCAAAAATTTCAAGTTCGGGCTTAACATCAATCCTTGCATTATCAGAAAGTAAGAGGGCTTTATGAATTTGATAGCCTTCTGTTTGGACGGCATTCGGAGCAATGTGAATTTTTCCTTGAAAAACACCATGGGCATTATCGTTCAAAACACCGCGGATAATTTGGTTCGATTTTGTGGATTTTGACAGGTGCTCAATATCTGTTGTCGTATCAGCAAAAGTTTTATTTTTGAGATGATAAGCCGCGTTGACAACAGCAGAAGCGTTTTCTTCTTTAAGAAGAACATGCGTTTCGTTTCGGGTTAGCTTTCCGCCTTTATGAAAAGCATAACTTTGATAT
>CAJOLB010000003.1 GCA_905235385.1 uncultured Alphaproteobacteria bacterium | reverse complement strand
GAAATCAATGCGCCGCTTTCATCGCCGATTCACCGCGAGGCACCTTCTTTCACAGACCAAGCGACAGAAATTCAAATTTTGGTCACAGGAATTAAGGTGATTGACCTTCTTGAGCCTTATGTCAAGGGTGGAAAGATTGGTTTATTCGGCGGTGCCGGTGTCGGAAAAACGGTTCTGATTCAAGAACTGATTCACAATGTTGCCATCGGCGCAGGCGGCTATTCCGTTTTTGCCGGCGTCGGCGAGCGCACGCGTGAAGGAAATGACTTATACCATGAAATGATTTCTTCCGGTATTATAGACTTGGATGGCTCAAATTCAAAAACCGTTCTTGTATACGGTCAAATGAACGAACCGCCGGGAGCAAGAGCAAGAGTTGCCTTAACAGGCTTAACACAAGCGGAATATTTCAGAGATGTTGCTCATCAAGATGTTTTATTCTTTGTTGATAACATCTTCCGTTTTACACAAGCAGGCTCTGAAGTTTCCGCCCTTTTGGGACGTATTCCGTCAGCAGTCGGCTATCAGCCGACCTTAGGAACAGACATGGGCACCATGCAAGAGCGCATTACCTCAACAAAAGACGGATCAATTACCTCTGTTCAGGCGGTTTATGTGCCTGCAGATGACTTAACCGATCCTGCGCCTGCGACAACATTTGCACACCTTGATGCCACAACCGTTTTATCGCGTAAAATATCAGAACTTGGTATTTATCCGGCAGTTGATCCTCTTGATTCCACGAGCCGTGTTTTATCGCCTGATATCGTTGGCATTGAACACTATAATGTCGCACGCGGTGTGCAGGAAATTTTGCAAAAATACAATTCACTTCAGGACATTATCGCCATTTTAGGTATGGACGAACTTTCGGATGAAGACCGTTTGACAGTAGCAAGAGCGCGCAAAATCCAACGCTTTTTATCTCAACCTTTTCATGTTGCCGAGGTCTTTACCGGCACAAAAGGCGTGTTTGTAAAACTAGAAGACACCATCAAGGGCTTTAAGGGAATTTTAGACGGTCTTTATGACGACTTGCCTGAACAAGCGTTCTACATGGTCGGAACAATTGAAGAAGCTGTCGAAAAAGCAAAGAAGATGAAAGAGGTTGCTTAAAAAATGGCGATTGAGCTTAAAATATGTTTACCTGATAAGGTCTATGTTCAAACATCGGCAGACAAAATCCTGTTGCCTGTCGATGAGGGCAACCTGACAATTATTCATGAGCGCGCACCTCGTTCTCAGCTCCTTCAAGCCGGCGTGATTGCCTTGCTTGACGCGAGCAATCAAGCTTTCAAAAAATGGAAAATCAGCGGCGGCGTGGCAGAAATTGCAGAAGATGTATGCCAAATTGCCGTTGAAAATATAGAAGAGATATAAATAAATTATCTCACGCTCAAGACAGCTCTTTTAGCCTGATATTCCAATATCAGCTTAACCCCGACCTCGCCTAGAAGGCTTGAAAGATAAACAATCGGCGCAAGCAATGCAGGATTTTCATCAGGCAAAATACCTTTAATCGCTTTATTGATATTTTCAAGTTTTGATGCCGACAACTCAAAATCAGAGACAGCCTCAAAAGACAGCCCCTCGTCCGTTTCATCAACAATAATCTGTCCGCCGCGCACAAAAACATCAGAAAGTCCCATAACGGCGAGCATCACAATTTTATAAAGTGAAACATTTGCAACACCTGATTTCATCTTAATCGGCATTTGAGGATTTCCGATAGTGGCCAAATAAGCATCAATAATTGCATTAAGTTCGCTTAATTCTTTGGGTGCAGCATTTTTTAAGCCAAAGGCAAGTCTGAAAAACTTTAATCTTGCAGAAAGGGTTTTAGAGCTCCCCTCTAACAAAGGTTTCAAATCCCCCAAATCAGAGGGATCATCATCCCAAAGTTCCATAGCGTTGGAAATTGCGCCGATATTGCCGATTAAATCATGGCTGATACGCGTGCAAACAAGTTCCGTAATGAGAGTTGGTGAAATACCCATTTTCTTAAAACCTTAAAATGTATAAATATCAGAATGAATAAAACGCTGATCTTCTCTTGACATACGATTCACATCAAGCTGCTCTAAAACAGGATCTTCAAGTTTCAAAATGCCGGTCGAAGCCTGCAAATAAGGCTTATTAGCCCCCAAACCCCAAGTTACTTCATCCTTGTTGTCGGGAACCCCGTATTTCTGATTAATTTTCTTCCAAAAATCAAAAATCTTCAAACGCTGCAAATAAATCGCTTTTGTGCTGTTTCCCGTTTTATTGGCAGCTTCGCTTCTATATAAAACCTTATATACTTTATTGTTTGTAAAAGTTGAAGAAAGAAAAATATTGACTGTTTCTTTTGTATCAAACTTATTAAAACTTGCCTGAGAGATATATTGATAATTTCCTTTTTGCGCCAAACGTATCACACAATTTTCCAGCCTTTCATAGCCGACGACACCTTGATTTCGACAAGTTTCTTCATTTCGCCAACGGATAAAGTTCGGAATATCCATTTTTTGAGTAACTTTTCGATAACCATGCTTTAGAAGTTGCTCTTCCGCTTGTTTGTAGCTCATCTGAAGCATCACACCCGATATATCAAAAACAGCGGCATTAGAACGTTTAACTTTTGATTTTTTTTGACTTTCATTAAGTAAAGTTTGAATAGATTCGGATTGTCCTTTACTGCCCTTAAAGAGATTCTTAACCCAGTTTTGCGCCGAATCAACGGTTTCTTTAACTTCTGATTTAATTTCCTCGGTCGGAGCTGTTTCTTTCAAATTCTGAGAAAGAGATCGTCTCGTATCTATTTTAAGCGGTTCCTTTTTCGGTTCGACTTCAATTTCAACTTTATTGCCAAAGGCATCTTCTTCTAAGTCAAAATTCAAATCTTCTTCGTCCATAACCGACATATTTCCATCTTGTGCATAAGATGAAAACACAAACAAAAAAGAAAAAATAAAAATAAATTTTTTCATAAAGATCCTCAGACTAAACTTGATTAAAGGATAACCCACGAGACTTAAAAAAAAATTAATAAAACAAGGCTTTTTTTATTTACATAACCCCATAAAATTGCTAATAAAACAAAAAAAAAGGAAAAAAAATGCCTGATAAAATTGCTGTTATCGGTGCCGGACTTGCCGGCTCGGAAGCCTCTTGGCAAATAGCCAAACGAGGCATAGAAGTTGATTTATACGATATGAAACCGCTTAAATTTTCACCCGCCCACAAAGATGAAAATTTTGGCGAACTTGTTTGCTCTAATTCTTTAAGATCAGATGATTTTATGCATAATGCCGTCGGCTTAATGCATGAAGAAATGCGCAGAGCCGGCTCTTTGATTTTAGACATAGCCGAAAAAACAAAAGTTCCCTCCGGCGGTGCTCTGGCTGTCGATAGAAAAAATTTTGCGCTTCAAATCACAAAAGCGCTGAAAAACAAGCCAAAAATCAACATCATAGAAAAAGAAATTGAATCAATTGATGAGCTCGATTATCCGCTCATTATTATCGCCACAGGTCCCCTCACCGCTGAAAAATTAGCAAAAGATATCTTAAAAAATGTCGGCGATGAAACGCTTTCATTTTATGATGCCATTGCACCCGTTGTTTACAAAGAAAGCATTGATTTTGAAAAAGCATGGTATCAATCCCGTTATGACAAAGGTGAGCAAAAAGATTATATCAACTGCCCGATGAACAAACTTCAATACGAAAATTTTGTTTCGGAACTCTTAAATGCTGAAACCGTTCAGTTTCATGAATTTGAAAAGCCTCAATATTTTGACGGATGCTTGCCGATTGAAGTCATGGCCGAACGAGGTCTTGAAACATTGCGCTTCGGTCCCATGAAGCCCGTCGGCCTTACAAATCCGCACAGTTCGGAGCGCCCGTATGCTGTTGTTCAGCTTCGTCAAGACAACAAAGAAGATACGCTTCGCAACATTGTCGGCTTTCAAACAAAACTCAAATACGGCGAACAAGAAAGAATTTTTCGCACTATTCCGGGGCTTGAAAACGCTCAATTTGCAAGACTTGGCGGCATTCACAAAAACACATTTATAAAAAGTCCGCTCCTCTTAGATCCCTATTTGCGTTTAAGAACAAAACCAAATATCATGTTCGCCGGCCAAATTACGGGCTGTGAAGGTTATGTCGAAAGCGCTTGTGTCGGATTCTTAGCCGGTATCTTTTCGTCTTTTCTTATAAAAAATGAAGAACCCGTTTTACCTCCGAGAGAAACGGCGTTCGGCTCTATGTTAGCACACCTGCAAGACAAAGAAAACATTGAAAACTATCAGCCGATGAATATCAATTTCGGTCTGTTTCCCGAAATTCCTCCGGTTCTCACAAAAAGCGGAAAATACAAGCATCTTAAAGGTCTTGAACGAAAAGAACAATATTGCACACGCGCCCTTGAAAGCCTTCAAGACTGGCTACAACAAATACAAAAACATTGACACACAAAAAATATTCAATTAAGTTAAATCAAAAGGATAAATATCAATGAGTGCTGTCAGCCGTATTGTTCGAAAATCTCAAGCCACGCTTTTTTGGTGTATGCAAGGTCTGCCAAAGGCAAAGCGTGAAGCCATATACACGCTCTATACATTTGTTAAACATTTAGACGATATCGTTCAAAGCAACCTGCCTCAAAATGAAAAAGAAGACCTTTTAAGTGCATGGAAAATTGAGCTTGACAACATATATGAAAAGAAAGTTCCGGCAACAAAAATAGGGCAAAAAATTTATAAAAACTGTATGCGTTTTAAAATTCAAAAAGAGGACTTCTCAAAAATCTTAGAAGCATCTTTGCTTGACTTTCCAAAGCCGCTTCAAGCCCCGACGACAGAAATTTTTAACAAATACTGCCAAGGTTCTGCTGTTATCCCGACATATATCACCTTGCTGATTATGGACGAAATGAAAGAAGCCTCAAAGCGCACATTAGCATCTAATTTCGGCATGGCCATGGAAATTACCAACATCTTGCGCAACATTAAGGACGATGCCCTGAACCAACATTTATATATCCCAAAAGAAATTTTAGAACAGGCCGATATCTCATCTCATATTCCCACAACAGTCATTACCGACAAAAATCTGACATACGCTCGAGAAATACTTGCAAAACAAGCCGCTCAATGTTTTACGAGAGCCCATAAGATGATCAGTGCTTCTAACAAAAAGACCATGAGACCTTTGCGTTTTATTTTTCATATATATAAACGCTATTTTGACATCATGTCCCATCGCGGTTGGGAAATTATGTCCCCCAAACCCACGATTAAAAGAATTGACAAGATTATGATTGCGGTAAACACGATCTTTGATCGCAGCTAAGTTTTTTGTGAGAAATTCAAGAAAACTTCTTTATAAAGATATAATATATTCTATGCTTTCCTCATATAACATTAACTCAAGGAAAGGTTTTTGATATGTCAAAATTTAAATTCGCACTTTTAAGTTCAATTCTTCTTTTTCCGATCGCCGCCATGGCCGAAGAAACTGAAGTCGCTGAAAATGCAAGCAGTTTAACGGCAAACTTAAAACGCATTGCCGTTCAATATAATCAAAATTCAGTCACCAACAGAGAAGACCCGAACTATCCGGGAACTTTTACATCTGACGAACAAGAAGTGTTTACGGGCATTTTTGACGGAAATATCGAATACAACAACGAATCGCTCGTTTGGCTCAACAGTCTCTTTATGGAATATGGACGAAGCGAAACGGACAACAACGGCGAAAAGACCAAAAGTGAAAACGCTGATAAAATTTTGCTTACCACAGATTATACACATAAAATTTGGAAATTAGATCAAGGGATTGTCGGTCCGTTTGTTAATTTGGGTTATCAAACCGAATTTACAGAGTTCAGAGATGCACAGGACGGTGAAAAATACCGCACCAAAATTTTGCGCGGTAAAACAGGTTTGAAGCTTTATGAAGGCAAGTATTTCAAAGAATTATATGTCGCAGCCGTTGAAGAAGCCGATTTCACTTATGGCGATACAAATATGAAAACCGCCGGTGAGGTAGGCTATCAGTTTGAATATCAAATCAGAGATGATATGAAATTTGTTTCAGACGGATTTTTCAGAAAATTTTTCATTTACGACAAATATCGTAACACAGATTTCAAATATGAAGCTGAAACGAACAATCGTTTAGATGTCACAATTGTCGGAAACTTATCTTTCGCGCCGTTTGTCAATTACAAAATTGCCAAAACACGTGCGGCTGACAAATACCGCAGCAACACGACAGTCGGTTTGTCACTCGGCTATCAAACGGATTACAAAATTTGGTAAAAAAAAGGCGGCTTGAAAGCCGCTTTTTTTTAATTTAACTCAAGCCACCGTTTCAACACTTTGACAGTGGCTAGATACATAGTTGCCTCCGCGTATTTGTGAAGAACGACATCTTGCTCACTTGTCAGAGGACATTTGGCCTTCTCAACTTCGCCGGCAAGAGATAATCTTTGCTCTTCCATCGGCTGCATTTCAAGCTTCCAATTTTTGCCAACGGCAATTATGGTTTCATTAGCCCAATAATTTGCGTTGGCAATTACATAGTCCCATTCTTCAGGTGAAAAAGACACCATCAGCTCATTAAGCTCACAGTTTGCAAGTTCATACTTTTCCTCATACTCTCCAATCAGAGCATTAGCCCTTTGGGTTTGAGTTGTGCATGCACACAGGCTCGCAACGAAAGCAAGCAAAAGTAATAATTTTTTCATTGCTATATTATTTAATTGGTTTTCCGATTCTGAATCTAGCAAATTTTAGAAATTTTGTCAATATATTTTTTTTAAATGCGGAGAGCGTACGAAAAAATTATGGAATCCATGGGCTTGGAGAATTAAACAAATAATGAGGACTTTTCCGCCGACGTGTACAAATAGTTACACAAGAAGGAAAAGCCCTCGTTAGTGGTCAATTATACAAGCCCCCTATACGCATTTTTAAACTTCGGCGGTCATAATATTGCGTCGCCCTTCCAACGCTTCATCAATAAAATCAAGCTGTTCAATAACCATCGAGTTATCTTTAAACTTTTCGCGTGCAAGCTTAACTCTTTCTTCAAAAGTGCCGCTTTTGCCTTTAAAGATATACATATAAGCCCGTGTGATAGACTTGACTGTAGCTTCATCAAAACCGCTGCGTTTCAAGCCGATAACATTCAAACCTCTTAATTTGCCTCTGTCGCCGGTTACAATACCGAAAGGAATCACATCACGTGTAACACCCGACAAACCCCCGATCATAGCTTTTCGACCGATACGGCAGAATTGGTGAACGGCACAGTTTCCGCCTAAAATAGCACCATCTCCGACTCGAACGTGACCACCGATAACCGCATTATTTGTCATAATCACATTATTTCCGACAACGCAGTCATGCGCAACGTGTGAACCTGCCATAAACATACCGTCATCACCCACAATCGTAATCAATTTTTGAGGTTCTTCGCCCTTAATCGGATTTTGACCTTTCGGCGTTCCTGCATGCATTGTTACATTTTCTCTGATAACGTTGTGCTTACCGATTACAAGTCTGGCTCCTTCTTGAAACTCGTTGCCGTGATCTTGCGGACCTGTTCCCAAACAAGCTCCCGGAAATACGACAGTTCCTTCTCCGATTGTTGTATCTCCATAAACAGTTACATGAGAAATCAATTTAACATTTTCACCGATTTTTGCTTTTGCGCTGATAAAACAGAAAGGTCCGATTTCAGCACTTGATGCAATTTGAGCACCGTCTTCGACGACACTTGAGGCATGAATTTTTGCCATTTTAATAGTCCTTATATATTAATCCAATACTGACAACGAGAATATGCAAACATCATCATTTTGTAAAAACACAATACGTAACGAATTGTTACATGTGTATAAAAAACAAAATGAATTTATTCTTGACAATATCTGAAATTTTGATAAATTTGTCTATATTTCAATCAGATTATGACTATTATTTCGAACCTTCAAAATACTTTTCAATTATGAAGAAATTTTTGTTCTTTGTGGCATGCGCTGCCACTTTGGCCATTTGTGCCACTTCCTGTTATCAATCCAAAGTTGAAGAGTTGGGCGAAAACACCAACCTCGTCTCCTTCACCAAGAAGATTGATAAGACTACCGAGTATGTCGGCGTGAAGAACACCCTTTCGAACGTCGTCATCGTCGAACCTGTCTATGAAATCGTCCACTACAAGTTCGACTACATCATCGCCGCCAAGGCCAACAACTTCGCCATTTTCGACAACACGGGACAGCGGATATTCGAGGACCTGAACATCACCGAAGCCGGCGCCGGCAAAAACAATTTTATCTTTAAGACATCTGCCGGCAAATACTTCTTCCTGCCCCATCGCGAACTTTGCGGACCTGCCAAGGATTTTACATATTATCCGATGCTTGGTCTCCTGTTCGCCGAAAACGAAACCGGCAAATACGGCATCTACGACCCCGAAAACGGCAACGTTATCCTCGAACAGAAATATCAGGGGATTATCTATGCCTACACCGACGCCGGTCAGTCTGCTTATTACATTGTTGACGGCAAGTCAACCAAAAAGCTCGCAAACGGCACCGAAAAGGTCGTCTCGAATGCCAACTTGAACGCCATGAAAAAGGAGGCTGAGACCAACAAGACCCCTTGGCCGAAATCCGGCGTCGGAATCGTCAAGGTCAAAACCCTGCGTTAACGGCCAAAATGCTTAAAAAGAAACCCCTCGCATCAGCGAGGGGCTTCTTTTTTGCCTCATGCATTCTTAATCAGCTTCACACTCGATATAATTGACAAAGAAATCTGTCTCCTAGCTCTAAGCGGTCAAATCAGAACAACTCTGAAGCTAATTTGATACAACACACCCCGGTATGCTCATATCTCGTTCCCAACCTTGAGGACATCTCCAATAATGAATATCCGGACCGGTTCGTTCACAATTTACTTTTGGTGTACAGATATAAAACAGAGCAAATGTAGAAGGCGGATTAACACCTGGTGTATATATAACAGCACCACTTCCTAAATCACTACAATCTTCATCTGGCTCGTTACAAACGAATTCATCTTCCACACAAGTACCATCTTCATCATGATAGCCGCTATCACATGTCCAATCGGTGTAACGTTTACTACCTTGATAATCACAAGTTTCTAATCTCGGATAACAAATATCGCCGGAACCATGAGCATGTAGAGATATTTGAGATTGAATCCACACATCAGTATACGGATATTCAGTTGGATCGCATATAATCGGCTCACAATTCTCTTCACAAGCCGTATGGCTCCTGTTAAGGTGCCAGCCTTCCACGCAACCAACCAACGCCCATCTCGGATCCCCCTTCGCACAATCCTCATCTTGCGGAACACATTTTGCGCTCCACTTACCATGCGGTTCAACACTCTTATCTGTAAATGGAAATGTTAAGGGATTGCAAGTCACAACTTCACAAGTCCCTTGCTGCGGCTCAGGGTCAATATCTTTAGGTTCATCACAAAGCGTATAAGCAGAATCATATAAACAATTGACAATTGTCTTACACCACTCTGTTTTATCTGTTTGTGTAAATCCCATACCCTCACAGTCATAATCCACACACTTGCGATAATCTGTATCATACGGACAGAAAATATAGCGAGAATCATCAGTCCCGCAAGCCGCATTATAACCTAAAAAATACCCCATACTTTCACAGTCAGGTAATGTAGAACATGAATCTGCACGCACAATCGCCGGCAACAAAAACATAAATGCAAATAAACTTATCATCTTTTTCATATCTTTTTCCCCATAAGAATAATTAAAACATACTTTCCTTACAAAATCAAGATTTTTTTAAATCAATTGCGGCCTTAATCAATGAAACAAACAGCGGATGCGGTGCAAACGGTTTTGATTTCAACTCCGGATGAAATTGTACCCCGATAAACCAAGGATGATCAACCCTTTCCACAATTTCAGGTAACTCTCCGTCAGGCGATCTTCCGCTCACAACCATACCACTGTCTTTTAAGGTTCGTTCATAATTCATATTGACCTCATAGCGATGGCGGTGGCGTTCTGAAATTTCATTTTGCCCATAGATCTCTCTAACCTTGCTCCCCTCTTTTAAAACACACGGATAAGCACCTAAGCGCATTGTACCGCCTAAATCGCCGTTTTTCGAACGTTTTTCGGTCACATCCCCCTTTTGCCACTCGGTCATTAAACCGACAACAGGTGTACACGTCGGGTTAAATTCAGTCGTATCCGCATCTTTAACCCCTGCCACATTGCGCATCGTCTCAATCACAGCCATCTGCATTCCAAAACAAATGCCCAAAAACGGAATTTTATGTTCTCTTGCATATTTAATAGCATTGATTTTGCCCAATGTTCCGCGTTTACCGAACCCGCCCGGAACAATAATACCCAGAGCATCTTTTAAATATCTTTCCGGCTCATCTTTTTCCAAAAGCTCAGAATCAATCCACGAAATATCTGCCTTATAATGGTTGGCAATTGCTCCGTGCTTAATTGCCTCGTGCAAAGACTTATAAGCCTCCAGAAGTTGCGTATATTTACCCACAACCGCAATTTTAACAATCCCTGAAGGATTTTTTGCCACATCAACAATGTTTTGCCACTTGCTCAAATCTGTGTGATGTTCTTGACACTCAATACCGAAATGGTTACAAACCGCCCGGTCGATTCCTTCCTTGGCATATGCAAGCGGAACTTCATAAATATTAGACACATCCAAAGCGGTAATCACATTTTCTTCTTTTACATTGCAAAACAAAGCAAGCTTTCTTTTTTCATTTTGCTCAACAGGGATTTGGCTTCTGCACAAAAGCATATCAGGCTGAATACCATATTCCTGAAGCTTTTTAACGGAGTGTTGAGTCGGTTTTGTCTTTAATTCGCCCGCTGTCGGAATATACGGCAACAACGTCAAATGCACAAACATCACTCTTTCGCGTCCTAAATCATACGCAATTTGACGAATGGCCTCCAAATACGGCTGCCCTTCAATATCGCCGACGGTTCCGCCGATTTCACACAAAACAAAATCTTCATCCGTTAAATGAGACAAAATAAAATCTTTAATTTCATTTGTAACGTGAGGCACAACCTGAATAGTCGCACCCAAATATTCTCCTCTGCGTTCGCGATTAATCACATTTTGATAAATTTTACCTGATGTAACACTATCATATTTTGTAGCCGCCACACCCGAAAAACGCTCATAGTGTCCCAAATCCAAATCAGCTTCCGTTCCGTCATCGGTCACATAAACCTCACCATGTTGATAAGGGCTCATTGTTCCGGGGTCAACATTCAAATACGGATCAAGCTTGCGAAGTCTGACCTTAAAACCTCTGCCTTGTAAAATTGTTGCAAGAGAAGCCGATGCCAACCCCTTTCCGAGCGATGAAACCACCCCGCCCGTAATAAAAATAAACTTTGTCTGCGTTGCTGTCATAATATAAACCCCTCATCATTTAAAGTGAAATAGGCACCTTATCTTGATAAGATGCCTATGTTTTGATCAAATACCCATTACCTTACTTTCCGAGTGGAATTGTCGGAACATCAGGAACATTTTGCGAAACAGGCACACTCTGAACAACCGAAGTCGGCTTGCGCTCTGCTCCTCTGTAATAGAGGCAAAGAGAAATACTTGTCACAAAAAATATCGTTGCCAAAATAGCCGTTAAACGCGTGAGCAAATTTCCCGTACCGCGTGCGCTCAAAAAGCTGTTCGCACCGCTACCGCCGCCCAATCCGTTCAGCGCACCGCCACCCGAACGTTGCATTAAAATAATTGCAACCAGAAAGATGGCTGTCATCAAATGTACAACAAGTAAAATAGAACCCATATTAAAAATTCCTTTCTTTATTATTTAGCTTTGCTTACAATTGTCATAAAGTCTTCAGCTTTAAGACTTGCACCGCCGATTAAACCGCCGTCGATATCTTCCTCATTCAAAAGTTCAGACGCATTCTGCGGTTTCATAGAACCACCATACAAAATACGCATACGCGTTGCAACACTTTTAGACAGTTTTTGCGCAAGAACTTTTCTGATATGCGCATGGACTTCCTGCGCATCTTGAGGAGTCGCTGTTTTACCCGTACCGATTGCCCAAACAGGTTCATAAGCAATAACCGTATTGCTAGCTGTCGCACCGTCCGGCAATGAGTCTTTAACTTGTTTTTCCGTAACGCTTAAAGCCTTTCCTTTGTTGCGTTCATCAAGTGTTTCACCGACACAAATAATAACCTTTAAGCCGGCTTTCAATGCCGATTCGGCTTTTGCTTTAACAAGCGCACTCGATTCTTTATGGTCTGTTCGGCGCTCCGAATGCCCTAAAATAACATAATCGCACCCCGCATCTTTGAGCATATAAGGACTGACATCACCTGTATGGGCTCCTTTTTCTTCCATGTGGCAATCTTGTGCCCCAAGCATAACCCTCGAACCGCGAAGCGCTTTTTTTACGGTTGTAAGCAATGTAAAAGGCGGACAAACAAGAACCTCCGCCTGAGGTTTTAAACTCTTTGTTGCAAGCGCGATTTCTTTGGCAAGCGCTTGGCTGCCTTTAATTAAGCCGTTCATTTTCCAGTTTCCGGCAATAAGAACTTTACGAGACATATCAATTCCTTATAAAAAAATTTAAACTGAACATTTTCTAACATACCTCTTTTCATTTTTCCAGTTTAAAAAACTTTTCAACATCAATATTTATTATTTGCATTCTAAATCGAATACTTCTATAATGCCCTCAAAAATAATTTTTTAGCAGGAAAGAAAAATGATTAATAAATTAGCAAAAGCACAAAAAAGCTGGATCGCAAAATTAATTTTAACATTAACCGCTTTAAGTTTTATGTCTCTCTTCGGCATTACGGGATATATCTCCAGTGCCTCAAACAACCGCACCGTCATTAAAGTTGACAACATTGAGGTTTCTCAGGCAGAATTTTCTTACGAATTTCAAAAAGAATTGAATGCCGCAAAAAATATTATGAACATTGACTTAAACGAAGAACAGAATGAACAGATTCGTTCCTCATTAATGAACGCTGTCGCTCAAAAGATGATCAAAGATGCCATCATTGACCGCACCGCCAAAAAACATCATGTTTCTTTCCGCCCCGAACTGATTGGCCGCATTGTCATGAGCGAACCTGCTTTCCAAGATTTATCCGGTCAATTCAATCGTGATGTTTTTCGTCGCGTTTTATCTGAAAACCACATCAGCGAGTCGGAATACACACGTTCTGTTGAGCGCGGTTTAGCCGAACAAATCTTAATTTCATGGCCGACCAGAAACATTAACGTTCCTCAAGCGCTCTTAAATGCCGAGTTAAAAATAGACAACAAACGTCGCACATTCAGATATGTTCTGATTAACCCTCAGGAAATGAAAGTGGAGCGCCAAATATCTCAAGATGAAATTGAGCAATATTATGATGACTTTGCTTCTTCTTTCATCGCGCCCGAAACGCGTGATTTGTCGGTTGTTTATCTTTCTGTTGATGATGTGTTATCTCAAATCAATGTTTCCGATGATGAAATTAAAGCATACTACGACGAACACATTGAAAATTATGAAACTCCTGAAAAACGCAATGTTCTTCAAATGATGTTTGAAAACGAACAAGATGCACAAGACGCTTATCTTGAACTTCAAAAAGGTCGTGATTTTTATGCTGTTGCCGATTCTAAAGCGCACCAAACAAAAGAAGAAACAGACCTTGGTGTCGTTTCTGAAAACGAACTTGTTTTTGAAATCGCAGAAGATGTATTTGCCTTGAAAAAAGGCACATACACAAAACCCGTTCAAGTCGGCGAAATTTGGCAAATTATGAAAGTAACCGAGGTAACGCCTCCGTCAAAAGCCGATTATGCAAAAGTTTCCAAAGAAATCAAAGATGAAATCTTAAATGAAAGCCTGTATGATCAGATTTATGCAACGGTGAGCAAAATTGAAGACGAACTCGGCGCCGGAAAAACGCTTGAAGAAATTGCGTCGAAGTTTAATACTTCTGTCGTAAAAGTTCAAGCCTTAAATGATGAAGGAACAGCTTCCGGAAAACCTGAAAAACTCACCAACCTCATTAGCTCATCTGATTTTATTGACGCAGCCTTTTCTTATGCTGAAAACGAAACGAGCCAAACAATCGAAACAGATGAAGGCATTGCGATACTGCGTATTGATGCAATCAACGAGTCTCACCAAAAGAGCATTGAACAAGTTTCTCCTGAAATTAAAGCCTTATGGGAATCAAACGAAAAAGATGCCATTGCACAAGAAAAAATTAACGATATCATGCATGACTTAGAAAATGGTTCGGACTTTGCCCAAACAGTGCGTCGTTATGGTTTAACTTCATATAAATCACAACCGATCACACGTAACGAAACTTTTGCTGATTTGAATTATGCCGACATCAAGGAACTCTTTATGCAAGAACTCAATGTTCCTTATCAGGCAAAATCAGGTGATAGCTACATTATCGCCGTTGCCGAACAAGATTATCAAAACTCTGCTCCGTTGGATGATAATGAAAAGGCACTGGTTATGCTTAAAAACAAGCAAAGCCTGAGTGCTGACTTGCAAAAAGCAATGCTCGATTCTTATGCAAAAGACTACAAAATTAAAATCAAGTACAAACTGATGGGCATTGAAGATTAAAAAAAAGCCGCCGAAAGGCGGCTTCATTAAAAAGGAAAAAGAAAATGAAAATTGTTTTTATGGGCACGCCTGATTTTGCCGCTCCTGTTTTAGAGCGATTGATTAAAGAGCATGATGTTGTCTGTGTCTATACAAAAGAACCGAAACAATCCGGCAGGGGAAATGAATTAAGAAAAACCCCTGTTCATTTAATTGCCGAAAAAAACGGCATTGAGGTCAGAACGCCCAAAACCCTTCGTGATGAAGAAGCTCAAAAATCGTTCAAAGCTTTGAATGCAGATATATCTGTTGTGGCCGCTTATGGCCTGATTTTACCAAAACCGATTATCGAAGCTTTTCCTCTGGGCTGTTTAAATGTGCATGCTTCTCTTTTACCTCGCTGGCGCGGAGCTGCCCCTATTCAGCGATCCATTGAAGCCGGCGATTCTTCAAGCGGCGTTACCATCATGGAAATTGTTGAAGCATTAGATGCCGGCAGAATGTATGAAAAAGGCATCGTTCCGATAACAAAAGAAACAACAGGCGGTTCGCTCCACGATTCGCTTTCGGTTTTAGGCGCAGATTTGATGAGCCATGTTTTGCAAAATTTTGATAAAATAACACCATTACCTCAAGATGAGTCGTTGGTAACATACGCCAAAAAACTTGAAAAAGAGGAAGAAAAGCTTGATTTTAACTTATCCGCTGAATATTTGGAACGCAAAATCAGAGCTTTTAACCCCTTCCCTGCGACTTATTTTGAATACAACGGTGAACGCTTTAAAATACTAAGAGCAAAAGTTATAGATAAAAGCGCAAAACCGGCTCAAATTATAGAAGGAAAATCAAAACTCATTATTGCCTGCGCCGATAAAGCTTTAGAAATCCTTGAGATACAACGACAAGGAAAACGCGCGATGACAATTGACGAACTTTTGCGCGGATTCGAATTTAAAACCGGCGACATGATAAAATAGATAATTCGTCTAGCCCGCATTGATATTCAAAAAATCATCATTACATTAAGTAAGCTTAGAGCGTTATGGGAGATGGAAAATGCTCCGGCTTTAGGCGAGAGGTCCCTTTAAGTATTTACGGCATTGGGCTGTAAAAAAGGGAAAAAGAGAGGAAATAATGTTCCTCTCTTTTTTTTATAAAAAATACTCTTTTAAATACGTCGCCAAATCCTCTGTATTAACTCTAATCTGCTCCATCGTATCACGATCACGAAGCGTAACCGATTCGGGCTTATTTTCGAGCGTTTCAAAATCAACCGTCAAACAAAGCGGCGTGCCGACTTCATCATGGCGGCGATAAGCTTTTCCGATATTTCCCGTATTTTCAAGAGCAACGCGACCAATACCGAGCTTCATCAATTTGTTTTTAAGCTCATGGCATTTAGCCATAATCTCTTCGCTGTTTTTCTTCAACGGAATAATCGCAACCTTAATCGGAGCCAAGTGTTTTTTAAGTTTTAAAACGATTCGGCTGTTACCGCCTCCCAAATCTTCTTCGGTATAGGCCTCGGTCATAACCGCCAAGACACCGCGATCAATACCCATTGAAGGCTCAATCACAAAAGGAATAACCCACTTATTATTCTCTTCATCTCGAATACAAAGTTTTGTCGTTGAATCCTGATTTTTATGACAATGTGCTTCCAAATCAAATTCATCTTGACCTTTGGTATGGTTGCCTAAATCATAATCTCTTCTGTTTGCAATTCCCTCTAATTCTTCCATACCGTGCGGAAATTGATATTCAATATCATAGCAGGCTTTTGCATAGTGTGCCAAATCATCTTTTGGGGTTGTATAAATATTCATATGGTCGCGTTTAAGTCCTTGTTCAACCCACCAGTTAATACGTGTTTCTTTCCAAAGCTCATGATATTTTTCATCTTCTCCCGGATAAACAAAATATTCAAGCTCAGCCTGTTCAAACTCACGCACACGAAAGATAAAATTTCGCGGTGTAATCTCATTTCTGAATGACTTGCCGATTTGAGCAATGCCGAACGGCAACTTGCGCGATGTTGCATCAACAACGTTTTTAAATTGTGTAAAAATGGCTTGAGCCGTTTCGGGGCGCAAATATGCCAAATTTTCGTCCGATTCGACAGGGCCGACCTGCGTTTTGAACATTAAGTTAAAGGGCCTCGGCTCCGTTAATTCCGTAGATCCGCAATTCGGACATTTTCCGTCTGTAATATGGTCTGCTCTAAAACGCCCCTTGCACTTTTTACAATCGCACATCGGATCTGAAAATGTGTCTTCATGTCCTGAATATTTCAAAACTTTTCGATTCGTCAAAATAGCAGAATCCAACCCTTCCACATCATCACGCTCATAAACCATTGCACGCCACCAAGCCGCTTTAAGGTTATTTTTGAGCTCAACACCCAAAGGACCATAATCATACACCCCTTGCATACCGCCGTATATATCTGCATTCTGAAAAATAAATCCTCTGCGTTTGCAAAGTGAGACCAGTTGATCCATTGTTGTTGCTGCCATTTTAAAAAAATCCTTTATTATTGATTAAATTTTAACTTCTTCGTTTTATATTATAGCTTTGAAAAATGCAAGTAAAGAGTTAAAACAATGAAACGAACAAAAGTTGCCCTTGTTTACGATTTTGATGAAACTTTAAGCACCACATATATGCAGGATTATTTGCTTATTCCAAAGCTTGGTCTAAAGCCTGAAACATTTTGGAAAAGAGCAAATGCATGGTCTTTGGAAAACCAAGCCGACCAAGTAACCGGCAGTATGTATTATTTCACAAAAATCGCCAAAGAAAAAAACATTCACCTTTCAAAAGAAATGCTCAAAGATTGCGGAAAGAACATTGAATATTACGATGGCGTCGAAGAATGGTTCGAGCGGATCAATCATTTTGGGAAATATTTGGATTTAGATATTGAACACTACATCATCTCATCAGGCTACGAAGAAATTATCGAAGGCTGCTCAATCAGACCATATTTTAAAGAAGTTGCCGGTTGTGCATTTGCATTTGATGAAAACGGTTTTCCTGTTTGGCCGGCACGCGTTGTAAACTATCAGGCAAAAGTGCAATATTTATCTAAAATCAACAAAGGTCTAAGAAAACTTGATGACAAAGCCGTGAACGAATACACCCCCGATGAAAGCCGACGCATTCCGTATTCACGAATTATTTACTTTGGCGACGGATTGACCGATATCCCTTCCATGAAAATGGTTAAAGACAGAAAAGGAACGCCCATCGCTGTCTACAAACCCAAAAGCCATAAAAAACGCAAAGCAACCCAAATGCTCAAAGACAATCGTGTCGATTTTGCTCTGCCTGCCGATTACCGCGAAGGCAAAGGCATAGACATTGCCGTAAAGGCCGTTTTATACCGGATTGCCGTCTTGCGTGACTTAGAGCAATTACAAAAAGCGGAATATAAAAAGATAAAAGATTAAAAAAAATCCTGATGTTTTCCATCAGGATTTTTTAATAGCGTTGTCAAAGAAATTACTTCAACTCAACTTTAGCACCGGCAGCTTCGAGCTTAGCTTTGATTTCTTCAGCTTCAGCTTTCGGAGCAGCTTCTTTAACAGTCTTCGGAGCACCGTCAACCAAATCTTTAGCTTCTTTCAAACCGAGTTGTGTGATTGCACGGATTTCTTTAATAACATTAATCTTGTTTGCACCGGCATCGGCTAAGATAACATCAAATTCTGTCTTCTCTTCCGCAGCGGCGGCACCGGCAGCGCCAGGAGCTGCAACTGCAACAGCAGCAGCGGCTGAAACGCCCCATTTTTCTTCTAACATTTTTGATAAATCAGCAGCTTCCATAACTGTTAAAGCTGATAATTCGTCTACCAATTTGGCTAAATCTGCCATTCTTTTTCTCCAAATAAAATAAAATTAAAACTTTTTTTGTTAAATAACTCAAAAACCTTAAGCGGCTTCTTTTTCGCTGTATGCCTTTGTAACTCTGGCAAGTTGAGCACCGGGAGCTTGCAACAGACCGATAAGTTTTGCTCGAAGTTCGTCCATTGACGGAATGGTTGCCAAACGTTTGATTTCATCAATCGTTAAAGCGCCAGTCCCCATCGCGCCACCGACAATAACGAGTTTTTCGTTATCTTTAGCGAAGTTGACACAAGCTTTGCAAGCAGCAACAGGATCACTTGAATAAGCGATTGCTGTCGGACCTTTGAATAAATCAGCCAAGCCTTCAAATTTTGTATCTTTAAGAGCCAATTTTGTAATGCGGTTTTTTGTTACTCTAAACCCGGCGCCTGCCTTGCGGACTGCGTTACGGAGCTCTGAAACTTCAGCAACCGTTAATCCCTTATAGTGAGAAATAACGACAATTTCAGAACCGTTAATCAGCTCGTGCAATTCGTCGAGTAATTGTTTCTTTTCATCGCGGTTCACTTTATGGTCTCCACTAAAAAATTTTTACCATACCGCAAACAAAAACAATCGCTTGCCAATATTTGCGGCAACCAAATCTGTCCGATTAAAGGGAGAAAAAAACGATTATAAAAAACCTTCTTTTGAACTCCGTCTATGTAGGAAATTAAGGTCAAAACGAGTTTGTCCGCCTACAGTCTTGGACAGAGTGACAACTTATGAAAGGTTATCACTTGAGCGACCTTTTATATGAAAAAAAATCATCTGTCAAGTCCTTTTTCTCATTTTTTTTACAAAAAGCGTAAAGAAAAAAGGAACCTTAAATTTTTACGATTCCTTTTGTATCAGTATATCAAAAATTTCTTTAAGAATCAATTAAAATGAAATTTTAAAAAGTATAAAAAAAATAGGTTCGTTTTTTTCTTTACGCATTAAAAGGGGAAAATAAATGAATAACAATGGCAGAAGTATGGTTGAAATGCTCGGCGTTTTGGCAATTATCGGTGTGTTGTCCGTCGGAGCATTATCGGGTTATTCAAAAGCAATGAAACAGCACCGTTTAAACAGACAAACCGAGCAGGTAAATACGATTGTTTCCGCGGTTGTTCGACATTGGGATGATTTGAAGGACATACCTGTTAATAGTGACAGAACTTCTTGGGTGTCTCTTTTAAAAGCGATGGGAGAAATTCCGCAGGATATGTATTTCAAAGAGGATTCTTATCGGGAAGTATTACAAGATGCTTTTAAGACGCAATACCGCATTTATCATCATGATACCGGATATGTGGCAATTACGGCTCAGATAGATAACAGTGATGTGAGTGTGGCATCTTGCCGAAATATTTATAAAACATTGATTTCTTGGTCATCAGAATTGTTGCAAGTTCAAATTTTGAGAGATTATTCAGGCAGTCCTTCGCTTTATACGAGTACATGGTATGGTGATAAAGCTTGCAGTTCATTTCCCGATAACTGTCTTAAAAATTTGACGGTTTCTGATTTAGAAGATCTTTGCAATGTTTGTGAAGAAACAAGATTATGTCGTATTTTTATTCGCTTCAAATAATGTTTGTTGACAAGTCGCTTATAAAATCATAAGATAAGCCTTAATTGTCAATTATCAAAGGTAATAAAAGAATAAAATGGATCCGTTTTATATTTATTTTTTCAAATTTATTTTTGTTTTAATCTTAGTTTTATTTAATGCTTTTTTCGTTGTTTCAGAATTTGCAATTGTTAAAATCCGTCATACAAAGCTTGAAGAATTGGTCGGTTTGGGCAATAAGCGCGCAGCTATTGCCTTAAAAATTACCGAGCATTTGGATAGTTATTTAAGCGCCATTCAGCTTGGTATCACTTTAGCGTCTTTAGGTTTAGGTTGGATCGGTGAACCGGCGGTGGCTAAACTTTTTGAAGATTTGATGGGCGGATTTTTTGCAGATAATCCGATCTTGTTGCACTCCATCAGTTTCGGTGTTGCATTCGGATTGATTACGTTAATGCACGTTGTGTTGGGTGAGCTTATTCCGAAGTCTTTGGCTATTCAAAAAACGGAAACTTTTGTTTTGCATATTGCTTATCCTCTTTATTTATTTAAGCGTGCCTTTTATCCGTTTATTTGGGTTTTAGATATGCTTACACTTCAAATTTTACATTTGATGAAAATTGAGCCGGCCAAAGAAGAAGATATGGCGCACTCTGAAGAAGAAATTAAGCTGATTGTCAATGCTTCTCAAAAAGGCGGTGTGATTGATGATACCGAGCGTGATATTATTGAAAATGCCATTACTTTTTCGGAGATTTTTGCTCATGAAGTGATGATCCCCAGACAAGATATGCAATGTCTTTATTTAGATGATGATTTTAATGATGTGATGAGCCTTGTCAAACGCACCAAACATACGCGTTATCCTCTTTGCGGCGAAGATAAAGACAATGTTGTCGGGATGATTCATATCAGAGATTTGTTGGAACATGCAGAAGAAAAATTAGATAAGGGACGTCTTAACAAAATTGCACGTCAAGTTCTTTTTGTGCCTGAAAATCAATCTATTTCGGAAGTTTTGCACCTGATGATGCGCAAACATACCCACCTTGCGATTGTTGTGGATGAATATGGCGGAACGGCGGGTATGCTTTCTATGGAAGATATTTTAGAAGAGCTGGTCGGTGAAATTATGGATGAACACGATATCAACGAGGTCGCCGAAATCCGAAAAATTGATGAGTGTGTATGCGAATTTGACGGTAAGGTTTTGGTTGAAGATGTTTATGAATGTATGGCTTTGCCTGAATGTGAAAGAGATGAAAGCACCATTGGCGGTTATGTTTTTACCCTTTTGGGCAGAGCTCCTAAAATCGGTGATAAGGTTGAAGACGAATATTGCATTTATGAAGTTATTTCTGCCGGAAAAATGCGCGTGAAACGTGTTAAAGTAACAACTAAAAAAACTAAAAAAGAAGTTAAAGAATGACACTTTTGATTAAAGAACCGTCAACTGATTTGTTTAATCAGGCCAAAGACGGTTTACTTGAAATTAAAGTAAATCCTTCACCGTTTGATATTAGTGCCGCCCCAAAAGGGGCTGAGTTTGCGACACAACATTTTGTAGGATATGAAGCCTATTTGAAAGCAAACGCATCTGAAAAACAACCGGAGGGCCGCGTCCCATCAACTGTTTTATGGCTCTTTGATGACGAAATATTTGTCGGAGTTTTCGATGTTCGCCACGCTTTGAATGCTTTTTTGCTTCAAAGAGGCGGACACATTGCCTATGAAATTATTCCCTCAAAACGCGGCAAAAACTATACGCTAAAGGGTTTAAAACTTGTTTTGAACTGGTGTAAACAAAACCTGGACCTTGATGAGGTTTTGCTTTTTTGTGATGAGCGGAATATTGCCTCGCATAAAGTTTTGGAAAAAGCTTTGGAATATTTTGGAGGCAAACGCTTAGAACCGCATAAAGCAGGTGAAAATATTGAATGTGGTTATTGGCTTAAAACTTATTGATATTGATAACCGTATGCCGCGGTTGATGTTTCTGTGCCGTTATCAAAATATTTTTCGTTTTGGATACCGCCTTTATCGTTGTATAATTTCCAACGACCATCGATCTTTCCGTCTTTATAATAGGCTTCTTCTTCAAGCAGTCCGTTTTTATAATATGAAATAACAAGACCGTCCAACTTTCCGTTTTTGTAGTAACCCTCTTCTTTTAACTGACCGTTGTCGTAATATTCTTTTCTCAGGCCGTTTGCTTTGCCGTTTTTATAGTAGGCCATCATCTTCAAATGTCCGTTCGGATATTCTTCTTTGATAATACCTGTGTAGGGCTCAAATTTGTGATTCGTGCAAATGGTAATGCCGTGTTCCGTGTTGCAATAGAGATGTTTGATGGTTGTAATCGGCATATTGCCATCTTCCGTCGACGCATGGACGGCGGCAGTATGCAAAATTGCTATCATCAAACATGCTAATAATTTCTTCATTTCAACCTCACAATTTCATTTTATAATACAAAATTTGAGTTGTCTAGTTAATTTCTTGTTACATTTCCGTCAATTAAGACTTCGCCCGCAATCGGCCTTAACAATGGCTTATCATATTGTTTTTGCGGTGTTATTTCAATTTTTTGACCTTTTTTGGTTACTGTTCCGCTGACCGTTGCTTTGGAAGCATAGTCATCTGTTATTTCGATTAAGAGAGGTCGAGCCGGTTGTTCAATTTCGATTTCAGGAATATCTCGAATTATTTCAGGAATTTCAAGTTCATCTTCCTGTTTTTGCTGAGCTGGCTCAGATATTATTTCAGGTTCTTTCAGGGCTTCAAATTTTTGCGGTGTCTGCGTTTCAATGGTGGTCATTACCTCTTTTACAGACGGCGCTTCCGTTTCAAGATGTTCAATAGTCGGTTGTTCTTGAACCTGAGTATTTTGCTTGGATTGTGTTTTATGTTTTCCGGTTTGTTCAAAATAGATCACATCTTGAATGAAAATAAAGAGGTCTTCCAGATTTGTATTCAACTTTCTTAATTCAGCAGATGCTTTTTGATAAATATCTGATAATGAAGAATAATGTTTATCAAGCATCGGAATTTTATTTTCACTGTCGGCAACTTCTTTAATTTTGAAGGCTTCTGTATACATATCGGCAATTTTTCTGATTGATTCCTCAATCGAATCCCTACCGCTTTTGACCTCAATCAAGTCGTTGAGCACAACGAGAGAATTGAGCTGAACTAAGCGCGTTGAATATGAATTCAGAGTATTTTGATAATTATTTGATTTTTCGACAGAATTTTCGTAAATATCTGAAATCGTTTTATAGGTATTTGCAATATGGAGTCTTAAATCGAAAATGTAATTATCATCTAACTGGGTAATGAGTTCATTTAAGAGCGGATCATAAATATCAAGCTTTAAATTGAAGTCATCGATATCTTTATCTTCATATTCTCCCATGGCCTTGTTTTCAATTTTGCGAAGCTCGGCTAACATTTCTTGAGACTGGATGTCAATACTTTCATAAACGCTTCGAATGCGCGCATCAGAACTGAAGGGTTTATATCTTTGAATACGCGGACTAATTTCAGCCGTAATTAAATTGACTTGTTTTAGTCTTCTTTCTTGAGTTTCGCTCATTCTTTGCTTTAAGGCAGCAAGTCTTGCTTCTTCTTTTTCCTTGGCTTCTTGTTCAATCTTTGCCCAGTGAGAATCATACTTTCCCTTTAATTCTTCAGCACTTACAGATAATGTCGGGTTTGCGATATCGTCTTTTAAATTAAAGGTTATCGGCAAATTTTGATCGGTCAGGCGATTAAATCTCATCTTAAAGCCTGCATCCATATTCCAATCGACGAGAGATCCTTTTCCGGAAATATCAATCGTTACGAGCGGAGAAAGCATAGCACCATCTGAAATTACAAAATCACCTTTTTGAATGTCAAGTGTGGCTGAGATAATCTCAAAGGAACTTTTACCGGAAGATAGGTTTGATTTTAGGAAAGAATCAAAATTATCGGAGCGGTCACGCTTAGATAAATCATCTTCAAGAACCTCAACATCAATACCTTCAACTTCGGCTTTTGTAATTTCAGCAGAGAGCTTGGCTTTCAAATTATCGATAAAAGCTTGTATCGAAGAGGCTTGGCCTTCATAATCTGCTTTGAATTTTAATTGCCCTTTTTTGATGTTATATACGGATCCGCCGAAATTTTCGAGAGGATAATCCGTTAAGCTCAAACTACCTTTAATGGTTGGTGTTTGTGCATTTGTGATTACAAAGTTTAAGGCCATCGGCGCTGTGTTTTTTGTCGCCGTCAGGTTCTTAACTTCAATGTTTCCGTTTTTAATATCCATTAAAAAGTCAACATTTTCAATATAGGAATCGATATAGCTCAGATTTTTGATTTTAAATTTTCCGCTTAAATCAAAATTTTTGAACACATCATAATTGACGGGAGCTTGTTCCCAAGAGGGTGTGGCAAGAAATGTGTGAGCTTGTTTTTTTGTTTTTTGAGTTTTCTTGTCAGGCATGGAAATAAAACGATCAAATTCAAACATATTTGCTGCCATGTTTGCCTTAATAGCAGGTCTTTCATCTTTTTTGAGATAAGCAAATGCTCCCGTAAAGTTGTTCGCGCCGATAAAAGAATCCACATTTGTTGCACGCCAATTGTTAAAAGAACCTTCTACATCAGCCTTAAAAGTAAACACGCTGGCGGTAAGATTGATGGGATTATAATCTAAATTGATTTGGTTTGCAAAATCTACAAAATCAGGTGCTTTTAATTCTAAATTTCCGCGCCAATACAATTTTTGATCTTGTCTGAAAATCTTGCCCGTATAGTTTGTATTGATTTTTTCTATTTTAGAAACAAGATTAATATTTGCATTATCAAGAGTTCCGGAAATAATGCTTTGCGTTTGAATTGCGTTCGCCGTTTTAAATAGGGGCCAATCTGGTAAATCAAGGTTTAATTTGTTTTTTAGGGTTTCAAAATTATCTGTTTCAATATTGCATTTGAGGTTTTCAAATGTCGGATTGTTTCCCAGATTTGAGATTTTTCCCTGTATTTGAACTTTTGAAGATGCAATTTGATCGATGTCAAATTTTTTGATGTTCAGCTCGCCATTATTTGCATCAAAATTAATATTCATATTTTCAAAGGCTGTGTTGTTATATATACCAAGTTTCAGCCCAAGTTCGGCATGCATATCCGTTTGATTGAAAAATTTGAAACGATTTAAGAAAAGTTTTGTTTTTTCGCTTAAGGATAAATTTTCTTGTTCGTCAGACAATGGTTTCAGATAGTTGTCAAAATTAATGTTTTCGCTTTGAAGAGATAAGAAATACATATTTCTGCGGTCGCGCTTTATACCAATCGCACCCGTCACATCTATTTTATCCAAGCCGAATTCAAAAGGCATGATTTTGATTTGTTTTAAGTTTCCTGAAATTTCAAAAACAGATCTTGCATTTCGATAAGTGCTTTGAGCATATGTTTCGGGTTTGTATCCCGTAAATTCGAGGAATTTAAGAAAATCTTGGCTTAGAGCTTTCGTTTTTAAGTTATATGATAATTGTTTTTCATTTTCAAAAATATCGCCGGTCAGTGAAATTTCGGTGTCGCCGGGGAACAGACCGGACAAATCTTTAATGGTTAAAACGTTGTTGACGATGTCTGCACTAACCTTAAAATTGCGAATGACATCATTATTATAGTGTGCACGAGTAGATGTGATGTCGGCTATAACATCATAATCAAGCGCCGGCTCAAAAGTTTTTCTGCCTTCATCAAACTTTTTCAAATATTCTGTTAAAATTTCGCCGAACGGCATCAAATCAATGTCTGTCATCTCAAAGACAACATCAATTTTTTTACGGTCATTTGTTATGCTTTGCAGCGGAATTAAAACTTTTCCGGAGCCGGCCAGATGTTCGCCATATTTGATAACAAAGCTTGAAAGGTCTACTTGGCGTGGGTTAACCGAGAGTTCAATCGAAGCAGCTAAGGGGTAGTTATACTGTTCTGATAGAAGTGTTTGGCTTGAAATGGTGTTTAAGAATGTTGAAGGCTTTTGGGATTCAATTGTGAAGTTGCCTTGAATTTCGCTGTTGTTTGATTGAACAGAACCGTCAAATCTGGCATAGCTGTCAGAAGATGGGTGTGTTAAAACAAGGTTTAAAGAGGTTGCAAAGCTTTCGGTTAAGGTGCCGACGTTAAGAGCAAAGCCTGCAGGGGTATTGTCTTTGATAAAGTTTCCGTCAATTCTAAACGGTCCTATCAAGCTTTGAGCAGAAATATCAGCGTTCAACTTGTTGAGCAAAATATCCATCTTAAGAGCTTTATCAATGATGCGGACCGTTGAATTTTGGAGCATAACGCTGTTAAAAGCAATATCAACACCTGCCAAGTTAAAGTTTTGATTTTGATTAATGTCGGAATACCAGTTGGTTTTTCCATTGCTTAAAAATTCGATTAAAACTTTAGCGTCAACTAAATTCATCTTGTCAATGACAAAGCGTTTATGAATTAACGGCATTAAGCTTAAATCCGTAACCATTTCTTTAATTTCGGCGATCGGTTCGGAAAGCTTTTTATCATCAGAATTATAGATTTTGATGTTGTTGGCGCGTAAATGCGGCTTTGGCAAAAATTTTAAGTTAATTTGACCGTTGATAACGACCTTTTTGCCGGTAAGGTCTTCAATTTGGTTGGTTATTTTTGTTTTGTAGCGGTTCCAATCAATTGTCGAAACATAATATGAAAGGCCACCGAGGGCTAATATTATCAGTAATAGTAAGCCAAAAAAGATTTTCTTAAACACGAAATAATTCTCCTGTATCAAATACAAAAAAGTCTTTGCCAATTGTTAGAATAATGTATATTATCTTTATAATCAATTAATTTTTTTAAACAAAGGCAAATAAAATGTCGGATCTTAAAAAACTTTTTAAACAAGCGCTTGAAGCTAGAAATAATGCATATGCACCATATTCAAACTTCAAGGTCGGGGCAGCTCTTTTAACAAAAAAGGGGCATATCTATCAAGGAGCAAATGCGGAAAATGTTTCATATCCTTGCGGAACTTGCGCTGAAGCAGGAGCAATTGCGGCAATGGTTAGCAAGGGGGAATATGAAATTGCTGAAATTGTTGTTGTCGCTGACAGTCAAAACCCGATTATGCCGTGCGGGGCTTGTTTGCAGAGAATCTTAGAATTTTCGGATAAAGATACGATTGTTCACAGCGCCGATCTGAACGGTATTTGTCAGTCTTATCGAATCGATGAATTATTGCCCTTTTCTTTCCATGAGGATTTAAAAAATGATTGAAACTTATGTGCAAAATATAAAGACGGCCTTAAACGGCTTTGATCCAAAAATTTTGATTATTCTCGGGTCGGGCTTGAGCGTTTTGGCAGATAAAATCGAAAATAAAATTGTTGTGCCATATACACAAATCGGTTTTCCGAAAATCAGCGTCGCCGGTCATAAAGGAGAATTGATTGCAGGAACTCTTGGCTCAAAGAAAGTTTTGTGTATGAACGGGCGTTATCACTTATATGAAGGACATTCACCGGCTCTTGTGAAGGATATGATGTCGTCTTTTGAAAAAATCGGCATAGGGGAAGTGATTGCAACGAATGCGGCAGGATCTTTGAGAGCCGATATGCCGGCCGGCTCGTTGATGATGATTACGGATCATATTAATTTTTCGGGGCAAAATCCGTTAATCGGTCTGAATAATGACCAAGAAGGACCGAGATTTCCGGATATGAGCAATGCTTATGATAAAGATTTGCAAGAAAAAATGCGAACGACGGCAAGAGAAAATCAAATTAAGCTTTATGAGGGAACATATTTTTTTCTTGTCGGGCCTAATTTTGAAACAAAAGCCGAAATCAAAGCTTTTCGTCTGATGGGAGCTGATGCGGTCGGGATGTCAACGGTTCCTGAGGTGATTGCTTCTGTTTATTTCGGGATGAAAGTTGTGGGGATTTCGGTAATTACGAATCAAAGCGCCGATATTCAGACTACGGGTTTGAGCCATGAAGAAACCCTTTTTGAAGCGCGCCAGGCAGCAGTCGATTTACAAGGTCTTGTTTTGAAATTTTTGGAGAAGTAATATGTTACCTCAAGAGATTATTCGCCATAAAAGAAATAATGAAGTTTTAAGCCGAGAAGAAATTAGTTTTTTTGTTAAAGGTGTAACAAACGAAGAGATATCAGATGCTCAAATAGGTTCGTTCACGATGGCTTGTTTTCTGAACGGTTTAAATAAAGACGAAACCGTTGATTTAACGCTTTCGATGCGTGACAGCGGTGATGTTTTGAGTTGGAATTTGAACGGCCCTGTGGTTGACAAACATTCAACCGGCGGTGTGGGAGATAAGATCAGCCTTGTTTTAGGACCGATTTTGGCGGCACTGGGGGCATATGTGCCGATGATTTCGGGCAGAGGCTTAGGGCATACGGGCGGAACGCTTGATAAATTAGATTCAATTGAAGGTTATCAAACCGCTCCTTCAAACTCGCTATTTAAGAAAACGGTTGAAAAAGTCGGGTGTGCCATTATCGGACAAACAGGAAATTTGGCGCCGGCTGACAAGCGTATTTATGCTGTTCGAGATGTTTGTGCTACAGTCGAGTCTATCCCGCTCATTACGGCCTCAATCTTGTCTAAAAAACTGGCGGCGGGTTTGCAAACGCTTGTGATGGATGTGAAGTTCGGAAACGGTGCATTTATGGAAAATATAGATGATGCAAGGGCACTGGCTCATTCTATTGCACAAGTTGCAAATGATGCGGGAACAAAAACAACTGCGCTTTTAACGGATATGAATTCTGTTTTAGGATATACAGTCGGAAATGCGTTAGAAATTATTGAATCAGTTCAATATTTGAAGAATCAGAATGTTAATCCGCGTCTTGATATAGTTACAAAGGCTCTTTGTGCGCAGGCATTGATTAACTCAAAACTCGCTCTCGATAAAGATGAAGCATATGCAAAAATTGAAAAAGTTTTATCATCAGGAGAAGCCTTAGAACGTTTTTCAAAAATGGTTAAAGCCTTGGGCGGACCGGCTGATTTTGCAGATCATGCGAGCGATTATATGCCCAAAGCTTCATTTGTTGCACCTGTTTTTGCTAAAAAAGAGGGATATATTCGGAAGATGTCGACACGCGATATCGGTCTTTTGCTTATTGAACTGAAAGGCGGAAGAACGCATCCAAAGCAAGAAATTGACCATGCCACCGGTTTTACGAACTTTTGCCAAATCGGTGATAAAGTTGATAATAAAACACCGTTGTGCTTTATACACGCCCAAAGTGAATCGGATTTTGAAAAAGTTGAAAGCAAGATTCATCAATTTATTCAAATCGGAGATAAACCTCAAGCGACGCCTGTTGTTTTGGAAGAAATAAGTTAGTCTTATTATAATTATTACAGCTTCTTATATCTAATCTCGGCTCTCCCGATAATATCGCGATATAGATGTAATCTTTTAATTAACCGTTGTCATAATAACTGTATGTGATAAGGAAAAATTAACACAATTATTGATATTGATACATCACTTTTCCCTCAAAAAAAAAGCGCCTTTAAAGGCGCTCTTTTTTTGGCGGAACGTAGAGGACTACGCTGTTTTCAACAGCTCGTGCGGTTTGATTTGTAACATTCAAAAACTTCGCCCCCGCTCGTTTTTTCATTAACAAATCGAGCACCCTCAAGGTTTCAAAGCAACATTAAGTTGCTTTGAATTCCTTTCGGCCTTTCGGTTCGAGACCTCACTTTTCCCTCAAAAAAAAAGCGCCTTTAAAGGCGCTCTTTTTTTGGCGGAACGTAGAGGACTCGAACCTCTGCATCCTTTTAAGGGGATGACGGATTAGCAATCCGCTGTATTACCACTCTACCAACGTTCCGTGGTAAAGAACTTTTAACTTATCTTTTTTCTTCCGTCAACTGATTTTTTTTGTTTTTTGAATTTTTTTTATCAAACCTCCTAAAGTTTTATTTAAAAAAATAAATACCGGCTTATTTTTAACCATACAACGTTATAACAAAAAGGAGGACATTATGCAGAAAACCACAAAATATATTTCTCTTGCCATTTTGGCTGTCGGCGGTTTTTTTGCCGGAGAGGAACTATATGCAAAAATACATGAAAATGATAATCAAGGAGAATTTATTTTGGCTCAAAATGAATCCGGCGGTGTTTGGGAAGGCACAAAAAATGTAACATCTGATGTTTGGGATGGCACAAAGGAAGTCGTTTCAGATGTTTGGGACGGCACGAAAAAAGTAACATCTGATGTTTGGGACGGCACAAAAGAAGTCGGCTCAGACATTAAAGATGGTGTCACAGATGATAGCACAACAACCGTCAAACGTCAGAATGCAGATGGCAGCACCACAACAACCACAACAACAAACGACTAAAAAAGCGGTGAAAATCACCGCTTTTGTTTAATAATCATGGATCATCTTTTTTGTGATGTCATCATAAGCTTTCAGTTCGGTTAAAACACGCTCCATATCATGAAGGGCAATCGTATTAGGACCATCTGACAATGCTTTATCAGGGTTGTCGTGTGTTTCCATAAACACACCTGCCACACCGACAGCCACGGCCGCCCTTGCCAAAACCGGCGCAAATTCACGCTGACCGCCTGTAGAACTTCCTTTACCGCCGGGTTGTTGCACAGAGTGTGTCGCATCCATAATCACAGGACAACCCGTATCCTTTGCCATTTGCGGAAAACCGCGCATATCCACAACCAATGTGTTATATCCGAAACTTGTGCCTCTTTCGGTGATCATCACTTGATTGTTGCCCGAATCAACAGATTTTTGAACCAAATTCTTCACATCCCAAGGCGCTAAAAACTGACCTTTTTTAATATTCACAACCTTGCCTGTTTTAGCCGCAGCCACCACCAAATCGGTCTGACGGCATAAAAACGCCGGAATCTGAAGCATATCAACGTGCTTTGCAACTTCTTCACATTGCCAAACTTCATGCACATCAGTTACGATCGGCAAATCAGGATATAACTTTTTGATTTCATCAAAAGTTTTCATGCCCTCGCTCAAGCCGACACCGCGCGCACCGTTAATGGATGTACGATTCGCTTTATCAAACGAAGCCTTAAAAACATAAGGCATCTTAAGTTTTTGTGTTATTTCGCGCATTGTTCCGGCAATCATAATCGCGTGCTCACGGCTCTCAATCTGGCACGGACCGCAAATAAGCGCTAAAGGCAATTTGTTTGAAAAATTAACATTTCCAACTTTGACAATCTTTTGTTCCATTTTAACCTCTCAATTAACTTAAACTTGTCCTCAAAGTATTACAAGAAAGATAAAATATCAATTTTTTTATGAATTTTTATTCACACTTAAACAATAAAAAAAGAGTGTTTCTTTTGAAAAAAAACACTCTCAATAGCATTGTTAAGAGCAGGACTAAAAAGCCTCTTGCTTATCTTTTTCCGACTCTTTCTCTTCGTCCTCGCCCCAATACTTCTTTTTGACTCTTTCCGAAACAAAGACGGCTCGGGGCATAGAATCAAAAGGCCCTTCCATTTCTCTCGGTTTTAACATAGCACAAGAATTTAATTGATACAAAAATATAAAACTGAGCTTGAAAGTATCATAAACTAAAAAAATTGCAACAAAAAAACACCGACACAATGTCGATGTTTTTTTGTTGGCTTCAATGGCAGGATTGGCTTGATTTTATCAAAATCTGCGCCGCGTCTGCGCTCATTGCAAATGCGACCGGCGTTCTTTCGCCCGCCTTTCGCTTGCCGTCGAACTCTTCCCCCAGAGTTCTTATCTCACTTCCCGTCAACAAAAAAACACCGACACAAGGTCGATGTTTTTTTGTTGGCGGAAAGGCAGAGATTCGAACTCTGGGAGGGCTCGCACCCTCGACGGTTTTCAAGACCGCTGCATTAAACCGCTCTGCCACCTTTCCATCTTCGAAAGTGATATCCGTATATCTTAAAAAAAATCTCTCGTCAAGTGTTTTTGTTTAAGATATACAAAAAATACTTGATTTTATCTTCTAATCAGCTAACGTTAAGCCTGATTAAATCATTTTGAGCACTCCGATGAAACGCATTTTAAAAGCATTTATTTATTCATATGACGGATTTAAAGCCATATTCAAGTCCGAACCGGCTTTTAGAGAAGATTTGCTTGTTTTCATAATTTTTGCACCGATTGCCTGCTTCTTGGATATTTCTTCCGAACAAAAAGCCCTGCTCATTTTTTCGCTTATTTTTATTTTATTTGCCGAATGTGTAAACACCGCCATCGAAGTTTGCATTGATCGTATTTCGCCTCAAATACATCCTTTGTCAAAAAAGGCAAAAGACATCGGCTCATTTTTAGTATTGCTTTCTTTCATAAATGCAATTACCATTTGGTTTCTTGTTTTATTATAGGAAAAGAAAATGCGCACATTAATCCCTATGGCAATTTGTTATGATTTTGACGGAACGCTTGCTCCCGGAAATATGCAAGAATACAGTTTTGTTCAAAAGCTGGGCATGACACCGTCTGAATTTTGGACAACAGCGAACAAGCTTGCAAAAAACCAAAAAGGCGATGAAATCCTAACCTATATGAAAGTAACCATTGACGAGTCGCGTAAAAGAAATTTGCCGATTACGCGCGAAGATTTCAAAAGCTACGGCAAAAACATTAAGTTTTTCCCGGGTGTTGAAAGCTACTTTGACCGAATCAATAAATATGCACGTTCAAAAGGCATAAAACTCCAACATTTTATCATCTCGTCGGGCTTAAAAGAAATGCTTGAGGGCACATCTATCGCCGACAAATTCACCGAAATTTTTGCCTCAACATTTTTATATGATAACACCGGCGCCGCCGTATGGCCCGCAATGATTTTAAACTATACATCAAAAACTCAATATATGTATCGAATCAACAAAGGCTGTTTAGATGTCACGGATACGGAAGGCGTAAATCGCCATATGCAAAAAGAATGCAAACCCCTGCCCTTTGAAAATATGATATATATAGGCGACGGAAACACCGATATTCCCTGTATGTCTATGCTCAACAAAGCGGGCGGACATACATTGGCTGTTTATAGAGAAGGCCAAAAAGAGCGTGCCTCTTCGCTTAACCGCGATGGAAGAGCTCATATGATTGCCCCCGCCGATTACCGCGAAGGCAAAAAAATAGACCAATTCATCAAAGCTGTGATTGATAAAATTTCGGCTGACGGAAATTTAAAATATATTATTTCAAAAAAATAGGATTAAATAACATGAAAAAACTCTTTCAAATTTTTATTTTAACTCTTGTTCTTGCGACACCTTTTTCCGCAAAAGCCGGAATATGCGACACATTAGGTGATTGGTATTGTACGATTCGCTACAATGTTATTGAAACATGGAACGAGCATTCTTATGATGCTTATGTTCCTCTTTATGCTTGGCACAACCGCCTCACATACGATAAAGAACATATTGATAAATATAATGAAAATCCGTGGGGAGCAGGATTAGGCTTTTCTCGTTTTGATGAAGATGGTGATTGGCACAGCTTATATGCGATGTATTTCAAAGATTCAAACGGCTACGGCGAGACAATGTTTGGCTATGCATTCCTAAAAAATAAATATTGGCATGATTTGCGTTTAGGTTATGGTTTTACAATAGGTGCGACACAACGTCATGAATACAGCTACATTCCGGTTCCATTGCCTTTGCCTATGATTGGCATCGGCTATAAAAGAGTTGATTTTCAAGCAGCTTATGTTCCGGGTATCAAAAATGACGGAAACGTCCTGTTTGTATGGTCAAGAATACAACTTTATTAAAAAAAAAGAGGTCTTAACGACCTCTTTTTTTTATCTCAGAAAATCTTTATGAAAGACCAAGAAGATTTTGAGCATAATCTTCCGCCTTAAAAACATCTAAATCATCGATTTTTTCACCCACACCGACAAAATAAACAGGAGTCGGATTCTCTTGTGAAATCGCAACCAAAATACCGCCTTTTGATGAACCGTCCAATTTTGTAACAACAAGCCCGTTCACATCAACAATTTCTTTAAAAATATCAACCTGAGAAACAGCGTTCTGTCCTGTCGTTGCGTCTAAAGTCAAAAGCGTTAAATGCGGAGCATCAGGTATAACCTTTTTAATCACACGCACAACTTTTTTCAGCTCGTCCATCAAACCGTTTTTATTTTGCAACCGTCCTGCCGTATCAATAAACACAACAGGTCCTATCGGCAAAAGCTCCATCGCCTTTTCAACAATATCCGTCGTCGTACCTGCAATGTCTGAAACAATAGAAACATCCTGAGAAGTAATTTTATTAAGAAAGCTTGATTTCCCGACATTTCTTCTGCCAAAAATTCCGATATGAAGTTTCATTGATTTAATTGAACTACCCATAAAGTTTATTATATATCAAAAAATTTTTATTTTAATCCCCACTCATTGTAATAGATATTGCGTGCTTCCTGTTCTATTATTTTTATATGATTAGGCATTTTTTCTTGACATTCTCTATAATATTTATAGAGATATATTTTTTCCCCCTGCATCAAAGGAATTTTTTTCCTTTTTTTCTCCAATATTTTCGCCAATCCCGGATATGATTTTGCTATCTCAGACTTTTGTTCCGTAAGTTCAGGATGTCTGTCCCAAGCAAGTCTTTGTGCTTCCCACCATTTTGTCATTTTTTCTCTGAATTCTTTATTTTCCCATCTGCATTGTGCTCTTCTTTTAAGGTTTTCTTTAGTTTTTGGTAATTGGAAACTCTGCATGTGTTTTTCTTTGTATTCATCAGCAGACCTAAATACGCATAATATATATGTTTTGTCCATTTTCTT
>CAJOLB010000002.1 GCA_905235385.1 uncultured Alphaproteobacteria bacterium | reverse complement strand
ATGTTGGAAGTTTATCGCAAAACTTGTGAAGAATTTTTGGCTATGCCTGTCATTGAAGGTGTTAAGCCTGAATACGACAAGTTTCCGGGTGCGGTTGATACCTATTGCGTTGAAGCCATGATGCAGGACGGCAAAGCCTTGCAGGCCGGCACATCGCACTTTTTGGGGCAAAACTTTGCAAAATCGGCAAACATCAGCTTTATCAACAAAGAAAACAAACCCGAATTTGCTTACACAACCTCATGGGGTGTTTCAACAAGACTTATCGGCGGGGTGATTATGACGCACGCCGATGATGAAGGTATGGTTGTGCCGCCGCGCATTGCGCCTCATCAGGTGATTTTTGTGCCGGTGATTAAAAAAGCCGAAGACGAAGAAAAAGTGATGGCATATATCAATGAAATCGCGCTTGAACTCAAAAAACAAACGCCTTTCGGTGAAAAAATCCGCGTTAAGATTGATAAGCGCAACAAACAATCCGTTGACAAGTTTTGGGAGTGGACAAGAAAAGGTGCGCCCGTGATTTGCGAAATCGGCTTAAGAGATATTGAAAATCAGGGTTTAATGGTTCGTGAGCGTTTGAATATCGGCGCCAAAGAAATTGTTTCAAAAGCTGATTTTGTAACAACGATTTCAAGCCGATTGGAAAAAATTCAAAACGAGCTTTTTGCTCGTGCCAAAGCGCGTATGGATCAAAATATCAGAACAGATATTTTAACGCCTGAAGAATTTAAGGCTTATTTTAATCAGGCAAATGAGTGGATTGAAGACGGAAAACAAGGCAAAGTCGCCTTTGTGAAAGGCAAATGGAGCGGTGATGAAAAAACCGAAGAACTCTTAAAAGAGCTCAAAATTGCGATTCGCTGCCTGCCTTTAGAGCAATCTGGCACAAAAGGCAAATGTTTGCTGACCGGCAAAGATGCGACCATAGACGTCATCTACGCCAGAAGCTATTAAGGCGATAAAAAAAGAGGTCGTTAAGACCTCTTTTTTATTGCAATTTTTCGCGCATTTGATCAGGAATTCGCGTCGGGCGATGACGATTAATGTTGATATAAACGAGCGTTACATGCACATCAGCCAAAAGCTCATCGCCTTTTTTAATTTCTTGATGAATAACAACCGAAGAGTTGCGAAGCTCTTCAATTTCGCACGAAACGGAAAGCAAATCGTCCAAAAAAGCGGATTGCTTATAGTCAATTTCGGCATGCCGTGCGACAAATCCGCACCTGTCGCCGTCTTTTGTGGTTTCAACGGTCCATTTGTGGGCGCGCAGAAATTCAGTTCTGGCGCGTTCGGCAAATTTCAAATAGTTCGCATAATAAACAATCCCTTCGGCATCTGTGTCTTCATAATAGACTCTGACGGGAATTTGAAAAATTTTATTCATCATTATCTCTTTCAATATTTTTTAACAAATCAAATTGTTCGTTATCACGTTTAATTTTTCCGTGGTTAAGCCCCAAATAGCGATAACCTTCTTCGGAAATCACGCGTCCGCGCGGTGTGCGTGCAATAAGCCCGAGTTTTAACAAAAACGGCTCAACAACTTCCTCAATGGTATCGCGTTCTTCAGATAAAGCCGCAGCCAAAGTATCTGCGCCGACCGGACCGCCGCCGTAGTTTTTCGCAATACAGTTTAAATAACGCCTGTCAAACATATCAAGACCGTAATTGTCCACATCTAGACGCCTTAAAGCCGTGTCTGCCAAAGTGTTGTCAATTTCAGCCCCACCGCTGACAGCCCCGAAATCACGCACGCGGCGCAACAATCTTCCGGCAACGCGCGGTGTGCCACGCGAGCGCTTGGCAATTTCCATTGCGCCTGTTTCCGAGATTGGCATACCGAGCAATTTTGCCCCGCGAAGCACAATCTTTTTTAAGTCTTCATGCGTGTAAAAATCAAGCCGCAACGGAATACCGAAACGATCTCTTAACGGGTTTGATAAAAGCCCCGAACGTGTGGTTGCGCCGACAAGCGTAAAGGGTTGCAAATCTATTTTAACCGAGCGTGCGGAAGGTCCTTCACCGATAATTAAATCAAGCTGAAAATCTTCCATCGCGGAATATAAAACTTCTTCAATTGCGGGGTTTAGGCGATGGATTTCATCAATAAAAAGCACATCATTCGGCTCAAGGTTTGTTAAAATTGCCGCCAAATCGCCCGATTTTGAAATCATCGGGGCGGAAGTGGCCTTAAAATTAACGCCGAGTTCTTTGGCAATAATGGAAGCAAGCGTTGTTTTGCCAAGTCCCGGAGGTCCGAAAAGAAGCACATGATCGAGTGCCTCGTGGCGTGATTTTGCAGCCTCAATAAAAACCCTTAAGTTTTGTTTTGCACCTTCTTGTCCGATAAAATCATCAAGCCTTTCAGGTCTTGTATTAATCGGCACATTAACGTCTTTTATTTCGTCTTCGGGCAAAACTTTGGGGCTGACAATGCGTTCGTTTTCCATTCTTTACATATCCTTTTTAGCAAATTCTTTTAAGGCAAGACGGATAAGATCGGAAAGTGGCTTGTCGCTGTTTGCGCCATAAACCTTTGAAGCGGCTCGATAGGCTTCCAAGCGCTGATAACCTAAATTGACAAGCGCGGAAATCACATCTTCAATGGCATCATTTTGTTGTCCCTGAATTTCCATCGGCTCATCGCTCGAATTTGTGTCAGCCAAATCTTCAAGTTTGACATCGCCCAACGGCACGGTAACCACCTTGTCTTTAAGCTCGGTAACAAGACGTGCGGCAAGTTTGGGGCCGACACCCGAAGCGCGTGAAAACGAGGCTTTATCTTGTGCCGCAACGGCTTGTGCAAGCTGTGCCGGCGATAAGGCGGCCAAAATACTCAAAGCAACTTTTGCCCCGACACCTTGAACTTTTGTTAAGGTCAAAAACCACTCTTTTTCCCACGCGTCATAAAAGCCGTAAAGCGAAATGGAATCTTCACGCACCACCGTTTCAATGAGCAAAGTTGCTTCCATTCCTCTGATGAGTTTTGAAAGCGTACGCGATGAGGCAAAAACCAAATACCCCACACCGCTTACGTCAACAATACAGCTTTCTTCATAAATGCTGTCTATAATGCCTCTTAATTTTGCAATCATCAGTTTTTTTAACCTTTAAAATATACGTCAGTCTATAAAACATATCATCTTAAAGCAAGCTTTTTATGAGCGTTCATCACAGCTTAAATCAAACAAGAATTTTTATCAAATATGATTGACGAAATTTTAAGAAATGATAGAATAAAATTATCAAAGAAATTTTTTAAGAAAGGGTAAGACAATGGCAACAAGAGAAGATATAAAAGAAGCAAAAAAAAGAGCAAAAAAAAACCTTTTGCTCGGCATTGCCGGTGCGGCAGCTATTCTCGGTCTCAGAGGTGCGGGTTATAGTGCGAACGAATTGCTCAAAAAAGATACCGAAAAACATAAGGTTGAAAATACTATTTTGAGAAATGGGCCGGCATACAATAATTATAAGCTTTCTTATAAAGAACGCAGAGCGGCATTTGATGAAGCTGTTAAAAATGGTGAAATCAAAGCTGTTGATAAACCGGAACATTATGATGAATACGCTGATAAACAAGGAAATGTGGTAGCACGCATCATCAATCACGGCAATGATAGTCAAGAGATCATTTTTATGAGTATGGCTCCGATGGAATACACAATTAATGAGGGAGGTCTTCCGATAGAAGTGCAAGAAAAAGGTATGGCTAAGCGCGAAGATAGATACCGAGTGGTTCGGAATAAAATGATAGATCATAACGTTACATTAAAAGGCGAAAAGAATAATGTATGTATGTTTTATAATTACAAAGAGGAACTGGTTACAACAGAGATTTATGATGATCTAAATAATTTAAATAAAAAAACTACTCCACAGGATACATATTTTTTTGGAAACAAAGACGCAATTACCGGACATCGAATGGAAATGTTTTTGGAAAATGACCAATATCATTTTAGTGTTAATCATATTGATATTAGAGATAATTTTACACACGTTACATACGAAAAAAATACTTACGAAAACAAAGATTATAGTACAATAACAACTGCTATGGATGCTCAAAATAAAGTTCATGTCTTAAAGAAGACCTCTTATAAAAAAAGTGAAGATAAAGAATATGAAGAGGTAACGCACTTTGAATATGATGATCAAAATAATCTCGTAGCTGAAAAAACTGTATATAGTGTTAATGGCGGTACGGTAAAGCGTGAAGAAAAACATTATACAAATTTGGAAACAAATTATGCGCATTCGGTAACAACATATAAAAAAGCAGAGCCGGTTGAAACTGTGAATGAAGACGCTGAGGGCAATGTGGTGCGTAAAATGAAATATGATGCAAACGGCATGATTTTAGAAATATCTTTCAAAGAAGATCAGAAAGCCGTTTTCCAACGCCTAGGAAACGAATTAGTTGGCGTGCGTTATGAAAACGGATCAGAACATCGGGAAATCAAGTTGAGCCATCCATATACACAAAAAGATGTGGCAATATATGGATTAGCCCGTTTGGCAAAAGAGGATATCAGCCAAATTACACCGGAAAACATTGTTCAAAAAGTTTGTGAATCGTATATTCGAGAAGGAGACGCTCCGGCTAAAAATACATGTTTTTATAAACCATATAAACGATTGGTTCAACAAAAAGGTAATACATACCAAGTCACACAACGTGATTTTGACGCAAGATAAAAGACCGCAAATATCCAACCAAAAACCTGTGCTTTACGGTGCAGGTTTTTTTGTGCCTGTTCATCACAGCAAAAAAATCATCGTTTTTTATCAAAAAATACTTGACAAAAATCGGGGGGGGTAAAATGGAATCAATGAAGAGGAAATTTTCATTTTGGCAAAACATTTTTTAAGAAAGGATAAGACAATGAGTAAAATTGAGTATTTGGAATATGCTGCATGGGAAAATGATTTTAAAGGTTCAACTTCTATACTATTCAAAATTGAAGATGATATTGTTAAAGATGCTGTAAATACATCTACATATGAAACAAATTATGTGTGGGACAAATATTTTGATAAAAAAGAATTCATAGGTATGACAAAAGAAAAATTAGAAGAGTGGAAAGAACATGCTTATGATGATTTTGAAGATGAGTTTCGGCGTCCTTATATACGCACATCTGAAGAATCAAAAGAATATTGGGAGCATTCTAAGAAACAGGAAAGAAAAGAACTTAAAGAGCGTGTTGATCCGTTGGAAATTAAAATGCAAATGATGAAGATGAAAGTTGCGAAAAGAAGCGGGGCAAATTTGGGGAAAACAGGCGATACAAAAACAGGAGAAATTTCTGCCGCTCATCGTGAAACGGCCTCTATTCAGCAAGAAACAGCAAAAAACATAATGTCCGCTCATCGTATAATGTTTAATAAACATCGCTATGGAAAGGGAGGAAAATAAAATCATAATTTTATCAATCCCCGCAGTTAAAATTGCGGGGATTTTTTTTATTTTAAAATCCCCCTTTATTTTTATCAAAAAAAGATTATATTTGAAAAATCTGATAAAAAAATTGGAGAAAGTTCATGAAAAAAGGTTTACTTTTAAGCTTTAGCGCAATGCTTTTGGCAACAACGGCAAACGCGCGTTCGCTTTCCACGGACTATTCAATGTTTAAATATTGGCTCAACAAAAACTACGGTTTTGATTATGGCGTTGATGTTTCGGTTATGCCCCAACGCGGTGCGCCGTCGGGCAAATATAACGCCGTTCAAGCCTATATTTATCCTTATTTTACTTGGACAAACTTCAAAAACGAATATGGCACCGGAAGCCTTAATGCGGCATACACCATCATCCGTTACGGCAATCATGATGCCTCGGATATCGGCAATCGTATGGGCGTTGTGAGCGCCATCAATGATTATGACGATAAAACAAATGAATTTAACGAACTTTATTATAACTATCAGCTTGGCGGTTCTTGGAGTTGGCTCACCTTGGGTTTAGGTCAATTCCCGATTTATAATTGGGACGGATCGGACTACAACTCAAATCAGCAGGTCAATTTTATTAACTACGCTCTTTCTCAAAACCCGTCATCGACTTATTCGATTGCCGGTGTCGGCGGTTTTGCAACCGTTGCTCCGAATGATGAATGGAGCTTCACACTTGGTGCGCAAGATGCCACAAATGTGGACGCCATCAGCGTTCAGGTCAATAATTTTGATGACGGTCATTTCACAACGTTCGGTCAGGTCGAATGGACACCGACCAACAAACTGGGCGAGGCTCAAGTTTCCGTTTTGCTCTATAATCAACCCGGCGTCAAAGATCAACCCCAAACCACAAACGGTTGGTCGCTGAATTTGTCGCAAAATATTGGCGAAAAATGGAATGTTTTTGCACGCGTTAACGGTGTTTCGGGGCATATGGACACCATCGAGCAGTCATGGTCGGGCGGGGTGGTTTACTTAAACCCCTTAAACCGAAATTCGCTTGATCAAATCGGCTTGGGCTATGCCTTAAATAAAGTAAATGAAGAAGCCGTCGGCGAGCCTTTGGCGCATGATACGGAACATGTTTTTGAAGCCTATTGGGCATGGGGCTTTTCAAAATGGATGACTTTAACGCCTGATTTTCAATTTTATATCCACCCGGCACTTAATCAAAAGTCAGATTACGGAACGGCTGTTTCTTTAAGATTAACGCTGTTTTTGTGAGAAAGCAAAACCATGAACTTCGGACATAGCTAAAAGGTCATAAGTTTTTGTGTTTTTGTTTTGCAAAGCCGCAAATTTTCCGTTTTCTTGTGTTAACTGTTTTGCAAGCTCCGGATTGCGTTCAAGCTCTTCAATCAGAATCTTTTGGAATTGATTGGAGATTTGTGCAACAGCTAAAATTCTGCTTGAAGGAACGGAATAATCGGATTCTCTGTTTAAGCTTTTAACACGAATATTGCCATGCTCATCATACTTTTCAAAGGTAACGCAATGCATACCGCTTGAGGTGTTTTGAGTAGAAGAAACAATAATAATATCTCCGGGTTTTAAATTTTGAAGTGTCTGGCGAAAATAAGGCGATTTTCTGTCAGCATAGTTTTCACCGAGCGTCTTCTTATAAAATTCGCGGAAAGCCCCGCAAGCTAAGTTAGGATGCCCCGAGCGAACTTGAAGTTCTCCGGCGGTTTTTGTGTTGTCGGCAATGATTTTATCTAAAATTTGCTTCATAAGAGGGTCGTCAATATTTTCATAAGCGCAGGTTGCACCGGCAACGCAGTAATTATTAGCACCGCTTAAACGTGTCGGCGAAACTTTGCTGAAAATACCCGCAACAACAGAGTTTCTTCTTCCGGTTCTTTTGGCTTCCTTGACCTCATTCTGGAGCTGTCCCACGTTTTCGATAATTTGTGCCTGGAGTTCTTGCGTTTTTTCTTCGGCAAGCGCTTCTATGGTTTGATGATCAATGGTTGGAAGCCCCATCGGAGATAAAGAATTTTGCTCTGGTTTTTCTTTTAAGCAATCTTCAAAGAAATCGACCAAAGCCGAGTTTGAATTTTTTGTATTCACAGGTAAAGGTTTCTTGTCTTCTGTCTGGCTTTTTTCGGGAAATGCAGAGCTTGTGGAAACAAGAGGTGTTACGACAACAAGCCCCCCGATGGCGGCCTTTCTTATACTTTGACCGACTTTTTCGCGTAAAGCCTTGGCTTTGTTATGTAATTCTTCTTTGTTCATATCTTTTCCCCATCATAAGTTTATGATAACATATTTTGACAAAAGAAGCAAGCTTTTTTGCATAAATATTTTGTTTATTGTTCGGGTTTTTCTTTTCACAAATGAAGAAAATAATGTAAAAGTAATAAAAAATTTTAAACAAATCGGGGATTTTTATGAAATCAGGTATTTTAGCTCTTTTATTTTTAATCTTAATAAGCGGATGTGCCCTAAAACACAAAAACACCGTTGTTCCTGCAATTGTTCCTCAATCGCAAAGAACACCGCAAATCAAATATCTTAGACCGAATAATATTATCGGCGAGGTCGAGCCGATTTATATATTGCCGATGAAATCAGCTTTTTTGGCGCGTGTGGACACGGGGGCGACAACATCTTCGGTTGATGCCAAAGATGTGAAATATTTTGAACGTGACGGTGAACCGTGGGTTTCGTTTAAGATTGTGAATACAACCTCGGGTGAGGAACATCAGTTTGAAAAAAGGGTTATTAAAAAAATAAAAATCAAGCGTGCGGAACAAAGGGAAAATCGTGCGAAAGTGATGTTGGACGTTAAGTTCGGCGCACAAAAAATGAATGTGGAATTTACGCTCGCAGAACGTGAGAAATTCGAATATCAAGCCCTTATCGGCCGCAATATTTTAACAGGAAGATATATCGTTGATACATCTTTATCAAACACCTTAAAATAAAGGAAAAATCATGAAACGCTTTTTCAGTGTTCGAAAAACTCTTTTTTATCTGCTTTGTTTGTCGATTCTATACACGGCATACAGCACATATTACAAAATCAAATTTTGGGATTTTGGCATCAAACCGAATAAAACGACGGAAGTTTTTATCATAGATGCTCATATCGCTTTTAAAGCAATCGACGAAAATGTAAAAGTTTCGTTTGCAACGCCGAGTGTTTCAAAAGATTTTAAAATCTTAAATGAAGATGTTTCCGCAAAAGACTACACGGTTTCAAAAGATAAAGATACTGGACGGATGATTTTGCAAGCCTCAAATAAAAGCGGCAAACAAAATATTTATTATCGTTTGATGGTATATGACAATGAAGAGGCGCGGGGAAAGGTGCGCGAAAAAATCCCCTTGGCTCCTGAAGAACCGCTTTATGATGAGCAGGAACGCCAGATTGCCGAAGATATTTTAACGCTCGCATCTGAGCAGGAAGGTAATTTGCCTCAAGAGCTGATTTTGCTGTTTAATCAATCTCCTTTAAATGAAAGTGTGAACGCCTTTTTGCCGGTTCAGGCAAATTTGCATGATAGAGCAGATGCGATTATTTCTTTGTTGGCGCTTAAAGGTATGCCGGCAAGGTTGGTTCGCGGTGTTCGTTTGGTTGAAGGAAAAAAAGCCTCGTCGGCAGATTTGATGTTAGAGGCATATGATCAGGGAAAATGGCGCTTATATGATCTTCAAACAGCCAAGGAAGGCTTGCCTAAAAACTTTATTTTATTCCAACGCGGCGGAATATCACTCTTAGATGTTGAAGGCGGCGAAAATTCGAGTGTAAAATTCTCTGTCTTAAAGTCTGTCACATCTTCGTTTAAAATGGCGGCTCATCGTGCAAAACTGACACAAACGGATGGTCTTTATAAGTTTTCGATATACCATTTACCGCTTTTGGAACAAAACATCTTAAAATGGCTGATGGTCTTTCCTTTAGGCATCTTGGTCGTGGTGTTGATGCGCAACGTTGTCGGTGTTCCGACGATGGGAACGTTCACACCGATGTTGGTTGCGATGTCGTTTGTTGAAACAGGTCTGGGCTCAGGTTTAATATGTTTTTGTTTGATTGTGGGCATCGGAATCAGTTTAAGAGGACTGCTCTCAAAGCTTAATTTATTGTTGGTTCCGAGAATTTCGTCCGTTGTGATATTTGTGATTTTAATTATTGAAGCACTCACAATTATCGGTCACAATTTTGATTGGCAAATCAGCACATCTGCCGTCTTTTTCCCGATTATTATCACGGCATGGATTATCGAACGCATATCAATCACATGGGAAGAAGAAGGCGCGAAGAACGCCCGAAAGGAAATCTTTTGGACACTTGTAACGGCGATTTCAACATATTTCGTGATTGCAAGCGAATATATCAGACATTTTATGTTCGCATTCAATGAAATCAACCTAGTGATATTGTTTATTGTGATGTTGCTCGGAACATATACGGGCTATCGCTTAACCGAACTCAAACGTTTTTATCCGCTGGTGAAAGGTAAATAATGTTTGAAGTCTTCAAAATAGCCAAACGACTCAAAGCACTCGGCATTCTTGGAATGAATGCCCGAAACTATAAGTTTATTTCGGCATTAAACAGGCGCAACTTATACCCGCTTGTTGATGATAAGGTCAAAACAAAAGAGCTTGCAATTAAGGCAGGAATTAATACAACCCAAAAAATAGCCCTGATTGAATATCAGCACGAGGTAAAAAATTTTCGACAAATGGTTCAAGGGTGGCCTGAATTTGTGATTAAACCGGCTCACGGAAGTGGTGGAAAAGGCGTTCTTGTCATCAAAAAATGGGATGGTGAACACTTTATAACGGCATCTGAGAAAGTTTTGAGTTACAATCAGGTTTATCAGCACATTTCAAACATTTTGAGCGGTTTATACAGCCTCGGCGGTCAATATGATACGGCGCTTATTGAAGAGATGGTTCATTTCAGCAATGTTTTTGAAAAATTCAGCTATCAAGGTGTGCCTGATGTCAGAATTATTGTCTATAAAGGCTATCCGGCGATGGCAATGACGCGCTTGGCCACGTCAGAATCAGGCGGGCGCGCAAACTTGCACCAAGGCGCCGTGGGCGTCGGTCTTGATATCAAAACAGGGAAAACCTTAACGGCAGTAATGCACAACAAACCGATAACGCTTCATCCCGACACAAAAGCTGACTTAAAAACGCTTGCCGTACCTATGTGGAAAGAACATCTTTTAATTGGCGCAAAAGCCTATGAAATGACAGGCTTGGGCTATTTAGGCGCAGATATTGTTTTAGATAAACAAAAAGGTCCGATGATGCTTGAGTTAAACGCAAGGCCCGGTCTTGCCATTCAAATAGCCAATTCTTCGGGGCTTGTTAAAGCAATAAAAAACATCGAAAAGAACTACCCCAAAAACCTTTCGCCCGAAGAAAGAATAAATTTCATCTTGAATAACGAATAATCAAAACCTAAATGAAAAGCAGAGTTAACATTTAAAAAAAGAGGAAAAAGAAATGGCTGAATTGTTAAAGAAAACGGAAACAAAGAATCTTGGAAAAACAGAAACAAAAAACATTGAAGAGGCGCATACGGAAAAACTTTCGATGAGTGAAACGCGTGCCAAAAAAATCAAACATTCATATAAGGTCAAAGATCCGGAAAATGCAATTGTCTTAAAACTCAAGGACGGCGATGTCGTGATTGAAATGTATGAAGATGTGGCGCCCTTGCACGTTAAGCGCATTAAAGAACTTGTTCGCCAAGGTTTTTATAACGGCCTGAAATTTCATAGGGTAATTGAGGGCTTTATGGCTCAGACAGGTTGCCCTTTAGGCACCGGAACGGGTGGCAGCGGTAAAAAGCTTAAGGCTGAATTTAATAAAAAAGAGCACAAGCGCGGAACAGTCTCAATGGCGCGCGCGATGGATCCGGATTCGGCAGACAGCCAATTTTTTATTTGTTTTGCCGATGCGCCATGGCTTAACGGACAATATACCGTTTGGGGCGAAGTAACATCAGGCATGGAGTATGTTGACAACATCAAAAAAGGCGGCGGATATAACGGAATGGTTGAAAATCCGGACATCATTGTCAGCATGGATGTGATTGCCGACCTATAAAAAACAGGAAATTGATATGGAAGACTTTTCAAAATATATTGAACATACGCTCTTAAAACAAGATGCCGTTAAAGCAGATTTTATAAAGCTTTTTGATGAGGCAAAAAAATATGGTTTTTTAGGTGTTTGTATCAATCCGGCATATGTCAAGTATGCAAAAGAATATCTTTTAGGAACAAACATTAAGATTGTAACGGTTGTCGGTTTTCCGTTAGGGGCAAATTTGACGCAGGTTAAGGCTTTTGAGGCCCAAAAAGCCGTAGAAGACGGGGCTGACGAAATTGATATGGTCATTAATGTGTCGGCGATAAAGAACAAAGAATGGGATTATGTTTTGGAAGATATCGAAGAAGTTAAAAAAGCCTGCGGAAAAGTGCCGCTAAAGGTTATTTTAGAAACAGACCTGCTCTCTTCAGACGAAATTGAAAAAGCGTGTATCCTGTGTATTGAAGCCAAAGCTGATTTTGTAAAAACGTCAACGGGCTTTGTTAAAAATGGTGTTGGCGCAAAAGAAGAAGATGTTAAAAAAATGGCAGAGCTTGTAAAACCCTACGGGCTGAAAGTGAAAGCCTCAGGCGGCATCAGAGACAGGCAAAAGGCCGAAGAGCTGATAAGGGCAGGGGCAGACAGGCTCGGAACGAGCTCCGGCGTTCAAATCGTTTCAGACTAATAAAAAAAACGACCTTAAATCATAAGGCCGTTTTTTTTAAGATAAGCGTTTGCTAATCAGCCAAGCACTTTGTGCAGGTTTCGCCGCAGCCGTTTTGAACTTCATCGGTTTGTTGTCCTGCGCCGCATGTCTTGTTGAGCTCATAGCCCTCCGGACATGTTTCTGCGCAACACCCGATAGCATAACCTTGAGCGTTATATTTTTTCTTGTAGTGAATGTTGTTTGAAACATCGTCAAAGCATCTGTCAATCTTATAGAATGTAATATAACCGCCGGAACTTGAGACATCGCCCTTTGTGCAAGAGCTTTCGCATTCAGCGAATTGAGGGCAGTTGCCTTCCGCAATCGGATAGTCAGAGCAATCATTTCTTAAACATTCTTTGTTGTTTTCGGCAATATGATAACCTTCTTCGCATTTTTGAAGTTGATAATATGTTTCACCGCAAATTTGTCTTGAGTTGTATTCCGAAACGTGTGTCGGCAAAGGTTTGACATATTGTGTGTTAGCAACATTGCATGACTTGTATTTGCCGTTACATCCCAAACCGACAAGCTCTGCATCGGATTGGTTATCTGAATCGGTAACAGTCCACTTATACAAAGGATCATTGGCCTCTAACGTACATCTGCAGGTATGGCAGGGTTGTCCGTTGCTGCTGTAGTCTGAAGTTGGAATATATTCCCAACCTTCCGTATAAGCCACAACATCTAATCCGCCTTGTTCATTGATACGTGTGACGGCATTGATCTTGTAACAATCAGACTCAGAGTTGTAGTTCAGGTCATAGTAGTTGCCGTTTTCAGGAACAGGACATTGTAAAATATCACAAGCTGTGCCGTTTTCGCTGAGTTTATAACCTTCGGAAGCAGGGCAATACCAACTTGAAATATATTGCGTTGTTTCGCCGCAAGCCTCGCATTCGGACATCGTCGCAACAGCGTGTTCCGGAACAAAAACGTCAGACGGACATTTACGCACGCATCTTTGATAGTGCGCACCGGTTTGAATGTTTCCGCTCGCATCATAGAGAGCATCGCAACAAGCATCTTCGCCTTTACCGTAAGCGCCGATGTTGTTGCCTGCGCCGTCAGTATAGGGGCAAACAGAAGCTGAAATTTGGCAAGCGCATGTATAGCAAAGTTTGTTTTTCAAACCGCGATCTTGAGGATCGGTTTTAACCCAACCTGCGCCCGTTGCGCCCGGACGGTCAGAATACTGATTGTAACAATCTTGAAGATTATAGGAAGAGGCATCAATGCCGGTAAGCGTTGTAGACGGACCTTCATATTCGCCGACTTGGCAAGACGCCGCAACACAAGAATCTCCCTCTTTAAGATAGCCGTCTTGACAGGTCCAAGAAGTGATAACCTGTCTCTCGCCGCCGCAAGAGCAGTTTGTCATGTTTGTATAAGTCGGTATGGCATGTGCCGGAACGGTTGTTGTGTTTTTACAAACCGTTTCTTCGCATAAAGATGTGTGCAGACAGCGCACCTGATTAAGATCTGAGGGGCAGGGAATATAATCGGCACAATCGGTCAGCAAATGGACATATCCCCATTCAACGCAGTGCGAAGCCTGATTTAAAAGGTTATCAACTTTTCCTTCGCAACCCAATAAATCAATAGCACCGGACTCACATTGGCATCTGAGACAAGCAATTCCGTAAGTCGAGAGAACATCATCAGCAAGCACGCATTCGGTCAGCTCCGGCTGAATATCATACAAATTCAAATCAGAACATTTCCAAATTGAACAATTCAATTTGCTTGAATCAAAAGGACAAGCCAAACCGTTGCCGTCGGGACATTCTGTTTCCGTATAGCCGAGCAAAGCACAATTATCAATATTGTTTTGAAGACAAAACTCTTCGGGCTCATTTGTAAGCGGGGAAATACCAATACGTTTGAGCAAATTTGAAACGGAGAACGGATTTGAATTTCCGCCGATTAAAGTCTGCCCGCCTGTTTGTGTTTGAGCTTGAACAGAAAAGGCAAAAAACATTAAAAATAAAAATAACCTCATGGCCTGAGCCCCCATTATCGCGATATATCTAAAATATTCTAACATGTTTTATTGAGCATTTCAACTTAAAAGATATTTTTTCCTAAAAACGTCATAAAAAATTAATAAAAACTCGGTTTTGTTTCAGGTTTTTTCTCATCAGCAACCTTTCTGAGAGCAACAACTTTCTGAAACATTTTTGCACGGTATGTTTTTTTATACCACGCAAAATGATTTTCTTTGCGCGCATAAGCTCTGATTTGCTTATACCACAGATTTTCGGTAAAAGGAAAATAGAGCCTGTTGAACGGTTTCATGAAAAATCTTAAAAGATTGTATTTTGAAGGCATGTTATAATCGATAAATATGGCTTTTCCGCCTTCTTTTACGGCATCAAGAGCATTGTTAACAACCTTTTCGCGCGATGTTTCAGGCAATTCATGCAAAAGCATAAAACAAATCACGGTGTCATATTTAGCGCTGAAAGGTTTTCTGGCATCCATAACCTCAAAATCTATCTTTTTATCAATCAGCTGTTCTCTGCAACGCTCAATTTGAGCGGGCAAAGCATCTGCCACAACATATGAGCCGTATCTCCCGATTTTGTCGGCTGTTTTTTGCATCTGAGAGCCGAAAGTACAGCCGATTTGCAAAACAGAACTGTTTGTGCCGACATCTTCGAGCAAATCTTCAATCAAAACTTTTTTCGCACCTAAGCTCAAAAGAGACTGAATGCGTTCATCATCTAAAAAACGCGACATACTTTTATTTTTGTAAATAAAAGCATATAGCTCACGCAAATAAGGCGGTTCTTTAACAATTTTAGAGTTTTTAACGACATTGGCTTTGATGTTGGGCATCTTTTTCTCCTATAATCCGGCTTCTTCTTTTGTAATATAACCTTTCTTAACGGCTTCCATCACAGCGGCTGTTCGGTTAAGAACGCCGAGTGTTTTTAAGATAACAGTCATATGAACCTTAACGGTTCCTTCAGTCAGCCCGAGCTCATAAGCAATCAACTTATTGGGCAAACCTTTAGCGATTCCTCTGATAACGTCAATCTGTCGGGGTGTAAGCTTTTTATCTTTGCTTTTGGGCGATTGGGGCTGAGCTAATTCCTTAAGTTTGGCAAGTTCGGAAGTCAATTCTTGATTTGTGGCGGCTTCATCCAAAAGTTCTTTAGGAATATAAACACCGCCGGCCAAAACCAAATGGATAGCCGACAACATTAAATCGTTAGATGAAGATTTCGGGATATACCCCGAAACACCGATCTCAATTGTTTTTTCAACAATCTCTTTGTCAAAAACGGCCGAAATAACAATAATCGGTGTGTCTTTAAGAAGAGAATGCATTTTATTTAAGGCATCCAAAGGATTCGCCCCCGGCATAGCCAAATCAGTCATAATCAAATCAAAATGATGGTTTTGAAGGGTATTAAAAAGTTCGGTATAATTTTTAACGGCTGTAATGTTTGTATCCTCAAAATGTGATTGCAAAACAAATTGAAGTCCTTGTAAAAAGAGTTCATGATCGTCGGCAATAAGTATATCCATATTTGTTCTCCTTTATTTCCAATCACCGCAAAAAGCCTGCCAACACGAAAGCGCAGCAAGGCAAGCCGTTTCTGCACGCAAAATCCGCGGCCCGAGCGCCAAACTTAAAGTATAAGGCAAACTTTTAAGCATTTCAAATTCTTCTAAAGAAAATCCCCCTTCGGGACCGACCAAAAAAGCAACAGGTGCAGACATTTTTTTTGAAGCATCAATAAAAGATTGACCAGCTCCCGTTTCGTTAAGATAAACCAAAGTTCTTTTTTTATCCCATTTTTCCAAGAGTTTTTCTAAAGTAATGGGTGATAAAATTTCAGGCAAATCAGTCCGCCTTGATTGTTCGGCAGCTTCAATGACCTGAGCGCGCATACGCTCAAGTTTTATGCCCGCATTTGAGGTATATTCCGTTTGAACGGGAATGATTTTTGAAACGCCGAGTTCAACCGATTTTTGAATGACAATATCGGTGTTGTCTTTTTTTAAAGGGGCAAACAAAAGCCAAACATCTGGAGACTTTTGAAAATCGGCAACCTTTTGGTTAATATTCAAGATAACGGACTTTTTGTTTATCTGAGCAATGTTTGCCGAAAATTCGCCGTTAATGCCGTCAAAAAGAAAAACATCATCACCGACCTTTAAGCGCATCACATCTTTAAGATAGTGTGCTTGAGGCTCTGTTGTTTCATATATTCCGCCGCTTTGAAGGGGGGTATATGCCATCAGACGAATGCGGTTTTTTTTGCTCATGGTTTAAAAATTCTGTATAAGTTGAAAACTTAACTGTATTATAGCAAAAGATATGTTAATGAAAAAATAACAAAAGTGAAAAAATGAAGGAAAAATGATGATTATTACAATAGACGGACCGGCCGCAGCCGGCAAGGGAACGGTTTCAAAAGTATTGTCTTTAAAATATAAATTGGCATATTTTGATACCGGCATGATTTATCGTGCTGTCGGGCTTGATATGGTTATGAATGGCTTAAATCCCGAAAATGAAGAAGAAGCGCTAAAAATCGCCCGCGAGATGACATTTGAAAAAATGATGGAACTCTCAAAAAATCCTGATTTCAGAACGGATATCGGCGGGCAGGCGGCCTCAAAAGTTTCGGCAATTAATTCGGTGCGTCAGGTTCTTTTGAAAATGCAGCAGGATTTTGCTTTGTCGCCCGTTTTTGCAGACGGAACAAAAGCAAACGGGGTGATTTATGACGGGCGCGATACCGGCACGGTTGTTTGTCCGCATGCTGACATTAAGTTTTTTGTGACCGCATCGACAGAAGTGCGCGCTATGCGCCGTTTTAAAGAATTTGAGACAAAAGGCATTGAAACGACCTATCAAAAGGTTTTGGAAGATATGATAGCCCGCGACAAACGCGATTCGGAGCGAAAATCCGCACCGATGAAACCGGCTGATGATGCAATAATCATCGACACATCGGACATGGATGCCGAAACGGAAATCAATGCAGTCTTAAAAATCGTTGAAGAGAAAATAAAAGCGGCATAAGCTGGTCAAAAAAATACTTGACAAAAAAGAAATGTATGGTATTTTTAAAACCTCATTTCTAAGCATATGTTTAACTATTAATATTTCATTTTTATGGGTTACGTAGACTTATCTTCATCTACGGATGAGCGAACCTTCGGGTATGCTGTAACACAGCTTGATGATCTTACTTTCCAAAGAGTGTCGACAAGGCCTTACCTCACGCTCGAGGAGGTAAAAAAGCTTTTTGCAAAGGTTATTGCAGATCAAGACATCTATGACCTCGGTGATCTTTGTGATGTTTATATGGGCTTTTTTTCGATGAGCAACATTTACCTGCCGTATGCTCAAAAGCAAGATGATGAATTGGCAAAATTTGATAGAGAGCTTGTTTTCTACGCAAAGACGCGCAATCTAATGCGCCTTTGGGATTATGAGCCCTATACGATTCACATCATCTGGCAGGTGATGTCAAAGACGGTGTATCTGGTGCCCGCTGAGATGAGCGCCTTGTGGCGATACGAAAAGTGTGCGGACGATACGATTAAACTTTTTTTCGATGGGCAGATGACGCACTTCGAAGCTAAGGGGCATCCCTTTACGGAGAAAATATTTTTTGAGCGTATCTATCAGGTTCATTGGAAAGGCTTATTCAAGAAAAAGCCTGTTGCGATAGAAGCGCTCAAAGATGTAGTCCGCTATAGCGGTAGTTACGATGATCGAACGCGTTGGTGCGAAAGGCTTGACCATCAGGAAGAGCATGAGCCGTTTTGGCTGGTGCGTCATAAAGATGAGGTCAAACCCATAACAAGTGGGGACGTACGTTTTCCGAGTTATCGTGACTCTCCGCCGCCGTGGGTCCAAAATCCTTATGGGCATGTGGAAGAATAAGATCGCGCACTGTGAAAAAACAAAAAACCTCTCAGAAATGAGAGGTTTTTGTGTTTATTTGTGTGTTTGCGCCCGAACAGCTTTCAAAACGTTCAAAAATTCATCTTGCGGCACATTGATTTGATCGGGAAACGGATGGGCTTCCATATCCTCAACAACGCCTTGAGGAACATATTCCCCCATATAATGTCTGATAAAAGCCCACTTCGCTGCCAAAATGTTTGAAACATCATAACCGAGCGCACTTAAAAGGTCTTTTTCATCATTTGAATGAACTTTTTGCGCATCTTTCAAATCATACCAAACACCCAAACCGTGTTTTGAAAGATATTTCCAAGGGAACGCTTTGCCGGGGTCAACTTTGCGCGTCGGGGCAATATCCGAATGCCCTAAAATTCGAGCTTTTTTAATATGATATTTGCGCTTCAAGCGTTGGCAGAGCCTGATAAGCGCAGAAATTTGTTTATCAGGATAGGGCTCTTGTCCGAAACTTTTTGAACAAAGTTCAATGCCGATGGAATTGTGATTGAGATTTTCTTTGCCTTGCCAAAAGCTTTTTCCTGCATGCCATGCACGTTTTTCATCATCAACAAATTGATAGATTTTTCCTTTTTCATCAATCATATAGTGTGCACTGACCTGATGACGTTCAAAACTTTTAAGCGCACTGTCAACATCATGAGCCATAGAATGTATGACAATCATATCAATTTCAGCGTTACGCTCATCAAAATAAGGCACATCAATCTTTTTCATTTTACCTCTCAAGTTTTTTATATTTCAGTCGGTGCGGTTGGCAGGCCTCATCTCCCAAACGTCTGCGTTTGTCTTTTTCATATTCTTCAAAATTGCCCTCAAACCATTCGACATGCCCTTCATCTTCATAAGCTAAAATATGCGTTGCCAAACGGTCTAAAAACCACCTGTCGTGTGAGGTTACCAAAACGCAGCCCGGATAAGCCATAATGCCTTCTTCGAGCGAGCGCAATGTGTCAACATCTAAGTCATTCGTCGGCTCGTCAAGCAAAATAACGTTTGCGCCTTTTTTAAGCATCTTTGCAAGATGAACGCGGTTGCGCTCACCGCCTGAGAGTTGACCGACTTTCTTCTGCTGATCCGAGCTCTTAAAGTTAAATTGACCGACATAAGCTCGTGAGGGCATCTGTTTTTTGCCTAAAACCATCATATCAAGCCCGTCTGAAATTTCTTCCCAAACGGTTTTGTCGGGGTTCAGTTCATCACGCGTTTGGTCAACATAGCCGAGATCAACCGTATCGCCCAAACGTATTTCGCCCGAATCTGGTTTTAATTGCCCTGTAATCATCTTAAAAAGCGTTGTTTTTCCGGCGCCGTTCGGACCGATAATGCCGACAATCGCGCCCTTTGGAATTTTAAACGAGAGGTTGTCAATCAAAACCCTGTCGCCGAAAGCCTTGCTGATGTTTTTAGCCTCAATGACCAAATCACCCAAGCGATCTGTCATCGGAATATTGATATAAGCGTGCGTAATTTTATCTTTGACAGCCTGTTGCAAAAGTTCGTCATAAGCATTGATACGTGCTTTAGATTTTGCTTGTCTGGCTTTCGGATTCTTTTGAATCCATTCAAGCTCGTTTGCAAGTGTGCGCTGGCGTGCGGATTCTTCTTTTGCTTCCTGTTCCAAGCGTTTTTGCTTTTGTTCAAGCCAAGAAGAATAGTTGCCCTCGTAAGGAATGCCTTGTCCGCGGTCAAGCTCTAAAATCCAGCCTGTAACGTTGTCAAGGAAATAGCGGTCGTGAGTGACCATCACAACCGTTCCTTTATAGTCTTTTAAGTGTTGTTCGAGCCAAGCGACCGATTCGGCATCCAAATGGTTTGTCGGTTCGTCCAAAAGCAGCAAGTCAGGTTTTGAAAGCAAAAGCCTGCATAGAGCAACACGCCTTTTTTCACCGCCGGAGAGTTTGGTTACGTCAGCATCTTTCGGCGGACAGCGCAAAGCATCCATGGCGATTTCAACGTTTCGTTCTAAATCCCAACCGCCGGCGGCGTCTATTTTTTCGGAAAGTTCTGCTTGTTTTTCAATGAGGGCATTCATTTGCTCATCTGACATCGGTTCGGCAAATTTTAAGGATATCTCTTCAAACTCTTTTAAGAGATCGCGAACTTCGCCAACGCCGTCCATCACATTTTCCATAACGTTTTTCTTCGGATCGAGCTTTGGTTCCTGCTCCAAATAACCGACTTTTACGCCGTCTGCCGCCCAAGCTTCGCCGCCGAATTCTTTGTCAACGCCGGCCATAATCTTTAAAAGGGTTGATTTACCGGCACCGTTCACACCTAAAACGCCGATTTTCGCCCCCGGTAAAAATGAAAGCGTTATACCCTTAAAAAGTTCCTTTCCGCCCGGAAAGACCTTGCTTAAGTTTTGCATAACAAATACATATTGGTAAGAAGCCATCTTAAATTCTCTCACAAATAAAATAAAAAATGTTTTGTTCTAAAAGCCGTCTCGAGCCTGACGCTCCCGCAGTGCTTTTTTGTAATTCGGATCGTTTAAGATTTTGTTGTGCTGCGTCTGATAAAGTTCAATCATATTATCTCTGGCATTCGGATCTTTTTTATAAACAAGTGTGGCATCATAAGCATGTCGCGGTTTAATAAGCTTTCCGTCGGGCATTTTAATTGTGCCGTCGCCATATAAAACAGCCTTAAAAATTTGCTGATTATCAAAAGATCTGTTGATTTGGGCACAATCTGACATATTATCTCTGATTTTTGAGATAAACGCTTCTGCCTTCCCCTCGTTAAAAGCGCGCATTCCTTGCTCTTGCATATCATCACTTTGCGCTTTGGAAACCAAAATAGCACGAGCTAAAAGTTCAAAAGTGTCGTATTTTGAAGCCTGACACGCGAGTCCTTGCCCCGATACAAAGCCTAAAGATTTAACTTCTTCAAGATAGGTAGGTTCTGCTGCAATTGCGCCAAAGGTGGGCAAAAGTAATGAAAGAGCATAAAATAAAGTTTTATTCATTAAAGTATTCCCCAAATTTGAATATGCCGATATCATACATAAAATAAGTAAAAAAGCAATTAAAATAAAAAAAATCATAAAATAAAAAAATTTTAGTTGACATTTCATATCTTTTAGAATATCTTGCGCCCAAATATAACGAAAAGGAATTAAAAAAATGAAGTGCTACAGTTCTTTGAAATCTAAAAAAGTACGCGATAAAGACTGCAAAGTTGTTCGTCGTAAAGGTCGCGTTTATGTTATCAATAAAAAGAATCCGAAGCTCAAAGCTCGTCAGGGATAATTCTTTTTATTTTAAGTTAGAGATTTTAAAACCCGCTGTTTTCAGGCGGGTTTTTAATTTTTTATAAAAAACACTTGAAATTCAAAAAATATGGTGTATAAAGAGCGCATCTTTGAAATAAAGGGCGCGCTTTTTTTAAAGTTTGTTAACCTCGCGCAAGTCCGCTTTTTTATAAGGTCTGGCATTTTTTGAAATATTTTTTTTATGACTACAGAATTTAAAATCCCCGAAACAACAGAAAATTTTGAAGAACTCTTAAATGAACAGTTCGGCGATAAAGGTATTGTCGGCTCTGTTGTAAAAGGCACAATTATCCGTTTAACTGATGACTATGTGACTGTTGATGTCGGCCTCAAATCAGAAGGTCGCATTCCGCTTCGCGAATTCGGTCAAAATCCTGAATTAAAAGTCGGCGATGTTGTTGAAGTTATGGTTGATCGTTATGAAGACCGTGACGGTAACATTGTTTTGTCTCGTGAAAAAGCACGCAGAGAAGAAGCTTGGGTTGAATTAGAGAAATTGATGAATGCCGGCGAACGCGTCAACGGTGTGATTTTCGGTCGCGTTAAAGGCGGCTTCACTGTTGATTTGCAAGGTGCAATTGCCTTCTTGCCCGGTTCTCAAATTGATATTCGCCCGATTAAAGACATTACACCTTTGATGGGTATTTCTCAACCTTTCCAAATTTTGAAGATGGACAGAGAACGCGGTAACATCGTTGTTTCTCGCCGTGTTGTTTTGGAAGAAACAAGAGCAGAAGCCAGAGCCGAATTGATTGACACAATCAAAGAAGGCGCTGTCTTAGACGGTCTCGTTAAGAACATCACAGACTACGGTGCATTCATCGATTTGGGCGGTGTTGACGGTTTGCTTCACGTAACCGATATTTCTTGGAAGCGTATCAATCACCCTGCAGAAGTCTTGAGCGTTGGTCAAACAATTAAAGTTCAAGTAATTAAATTCAATGAAGATACACAACGTATCAGCCTTGGTATGAAACAACTTGAAAAAGATCCTTGGGAAGCTGTTGCCGGAAAATATAAAGTCGGCGATGTCAAGAAAGGCGTTGTTACAAATATCACAGATTACGGTGCGTTTGTTGAACTCGAAGACGGCATTGAAGGTTTGGTTCACGTTTCTGAAATGAGCTGGACACGTAAAAACGTTCATCCGGGTAAAATTGTTTCAACATCTGAAGAAGTTGAAGTTAAGGTTTTGGAAGTTGATCCTGAAAAGAGAAGAATCAGCCTCGGCATCAAACAATGCCAACCGAACCCTTGGGCAGCTTATGTTGAAGAGCATCCGGCCGGATCAGTTATTGAAGGCACAATCAAAAACATCACGGAATTTGGTTTGTTTGTTGGCTTAACAGATGAAATTGACGGTATGATTCACCTTTCAGACCTCGCATGGGGCGAGAGCGGTGAAGAAGCTGTTAAAGCTTATGAAAAAGGTCAAACAATTAAAGCCAAAATCATTGATGTTGACGTTGAAAAAGAACGCATCAGCTTAGGCATTAAACAGCTTGATGAAAACAATGCGGCTCTTGCTTTGGAAAACCTCAAAAAAGGCGATGTTGTCAAAGCAATTGTGACAGGTATTGATGAAAAAGGCGTAAATGTTGAAGTTGAGGGCATCCCGGCTTTAATCAAAAAAGCTGATCTTTCAAAAGATAAAGAAGGCCAAAATCTCGAAAACTATCACGAAGGCGATGTTTTGGAAGCAAAACTCACTTCTGTTGATAAGAAAAACGGAAAACTTGGCGTTTCTGTAAAAGCTTTTGAAATCGAAGAAGAAAAGAAGGCATTGGAAGAATATGCAAATTCTAATGACGGAAACACTTCTTTAGGTGATGCTTTAGGCGAAGCTTTGAAAAAAGCCAACTAATTGCTTTAAGCAAACAAAAAAGAACCGAACATTTGCTCGGTTCTTTTTTTTATATCTCATTTTGAGCTAAAATATCTTGAAGCGTTTGGGCAGATTTCCGCAGCTTTGAAGCTTCATCTTCGTTTAATTTAATCGGCACATGCGTTTCAACGCCGTCTTTGCCGACAATGGCCGGCATACTTAAAGATATGCCCTCAATGCCATATTCGCCGTGCATCATGGAAGATATCGGCAAAATGGATTTTTCATCACGCATAATCGCTTCGCAAATACGCTTAACGGACATGGCAATGCCGTAATAAGTGGCTTTTTTCTTTTCAATAATTTCATAAGCACTGTTTTTGACATCATTTGCAATGCGCTCCATCGCGGCATCATGATGAAAATGCCCGCGCATTTCGCAAAAGCTGTTGAGTTCAATGCCCGAAACATTGGCAGATGACCATGCCGCAATTTCGGAATCGCCGTGTTCGCCGATAATAAAGGCATGAACGCTTCGCGGATCAACGTTTAAGTGATTGCCGAGCTCATATTTTAAGCGTGCGGTGTCTAAAACCGTGCCGGAGCCTAAAATCTTATTTTCGGGCAGCCCTAAAAGTTTGACGGCAACGGTTGTTAAAATATCAACAGGGTTTGCGACAACAAGCAAAATTCCCTTAAATCTGCTTTGTTTGATTTGGGGCAAAATAGCCTTAAAAATGCTGATGTTTTTCTTAACCAAATCAAGCCGTGTTTCGCCCGGTTTTTGATTTGCGCCTGCTGTTAAAACGATAATTGCGGCATCTTTAACATCATCATATGTGCCGGCATAAATTTTAACAGGCTTCGCAAAAGGCACGCCGTGACTGATGTCTAACGCTTCACCTTCAGCCTTGTTTTGATCCGCATCAATCAAAACCATTTCGGAAAACAGCCCGGATTGCATTAAAGCAAAGGCAGAGGCCGAACCGACAAATCCGCAGCCGATAACAACAACTTTACGTCCGTGGGGACAATCTAAACAATCTTTATCCATATTTTGTTCCTTTATCAATTTTTTTATTTTAATTTAGTTCGTTTTAGGCAAAAAGAAAGAGATATTTAATCTTTTATTTGCAATATCCTTAAAAATTTGTTGAAGTTTTATCAAAACCGCATAAAATAAAGCAAAAATAAAAAAAATAAAGGAGAATATATAATATGTCAAAAATTCTTGTTACTTCAGCATTGCCATACATTAACGGTGTACCGCATTTGGGGCACATGGTCGGTTGCTTGCTTCCGTCAGATGTTTATGCACGGTTTATGCGAATGATGGGAAACGACGTCTTATATATTGTCGGCACGGATGAACACGGCACAACTTCAGAGGTCGGGGCCTTAAAAGCCGGTATGGATGTCCAAAGCTATTGCGATATGAACCATAAGCGCCACTATCAAACCTATAAAGATTTTAACCTCTCGTTTGACTATTTCGGGCGCACATCTTCCGAGCAAAATAAAGAAATCACTTATCAGATTTTTGAAGCTTTGGATAAAAACGGCTTTATTGAAGAACGCACGGTCAAACAGGTTTATTCCATTGACGATCAGATGTTTTTGGCAGACCGTTACATCACCGGTACTTGCCCTTATTGCGGCTATGAAAAAGCGCGCGGTGACCAGTGCGAAAACTGCACGAAAGTTTTGGAGCCGACAGATTTAATCAATCCCAAAAGCTCAATTTCCGGCTCAACAAATTTAGAGGTCAGAGAATCAAAACATCTGTTTTTGAACTTGCCTAAAATTGAACCAAAACTCAAAGATTGGCTCAAAACAAAAGAGGCTTTTTGGCCTGAAGTGGCTTATTCGATTGCCCTAAAATGGCTTAAAGAGGGTTTAGAGCCGCGTTGTATCACACGTGATTTGAAATGGGGCTTTCCTGTGCCTAAAAAAGGCTATGAAGACAAAGTTTTTTATGTTTGGTTTGATGCCCCGATCGGCTATATCGGCATTACAAAACAATGGTCCGATGAAAAGCCCGCTGAGCGCGACTGGAAAGATTGGTGGTTTGAGGGCAATGATGTTTATTATGTGGAGTTTATGGGCAAAGACAATGTGCCATATCACTCCATCACATTCCCTGCCACGCTTTTGGGAACGGACATGAACTTTAAAAAAGTTGATTACCTTAAAGGGTTCAGCTACTTAACTTATGAAGGCGGAAAGTTCTCAAAATCTGAAAACAGAGGTGTTTTTGCAGGCGATGCCATAAGCGAGATGCCGGCTGATTATTGGCGTTATTTTTTGATGAGCAATGTGCCTGAAAGCTCTGATTCAAGCTTTACGTTTGATTTGTTCTCCGGTGTTGTCAATAAAGACTTAAACGGTGTTTTAGGCAACTTTGTCTCGCGTGTTTTGAAAATGACCTCATCAAAAATCGGCAACACCGTTCCTTCAAGCGGTTCTTGGACAGATTTAGAAAAAGAACTTGTCAAGAATTTACAAACACACGTTGATTTATATTTCAAATATTTCAAAGAACTTGAGTTTAGAAAAGCACTTGCGGAACTTCGCGCCGTTTGGGTGGAAGGCAACAATTACATCACGGCCTCCGAGCCTTGGACGGTTATCAAAGAAAACCCCGAACGTGCGGGCAACATCTTAAATGTTTGTATCAACCTTATTCGCATTTTTGCGCTTTTGACTTTCCCGATTATGCCTCAAACATCAGAAAATATGATGGCGCGCTTGAACTTGAAAATTGATGAACATAGCTCTTTGAAAGATTTTAACGTATCAAATGAAATCATGTTTTTCAAAGGCGGTGAACCGTTTGAGGTCGGTGAGCCTTTGTTTGAACGTATCAGCCCTGAACGTTTGGAAGAATTAAAACAAAAATACGGGAGCGCTAAATAATGGAATTTGAAAGTTTAAGAAGTTTGCGTCTTCACGGTTTTCCGAAGTTTTTGCATGGGCTGTTTATGTTCATAACGTATCCTTTGCGCCATCCTTTTAAGTTTTTGATCGCGCTTGCTTTGCTGATTTTTCTTGCTTATATTTTTGTAAATGAAGAAAATCCGAAATTGCTTGAAAAGGCAAACTTAAAAGAAAAGAGTGTTTTCAAAGAAACGCCTGTGGCAGATGTCCAAACGGCGCCGAAAAAATTCGGCAAAAACTTTACGCTCAAACACGCAGAGCCTGTCATCGCCGAAAAAAAAGAAATTAAAGTTGAAAAAGAAGCACCTTTGGCTGAGGACGAGACAAAATATCAGGTTTGGAACATAAAAGCAAAAGAAGAAGCGCCTTCCTCAAAAGAGCAAGAATCCGCGGAACAAATTATCGAACCAAACAAAGTTGTTGAACAGCCGGCCAAAGAAATTTCTCAAGAGCCGTCTGAAAATGAAAAATCTTCTCAAAAAGATATCTTAAATGAAACGATGGAAGTTTTTTCAGGGCACGCCGTTGTTTACGGACCGAATGAAATTTATATCAAAAACACATATTTATATCTTGAAGGCATATATACCGATCCGATTAAATATAATGTTGAAAAAGCAAGCCTTTATTTAAGAGAACTGATCAGCTCGGAACCGATTGAATGCTATATTGTTGATAAAAGACCTCAAGAAATCAGTTCTGCGCTGTGTTTTAAAAACGGAAAAAATCTGAGCGAAGCGATGGTTGAGGGCGGCTTTGCTGATTATATAAGGCGTTAGGAAAAAAAGATGTGGCAACCGGTTTTAATGATTAATGGTTTTATCTTAAGTATTTTAGGCTTAAGTATGTTAATCCCTGCAGGGCTTGATATGTATGACACATCATCTGACTGGTCGCCGTTTTTAACCTCATCTTTAATGACGCTTTTTATCGGTTTGTCGCTTTTCTTGTCAAACAGAAGCAAAATAACGCAATTAAGTCTGCGTCAAGGCTATTTAATCACATTTTGCTGTTGGATAACGGTTGCTTTGTTTTCGTGTATTCCGTTTGTTTTAACAAATACGACGCCTGATATAACATCAGCGTTGTTTGAAAGCGTTTCGGGCGTGACGGCAACGGGGGCAACCATCATGACAGATGTCGAGATTTTACCTCGTTCTGTGTTGCTGTGGCGCTCAATGCTCAATGGTTTAGGCGGAATCGGAATTGTTATTTTTGCGGTCGCAATGTTGCCGTTTTTGGGCATCGGCGGTATGCATATGTTTGAACACGAAAGCAGCGACACAACAGATAAATTAATGCCGAAATTTATTGATGTTGCCAAATGGATTTTAGCGGTTTATTTGAGCTTGGTGGCGCTTTGTGCAATAAGTCTCTATTTTTGCGGTATGGGGCGCTTTGATGCGCTAAATCATGCCTTATCGGCAGTGGCGACAGCGGGCTTTTCTACCAAAAACGACTCGATTGCCTATTATAACAGCGCTTCAATTGAAGCAGTTTTGTCGCTGTTTATGGTTTTGGGAGCGCTTCCGATGACGTTTTACATTATTTTATTTAAAAAACACGAAATGGATCCGTTAAGATCAGAACAAATTAAATCATTCTTAAAATCGGTTGTGGTGTTTAGCTTTATTTTAGCATTATACTTAGCTCTCAGCAACCATCTTCATTTTTTTAAAGCGCTGCGCCTGAGCAGTTTCAATGTCATTGCTGTGATAACAACAACAGGCCTTTCGTCGGCAGACTATTTGGATTGGGGGGTATGGACGGCGGTTTTCTTCACGCTTTTGTCTTTGCATGGCGGGTGCATCGGCTCAACGACAGGTTCTATTAAAGTGATGCGTTGGCAGGTTTTAAGATCATATTTCAGAAAAGTTTTATTGTCATCAATAGAGCCGAACAGAGTGGTTCCCGTTAAAATAGGCGAAGTTTCTATTTCAGAAAAGGCAATCAGCTCGGTGTTTGTTTATATCATGTCATTTTTGGGATCTATTGGGGTTGTTGCGGTTTTGCTCAACCTTTTAGGATATGATTTCACAACATCGGTTACGGCGGCAGTTTCAACGGTGACCAATACCGGTCCGGGTGCCGCAAAGGCAATCAGTGCTTCCGGAAATTTTGCCTTTTTCTCTGATTGGGCAAAATATATTTTATGTTTTGCGATGATTTTAGGCCGTTTGGAAATTATGACCGTTTTAGTCGTCTTAAACAAATCTTTTTGGAAAAGATAAAACGCATTAAAATTGTTTTTTTATTTCTTCCAAAATATAAACTCTGACAGCAGAAGAAAGATTGCTTTTTTTGCGCGTTGCATCAATTTCTGTGACAAGATCGTTAATGCTTTTCTTCTTTTTTTGCGCAATTTCTTTTAAAGTCTTAAAAAACTCTTCTTCCAAAGTGATGCTGGTCATATGGCGCCCACCGATTAAAACGGATATTTTTTTCATTTATTTTTTCCGAAAATTATCAATAGAAATAACTTCGGCAGGGGCTGAAGGTTCTTTCTTTTGAGCCTGTTCAATATCTATATCTTCAAGTTTTGAAACGCGCTCAGCCATTTCAAAACTCAAACCGAATTTAGCAAAGGGATCGGCAAAATAGGTGATGGCACTGAACGGAACAACGAGCGTATAAGGCACACCGCCAAAGACCAATATAACGGAAAATTTATCTTCTGTTACAACAAGGTCTGAAAATTGATGTTGCAGAACAATCGTCATATTTTCGGGATATTGAATTTTGAGCATTTTTGGCAACACAACATCGGCGACATTGGTCTTGAATGTGATATAAAAATGATTTTCACCCGGCAAACCTTGTGTTGAAGCAATTTTTAAGGCATCTCGAACCACACCGAGCAAATTTTTGCTGATCAGCTTATCATAATTAATTTCATCTAAAAAATCTGTCATATCAAAACCTTAAATCTCAATGGCATAAATATCTTTAACGCGCCAACCTTCGCCGAGCGGAGTTAAAACATATATAATGCGTCCTTGGCAAAGTCCGAACCATTTACCGTCACACGTGCTGTCGGTGTGGATTTCGATTAAATCAGGATTGATTTGTTTGATTTTTACGATTTGGAAACTCATTTCGCTTGGGCGCTCCAAAGCTTCATCAGTCATAAAAATAAATTTCGGAAGCTTGGAATCTCTGCAGCCGTTAAAATCAGGATTGAGTGTGCATTTAATGGCAAACTCAACGGCACAAGCCATCGGCGAATTTAATTTACACGTTGACGGAAGCTTGTCTGCCTTATAAACATAAACTTTGTCCTCGAAATTTTTGGAGGCAACTTTCGGGTTCAAATCGCTGACAATAATCGGTTCCGAAGTTCTGGTCTTCCAAGCATAAAGAACCGCCAAAATCAGAATCATAAAAACAAAAGAAACGGCAATTTTTTTATACATTTGCTTAATCCTTTACAAAGTTATATCTCAAACCGAAAGTATATTCGGACATATGGTCAACATTTGAAATATGATCAAAGTTGATATATCTCGCTGCGGCGCGAACAGAAATATTTGAGCTGATTTGATAAATCAAACCGCCGCCGAAACGATAACCATAGCCTTCATCTGTTGTCCGGCCGGTTGAAAGTGTTTTTTCTTTCAAAACATAGAATCCCGCGCCGGCTGTAACAAAAGCCTTAAACCTCAAAAGCTCGGGAGAATAAGCGAGCAAATCCAATCCATAAGCGCGATAAGAGGTTTTGTATTTTTCCGTATTGCTTAATTTTTTTGTTTCGCGCCCGACCTGTTGATAAAAAATCTCAGTGCCGAAATAGGGATTATAACTTGTGCCTAAGTTAATATTTGCGCCGTAATATTGAGGGCGAAAATTTTGAGCCTTTGCTTTATTGAAGATCCCATCAATGCCTAAATAAGGAACATAGACATTTTCGGCTCTGGCGACATTATTGATTGATAAAAGTCCAAAAAGTGCGATTAAAAAATATTTATTCATATTTTAAGCCTTTCTTTAATTGATTTATAACCTTTTTATATCATAATCAAACAAAAATAAAGTAAAATTTTGCTTTAATCCTTGTTGTTGAAATATTTTTATGCTACAATCAAAAAAAGAAAGGGTTTTGAAATGATTAGAAAAACAAGAGTTAATGAAGCCGGACGTACGATGATTGAAACCATCGGCTATATTATGGTAATGATCACATTAACAGTGGCCGTGGCGATGGCGGTTAACAGTGGCTATCATAAATATGAATGCAGCGTTATTCAACAACAATTGGTCGACTTAAAAAAAGTGATTATGCAGCGTTATGCCGCAGACGGACAATATTTCAACGTGAAATGGGATGATTTATGCGCGGCCAAAGCGGGCCCGCGTTCGCTTATGCCATCAAGAGAATGCGAAGAAAATGATGAGGGAGAAGAAGTGTGTCATTGCGCGTTCCAAAAAGGTATGCACCAATTTGACGGACCTGTTCAAATCGGTCCGGCAGATTGTAAAAGTGGCGAAAATTATTGCGAAACATTCTTTATCAGTTTTGATGAATTGCCGGCTGATGTTTGTGCCCAGCTGGCGCTTAAATCTTGGGATGTAACCGAAGGTTCTGATTTAGAGCGAATGGAAATTAACGGCAAAGAATGGGGATGGGATTTCTCTCCGATTGTTAAAGTCAATGGAGGAAAACCGCTGCCCGCCGTCGTGAAAGATGTTGCGGAACAATGTCAGGAAGGATACGTCAATAAAATAACGTGGTATTATAACTAAATATTGTTATTATATTGCTTAAAATGATTGAATTTTAAAAGCAAAATGCTATGCTGTAAGCATATTTTTTAGCAAAGGAGAACAATAATGGTCGATTCAATTATATTGCCGCCGGACTATAAACCTTCCAAAAAAGAAGAATATATGTGCGATATGCAATTAGAGTATTTTCGCCAGAAATTAGAGGCATGGAAAAAGTCTTTGGTTAATCAGTCTGAAGACACATTGGAAGATTTGCGCCAAGGTGGCTTGAACCAACCCGATGACATCGACAGAGCAGCTCTTGAAACAGACAAGTCGCTTGATTTGCGGACCAAAGATCGCGCCCGCAAACTGATTACAAAAATTAACGAAGCCTTAGAGCGTATTGCAGACGGCTCATATGGTTATTGCGAAGAAACGGGTGAACCGATTGGAATCGACCGTTTGGAAGCTCGGCCTATTGCAACATTATCAATAGAAGCTCAAGAACGCCACGAACGTATGGAAAAAACATACGACGACGAAGCTTAAAATGGATATTCAAGTCAAAGATTTTATATTAGCTTCGGCTTCACCTCAGCGCAGAAGATTGCTTGAGCAGATTGGTTTTGCGCCCAAAGAAGTGATGAGTGCGGATATTGATGAAGCAGAGTTGCCGCACGAGCGCCCGTTGCCTTATGTGCGCCGCATGGCTCGCCAAAAAGCGCAAGCTGTAGCTGCGCTTAAAAAAGGCGAAAATATTTTAGCCTCAGATACGATTATTACGGTCGGCTTGCGTATTATCCACAAGGCAAAATCTTCGCAAGAACAAGAAGAAGTGATGCGCTTGCTCTCGGGGCGTAATCACAAGGTTATTACGGCAGTTTGTTTGATTGATAAAAACGGAAAACTGACCGACCGAATCGTTACAACGCGTATATCTATGAAAAGGTTGTCGGAAGAAGAAATCAAAGAATATGTTGCAAGCAACGAATGGGTTGGCGTTTGCGGCTACAAAATCGAAGGCATGCTTGCCGGTTATGTTCGCCAAATGGTCGGCTCGTTTACCGGCGTTGTGGGCTTACCGCTGTATGAAACACGAAATTTAATATTAGGAGCAGGAATAAAATGAAGGCAGATACAATAGTTTATGAAAAGAAAAACAATGATGTGCGTTTAGCCGTTTTATCGGAAGGTCATATGGTTGAATTTGACACCTTCTCGGAAAATGCGGCCGTTGAGGGTAATGTTTATTTAGGACGCATTGTCCGCAAAATTGAACTTGCGAGCGGTAACACGGCTTTTAAAGTCAACATCGGAGACACACAAGATGCTTTCTTAAATGCTTCTGAGCCTGATTTAAAAGAGGTCAATATGTCCGAAGGTCAAAGTGTTGTTGTTCAGGTTTCTCAAGAAAAACGCGCTGAAAAAGGCGCAAAACTTGTGCGCAACATTCAAATTGTCGGCACAACGGTTGTTTATCGTCCGTTTAGAATGGGTGTTGATGTTTCTTCTAAAATTACGGACAAAGAAAAAATAAAAGAATATCGTTCGGCGGTTTTTTCTCAAATCAAGGGGCAGGAAGGCTGGGCAATCAGAACGGCTGCCGTTGATTTTGATGTGAACACGGTTTTAGAAGAAATGGTTAAACTGCGCGGCATTTATGAAAATATTCGCATTCGCGCCCGAAATGCATCTGCTCCGGCGCTTTTATACACGAGGGAAGATCCGCTTTATGAATATATCCGCCGCCACAAAGATGATTTGAAAAAAATAGTCTTAAATAACCATAATGTTGAAAAAGATGTTCAGGGCTTTATAGATTTGCCTGTTGAATATGATGCAAATCCGTTTGAAACATACGGCTTGGAAGATGAGCTGATTGAAGCGCTTTCTCGCAGTGTATCTCTAAAATCAGGCGGAAAAATATACATCGACCAAACAAAAGCCTGTGTAACGATTGATGTTGACAGCGGCTCTGTTAAAGAAGGCAGCAACGCTTATGATTTAAATAATGAGGCGGCTGAAGAAATTGTTCGCCAAATCAGGCTCAAAAACTTATCCGGCAAAATCATTATCGATTTTGCGGGCTCAAAAGAATATCACTACATGAAACCTGTGATTGAGATTTTGGAAACAGGTTTGGCTGATGATCCGAGCAAAGGTCATGTTTTAGGCCTGAGCAAAGCCGGAAACATTGAGATTTTGCGCCAGCGTCGCCGTCCATCATTGATTGATATGTATACGGAAGATTGTCCGACTTGCCAAGGCACGGGCAGGGTTGAAAAATAATGGTCAAACTTCATAAATGCCCGATATGCGGTGCTGAAACACAAAACGAAAAGTATCGCCCTTTTTGTTCTAAAAGGTGCGCCGACGTCGATTTAGGGCGTTGGTTTTCGGGCAGTTATGCCGTTCCGGCTCAAAATTTGGATGAATCTGACTATGAAGAGCTTGAAAAAGAACTAAAATTTCAAAATTTAGAAGATTAAATAAGATAAAATTTCCAAAATTAAACAATTCTTAAATATCTTAACATTAAACTACCCTAAAAAGCTTTTTAATTTTTTTTAAGGTTAACCGATATGAATTTGTTCAAACGTATTTGTTTAAGTTTATCTGTTATTGCTGTATGCGCCATTGCTTCGAATGGTTCAAAGGCCTCAACGTGGATTTCCGCGGAAGGGTTTTATTCACTTTATAATATGGCGGCGCGCGGCGACGTACAAGGTTTAATAAACTCTGATTTGCCGATTGATGGTGTCAACAGAGATGGCGACACGGGCTTGTGTTATTCTGTCCGCAGACGGAACGCAACGGCTTTCAATGCATATCTTGACGCAGGTGCAGATCCGAATGCGGAATGTACAAAGAGAGTATTGGGTTATGCCGAATTTGTTAAAAGGACTCGCACAACGATTGTTGCTGTTCCTCTTATTTCCGGAACGGCTTTGGCAATCGGCGCGGGCGCAGCCGCAATCGGTGCAACGGCTATTGCGTTGGCAGCCGGCGGTGGCGGTGGCGGTCACAAATGTAAAGGCTTTAAAGGCGACGATGGCAAGTGTTATGATAAGCTTGATTGTGTACACGGCACACAATATAGAGATACGTGCCAATGCGAAGAAGGCTGGACGGGTGAACTTTGCGATACACCTGCAACATGTCCGTATGACACAACAGGTTGCGGCACCGGTTATCATGAAACAGGCAATACTTGTAAATCAGGCGACATAATATATAAAGAGTGCGCCGAAGATGAATGCGAAGGCTATCAAGATGATCCGTGCGATGCATCGCAAGGATGGCACCAAGTTGACACATGCCCTTCAGGTGAAGCGATTAAATATAAGTGTGAGCCTGATGCTTGCACAGGCTATGATCAAACAGATCCGTGCGGTGAGGGCTATGAACAGGATTCATGTATGTCAGGTGGTGTAGAAAAGTATAAATGTACACCGAGCGATTGCAGCGATTATCCTTATACGGACGGGTGTCCGACAGGTTATGACGAAGACGGCACCTGCAAATCAGGCGAAACAACAAAATATAAATGTAAAGAGCATGATTGTGGCGCAGGCTATCAAGAAGATGTGTGTGATGCAACTCAAGGATGGCATCAGGTTGATATGTGTATGTCAGGCACAACACCGATGTATAAATGCGAACCGAATGTGTGCCCGTCAAATTATCAAGACACAGTTTGCGATACATCAAAAGGTTGGCACCAAGCTGATACCTGTATGTCAGGCGGAAACACAAAATATCTTTGTGAAGCGGATGCTTGCACAGGCTATGACCAAACAGAACATTGCGGCGCAGGTTATGAAGAAGATAATTGCTGGTCGGGCGGTGTAGAAAAGTATAAATGTACACCGAGCGATTGTAGCGATTATCCTTATAGCGGAAGTTGCCCGGAAGGCTATGATCCGGCAGGTTCTTGCCAATCAGGCACAACGACAAAATATAAGTGCGAACCTCATGATTGCGGCTCAGACTATCAAGAGACTACTTGTGATGCAACTCAAGGATGGCATCAGGTTGATATGTGTATGTCAGGCACAACACCGATGTATAAATGCGAACCGAACGTATGTCCGTCAACTTATCAAGATACACCTTGCGATACTTCAAAAGGTTGGCACCAAGCTGATACCTGTATGTCAGGCGGAAACACAAAATATCTTTGTGAAGCGGATGCTTGCATAGGCTATGACCAAACAGAACATTGCGGCGCAGGCTATGAAGAAGATAATTGCTGGTCGGGTGGCGTAGAAAAGTATAAATGTACACCGAGCGATTGTAGCGATTATCCATATGACAGCTGTGCAGAAGGTTATGTTGAAGACGGTTCATGTCAAACAGGTACATCAACAAAATATAAATGTAAAGCGGCAACCTGCACGGGATATGATTACACGGAATGCCCGACGGGTTATCATTCGACAGATCAATGTAAATCAGGTGAAACGTGGAAATATAAGTGCGCAAAAGACGCCGCAGATTGTGTCCATGGCACATGGAATGCCACAACTGAAAAATGCGTCTGTACGGGATATTGGACAGGTGATCTGTGCGACGAATGCGAAAGCGGACAAATTGAAGGTAATACCTGTTACAGAAAGTTAAATTGTAATCATGGTGTTCAAGTTAAAAACACATGCGAATGCGATTTTGGATGGAAAAACACATCATCAAGCTCGTATTGTAACAAACAGATGGAATATAACAACATTAACTCAGAAGCAGGTGCAGCTGTAACCGGTGCAAGTTATAGCGAAAGCGGCGGTGTAAGCACAGTAACGAAAAACAACACATCAGATGCACATGTTTCGGCGTTGGAGTGGATTAGTTCAGGTGACAAAGCCGGCACAACAAGCACACTTTATAATGGTTATTACGAAGTTGACGGAAGCAATCCGGATTCCGGTCATAGTTGGATTCTTAATATTACAAACAGCGGTACGGGTAATACCTTTGGTATGAACAACAGCAACGGTTCTGATGTTTGTCACTTGCACGTTGAAGGTAAGGAGGCAGGTTCCGTCGCTCAATCGTATGCGGCAGAAATCAATGTTAGCGCAAGCGGCGCGGGTGGAAACGCTTATGGTATCTCTGCAGTCGGTGACGTAACAGCGATTGAATGTGAAAATTGTGCGGCAACAGCCAGTGCAACCAGTAAAATTAATGTAACTTCTTCAGGCAAAGATAAAACAGTTTATGGTATTTACAGTGCCGCATCTGTTAATCACAATATTTGGGGTTCAAGCTCAAGCTCAAGCACAATTACCGTTAACCAAACAAACAGCAGTTCAACAACAGGTGAAGTGTTCGGTATTAAAGCAAGTTCCGGTGTGATAAATGACGGAATAATTAATGTATCAAACGCGAGCTCGGTTGCTGACTATGGTATTTATAACGGAAGCGGTGATGTTATAAACAACGGAAACATCACCTCAAAGACTTATGGTGTATATAATACCAACGGTGATGTTTATAATGACGGAAACATCTATGCCGCGATTGGTATTGATGCTGGGGCTGGAAAGGCCGAAAGCGGCGGAGAAATCGAAGCTGTTTATACTGGTATTGATGCTCAAATAGCAGAAAACACCGGAAATATAACCGTAACAGGCGGTGCAACCTCAAGCCATAAAGAAATTGTCGGTATGGTCGGAAATAGGTTGGAAAATACCACAACGATTAGCGTTGAACTAACAGATTCAGCGACAACAGATAATCGCTCTGTTTATGGTCTGAAAGGAACGGGCTCCAATCCTGAAGTAATAAACAGCGGCAGCATCAATGTTGGAATTTCAGATGAAACGAACGGAGCAGCTTCAGGTTATGGTATCTACATCAATGGCGGAACGGCAACGAATACCGAAAATGGTTATATCAAGGTTACCAGCATAAGCTCGGTCGGTGGCGGCTTAACGCGAACTGTTTATGGTATTTATGCAGATGGCGGTAGCGTAACAAATAAGGGTACCATTGAAATGGGAGCGACAACGTCAGGCGGTGAATACGCAACGATGTATGGCATCTATTTGGCAAATGGTGCAACAGTCACGAATTCCGGCAAAATCATCATCCAAGATGCAAGCGATCCGAATAGCGTCTGCGAAGGCAGTGAATGCTTAAATAAAGCATCTCCGGGCTACAGCGGATCATACTTCATCTATCCTCAATCAGGCTCAGGATTGTTTGGCGCACCGATAGCAGGAGGATTAAGTATTTCCGGTAATGGTCATCTGCTTTTGGCATCAGGCGGAAGCATTGAAGCGCCGTCGATTGAGGGCGATGTCGGCGTTGCGTCAAGTGTTGTGAGCGAAGGTTTCGATGATGTTTATACGCTCTCAGATGCCATCATCTCAAATGATACGAGCGGTTTGAACATCAGTTCTCAATCTGCAATGTTTGATGCAAGCTTAAACGGTTCAGATGTTACATTAACGAAAAAAGCCTTTTCAGATATTGTTGAAAACAAATCAGCAGCAGCATTTTTGGAAAAGAACTATGCTCTGTCAAATAACGAAAAGTTCTATAATACGTTAAAATCACAAGAAAACACAAAGGCATTAAACGGAGCCGTAAAAGATTTGATGGGCGACGGGTTGAAGAGATTTGCGTTTGAAGATATGACGATGTTTAGAGAACTGTCGTTTGATATGAATGAAGCGATGTTTAAGAATAAAGAAGAAAGCTTTACATTAACGGGCAACACATCACCGATTTCATATGAAAAGAACCTCGGGTCAAGATCAAGATGGATGATCAGCGGCAAGAATGAGGGCAAGTTCAGTTATGGCGTTGGCGTTGCGTTTACGGATATCAGAAGCGAGGACAGCAATAAAGAGAACTCGCGAGATGATGAGATGTTCCAAATGATGATGCCGATGGGCTATAAGACGCACGGTATTGAATTTATGGTAACGCCGCGTTTGGGATATGCGTATGGGACATATGAGCGAGACGGCTATAAAGGCGAAAGTTATGACGGCAAGATAGAAAAGAAGCTATATGGCGTCACAAATGAGGCAAGATATCCGATCAATGTTAAAGGTTGGACAATATCGCCGACGGCAGAGTTTAATGCGTTAGGCTATCGTCTGAAAGGCCATGAAGAAGAAAAAGCGTATGCGCTCAATATTAAAAAGCAAAACGTATTTTCTGCTGAGGCAGGTTTCGGATTAAATGTCAGCAAAGAGTTTAAGCCGAGCAAGAACGAGAGCTTTAAGTTATCGTCAAGCATTATGGCCTACCACGAATTTTTAGATCCGTATGAGCTGGAACTTTCAATGCGCGGAATGGAAGGCAGTTGGAAGGTCAGAGATGAGAAACGCAGAAGTGAGCGTTTAGCCATCAGAAACAGCTTTGAATACAGCATACAGCTTAAAGCCGTTCTCGATTTATGGCAACCTCTTCTCTTATATCGACAGCGAATACAGGACGAAAGCTGATATCGGTTTCAAATACGCCTTCTAGATGGCTTGTCTAAAGAGTTACTGCTTGTATGAGCTCACACTTATGTACGCTTTGTTATACACCGCGTGTGAGCTCATACAAGCAGTAACCCATTATCCAAGCCCAAGGAATAAGTTGTAAAACGCGGAGAACGACTTGTTTAAAACTAAAATGGAATCTCGGAAGCGTCCTCACGTACTAATTAGGCGGCGGTACTTTTGCCTTTATTTTGAACTTATCTAACCTGTTCTCCGAGCTTTTTGAAAAAAACGTGTATAATGGCTAACTAATACAGACACCTTTCCTCATGCTTGGTCATGTAGGTTTAACTACACTCCCTTCGCATTTTGTCAGGTGTCTTATTATTTAGCTCATTCTCCGCGTTTTTTTAAAGGTGTTATCCAGAGCGAAAACTGCAAGAGCGGAAAAATTCACGTAGGCTTATCTACGCTCAAATTTTCATCTTTCTTTTTTTGCTTCTACTCGCGCACGCTATACGAGCTTTTTTGTTTTTGGTTTCGCGCCGGCCTTAAACTCTGCCGTATATATCTTCAAAGCGCACAATATCATTTTCATCTAAATTGTCGCCGGTTTGAATTTCAATAAACTCCATCGGCTCGTTCGATTTGTTTTCAATGCGGTGTTTCGTCTCAATTGGAATATAAACGGCATCATCGGCCTTAACATCAATAAGTCGTTCGCCCAAAGTAACGGTTGCCGAGCCTTTAACAATAATCCAATGTTCGGATCTGTGATGATGAAGTTGCAATGAGAGCTTGCCCTTTGGTAAAACCATAATGCGTTTCACGCAAAAATTGTCATCACCGTCCAAAACTTCCCATGTGCCCCACGGGCGTGTATCATGATCACCTTTTCGATATAAATTTGCCATTTTTCGCTCCATAAGTTTGATAAAGTTCTTGATGAAACCGAATATAAATTATATAACTTAAAACACAAGCAAAATTTATGGGTTTTAAAAACGATATGCTCAAAAAAAATTCGACAGACATCATGCCGCTGCTAAGGCAAATTCAACGCCATTTGCAAGAAAATTCAGAGGTTGAACAAAAACTTTCAAATGTCATGGGTGAAGTTTGTTCTTTTTTTGAGGCAGACATGGCTGCTTCATATATTTCAATTGATGAAAATTATCTGGAACTCTTTTCAAACTATGGTTTTGAAAAACCTCAAGATGAAACAAATATCCGCTATGGTGACGGATTGGTTGGTGAAATTGCCCTCAAATCAAGCGTCCTTTCAAAAACCGAAGATGATTCGGACGTAAAATCGATGATCGGTGCGCCGATGCTTCAATGGGATAAGGTTGTCGGTGTTATTGTTTTGGGCTATTTTAATAAACACACTTTTTCAGAATTTGATGTTGAAACACTAAAAACGATAGCGATGTTTTTAACCACTTCGTTTTCATCGGAAGAAATTTCAAATTATAAAAGAAGTTTGGCAAAATCCAGAGGTTTTACCTTAAAAGACAGATTAAAAGGCCAAAGCCTGAATCAAGGATACGGTGTCGGACAAGCTCTGGTTCATAGGCGCAGGCGCGCTGTTAAACAAATGTTCGCCAAAGACACTCAAAAAGAGCAACACCTTTTAGATCAAGCACGTGAAAAAATGCTTGCACAACTTGATGAAACGTTTAACAAATCATTGTTTGGCGTGGGCGAACACGTTGAGATTTTAGAAACATACAAAATGCTTGCATCAGATAAAGGGTGGCACAAAAAAATCAAAACATATATTGACACGGGCTTAACGGCAGAAGCTTCAATCGAAAAAGTTTATAACGATATGTTCGAAAAACTGTCGTCTTCGCCCGACGTATACTTAAAAGAGCGCTTGAACGACCTGCGTGATGTCTCGGACAGATTACGTTCTTTTTTAAGCGGGGTTGAACAGTCTAAAGAAAAAAAAGAAGAAGATATCATCATCGTTGCCCAAAGTATGGGACCGGCTGATTTAATGGATTATGACTATAAAAAAATCAGAGCCCTTGTTTTAGAAGACGGAACATCAACGATGCATGTTGCAATTGTTGCAAAAGCCTTGAATATTCCGGTTGTTTCAAAGGTCAAAGGTTTATATCAAGATGTCAAAGACGGCGAAATTTTAGCTGTTGACGGGGTAGAAGGATATGTCTACGTTAACCCCACAGACGATATGAAAAAGAATTTCAAAGAGCGTCAAAAGAAAATGGCGGCATGGCGTGAAGACCTAAAAGCCCTCGCTAAAAAACCTTCAAAAACCGCAGACGGAGTTAAAATAAAACTCAACATAAATGTCGGCTTGGATTTTGATTTTGAATATATCGGGCTTTCAAATTGTGACGGGGTGGGTTTATACCGAACAGAAATTCCGTTTATGACAGCGAGCAAATTGCCGAGCGTTCAAGAACAAGTGAATATGTATCAAAAACTTTTGAAAGAAGCTAAAAACAAAAAGGTTGTATTCAGAAGCCTGGATGTCGGCTCAGATAAATTGTTGCCTTATTGGGGCGAAATGAAAGAAGAAAATCCGGCAATCGGTTGGCGTTCGATTCGTATCACACTTGACAGGCGCGCGCTTTTGCGAAGCCAAATGAAAGCATTTTTAAAAGCAGCCGCGGGGCGTGAACTTGATGTAATGTTTCCGATGATTTCAAGTGTTGAAGAATTTAAGGAAGCCAAAGAAACGCTGTTAATCGAATATGAAAAGCAAAAAAAACAAAAAGAAAAATTGCCGACCAAAATAAACATCGGTTTGATGATTGAGGTTCCGTCGATTATTTTTGAATTAGATGAAATCCTGAAAGAAGCTGATTTTATTTCAATCGGCACGAACGATTTGGCGCAGTTTATGTTTGCGTGCGACCGCACAAATGCAAGGCTGTCTGAAAGGTATGATGTTTTGTCGGCACCGTTTTTGAAGGTGATGAGACAAATCGTCTTAAAAGCAAAAGAACATAATGTTTTATGCAGCGTTTGCGGCGAAATGGCGAGCAACCCGCTTGAAGCCTTGGCGCTCATCGGTCTTGGATTTAGATGTTTTTCTTCAAGCGGAGCCTCGTTTGTTAAAATCAAAAAAATGGTCAGAAGTTGTTATACGGACGAAATATCAGACTATATTGAAACGCTTTTAACTTCTGATAAAAAAACGCTTCGTCCACAATTATTAGCATATGCTATTGATCATGGTATTGCAATTTAAGAAAAAATGTGTTTTAATACAATAAAATTGTTTTAAGAAGGACAAAAAAATTGGAACAAGAGCAAGAAAAATCAACAGAAGTCAACGAAGAAGCCACAACCGTTGGCATGTTCTTAAAATACACGCGTATGAAACAAAAAAAGTCGATTGAGGCTGTTTCAGACGCCTTATGCATACGCAAAATCTATATCAAGGCATTAGAAGAGGATGATTATCAAACATTGTCTCCCATTCCGTACGGCATAGGTTTTGTACGCTCATATGCGAAATATTTGGGCTTGAATGCGGATAAAATTGCGCAATACTATAAACAACAATCAACACCTCAAAAAGAAAAACCGGTGCCTGTTGTTGTGGAAACACATTCTGAAACCGCAATGCCGAGCAGACGGCAAATATATATCGCTCTTTTAGCGATTCTTTTGCTGTATTTGCTGTGGCTTTTATTCCGTTTTATGCCGTTTAGCGAAAATGAAAGTAAAAATGTTCCGGAAAAAGAGCTTCCTGTTATTGAGGTAATGCCGTTTAACGAAAATATTAATGATGAGGTTTATCAAATTGAAGATTTAGGAATGCTTGAAAATTCTGATCAGTCGGAAGCACAATCTCCGTCAGATGAAAAAACGGAAGGCCAAGTAACGGTTGTTGAAGACAGTTATGTCGAACCCGAAGAAGCTTCAGCTCCAAAAAGCCGAGTCGTTCTTAAATTCAAAGGTGATTCTTGGGTTGAATTGAAAGATGCCGACAAAACATATTTAAGCGGTGTTTATGATGCGGGTTTTGAATATGAGGCTCCGGATGTCGACGGTTTGCTTTTATCAGTCGGCAGATATTACAATGTTGAAGTTTATATTGACGGAGAGTTGACAACGGTTGCAACACCGAAAAAACAAACAAAAATCAAATTAGATAAATATTTAAAGCATTAGATGAAACAAACAAAAGGAATGGGAAGGCTTGATTCAGCCTTGCCGTTTCTTTTTGTATAGAGGAAAATAAAATGGTCAAAATACAAAATGTCCGCGGAACGTATGATTTATATGGACCGGCAAAACGTAAAGCCAAAAAGGTTGTAGAATTGGCATCAAAAACAGTTGAAAAATACGGCTTTGAAGAAATTGAAACGCCGATTTTCGAGTTTACGGAAGTTTTTGCACGCAATTTGGGCGACACGTCGGATATTGTGACCAAAGAAATGTATACTTTTGAAGACAGAGGCGGGGAGAGCTTAACCCTTCGTCCCGAAGGAACGGCCGGTGTCGTGCGCTCGTTTATTTCTGAAGGAATGCAACAAAATTTACCCCTAAAGTTTTATTACACAGGGCCGATGTTCCGCTATGAGCGCCCCCAAAAAGGGCGTCAACGCCAGTTTACGCAATTTGGAATTGAAATGCTTGGCGTTCAAACCCCTCAGGCAGATATTGAAGCAATTGCGATGGCATACAGCTTTTTAAGAACTTTGGGCTTAGAAAACAGTATTGTTGTTGAAATCAATTCATTAGGCGACAAAGAGAGCCGTGATGCTTATCGTCAAAAACTTGTGGCATATTTAAAACAACATATCAATGAGTTGTCTTTTGAAAGCAAAGAAAGACTTGAAAAAAACCCGCTCCGCGTGCTTGATTCGAAAGAAGAGTGCGATAAAATCGTTGTGGCAAATGCTCCTTTATATGCTGACAGTTTAAACGAATCTTCAAAGAAATTTTTTGATGAGGTTTTAAAGGGGCTTGATTTGCTTGATATTCCGTATCGTATTAACAATCGTTTGGTCAGAGGTCTGGACTATTATTCTCACACGGTTTTTGAACTCATCACGGACAAACTCGGCGCACAAGGAACAGTTTTAGCAGGCGGTCGTTATGACGGTTTGGTGGCTGAAATGGGTGGCGGTGATGTTGCCGGAATCGGTTGGGCGTGCGGTGTTGAAAGGTTATCGATGCTCTTAGATCAAGATGTTGAATTACCGCGTCCGGTTGCGGTCATTGAAGTTGGAGATGATGTTCACGAAACAGCCTTAAAATTAGCTTATGAATTGCGCAATGCCGGCTATCGTGTAGAACACGCATATTCCGGAAATTTGAAAAAACGTATGATGAAAGCCAACAAGGCAAATGCTTATGCTGCGTTAATCTTGGGTTCTGATGAATTGGCTCAAGGCAATGTTACATACAAAAATTTAGACACAGGCGACCAAAAACAAATCAGCCTGACAAAAGTTCAAGAGGAATTAAAATAATGGATTTTGATGAAAAATTAGATCAAGTCGTTCGCCGCTATGAAGAAATCAACGCTTTGCTTTCAAGCACCTCAAATGCTGAGGAATTGGTAAGGTTAAACAAAGAGTCGGCAACGCTCACGCCTGTTGTTGAAATCATTGAAAAGTATCAGCATTTCAAGCAAAACTTAAAAGAAGCCGAAGAAATGGCTCAAGATGAAAGCTTAGATAAAGAAATGCGCGATATGGCGCAAAGCGAATATTATGAGCTGAAAGAAAAATTGCCTCAAATGGAACATGAAATAAAAATTGCATTATTGCCAAAGTCCGAAGACGATGAAAAGAACGCAATTTTGGAAGTTCGTGCAGGAACAGGCGGTGATGAAGCGGCGCTCTTTGCGGCGGTTTTGTTTGAAATGTATCAGCGTTATGCTTTAAAACAAGGTTGGAAATTTGAGCTGATAGATGCCAACGAAAACGGGCTTGGCGGATATAAAGAAGCCTCAGCCAAAATCACCGGAACAGATGTTTTCGCAAAACTCAAATTTGAATCGGGTGCGCACCGTGTTCAGCGTGTGCCGATAACTGAATCTCAAGGACGAGTTCACACTTCGGCGGCAACGGTTGCGGTGTTGCCTGAAATTGAAGAAGTTGATTTATACATCAATCCGGCGGATTTAAAAATAGATGTTTATCGTGCATCAGGCGCCGGCGGTCAACACGTTAACAAAACGGAGTCGGCCGTTCGTATCACACACATTCCGACAGGTGTGGTCGTTCAATGTCAAGATGAACGTTCTCAATTTAAGAATAAAGAAAAGGCCATGAATTATTTGCGTGCTAAATTATATGATGCGCAAAAAGAAAAAATTGATGCGAACTATTCCGAAAAAAGAAAATTGCAGGTTGGGAGCGGCGATAGAAGCGAGAGAATTCGAACCTATAACTACCCGCAGGGAAGAGTGACGGATCATCGTATCAATTTAACGCTCTATAAGTTAGACGAGGTTGTGTCAGGTGAAGCTTTGGGCGAAATCATTGAAGCTCTGATTACCGAGGACCAAGCTGAACGCTTAGCTGAAATAGAATAAAAAAAGAGGTCGTTTTGACCTCTCTTTTTTTATTTATATCTTAATCTGATCTTGTTAACCGCTCCTTCTTTTGCGACTTTATTTGCTTCTTTGACGGTATAGATCAAGCGACCACGCTGTCTGTCTAAACCGGAAGAAGATGATGGCGAA
>CAJOLB010000001.1 GCA_905235385.1 uncultured Alphaproteobacteria bacterium | reverse complement strand
GTATGGCGCGAGGTGTCATAATGATGAAACAATCTATGACTTTTGCGACAGATTCTTTTAACAGTGCGGAGGAGGTCATGCCGGAGCAAGAAAGCTTCAGCTCGTACCAATTATATACTCTTCCGAATAGAACAACCATTCAAGATAAACAAACAAAACAGTTGGCATTGATTGAACAAAATAAGGTAAAATATCATAAAGAAGGCAGGGTTTATTCTCGTCTTTATTTGAGTGGCGAGAATAAACCGAAATTTGAAAAAGCTCATCCTGAGGTTTATTATATTATCAAAAACGATGAAAATTCAAATTTAGGTGTTCCATTGCCACAAGGTGTTTTTCGTTTCTATGAAGATGATTCTAAAGGAAATATGCAATTTATCGGTGAAAATTCAATCGGACACGTTGCTAAAGGCGAGAAAATTGAATTGGCTATCGGTAAAATGTTTGATGTGTTTGTGAACGGTAAAGTCGATAATGTTCGAAAAGTTTCCGAAGAAGTTTTGAAGGAGATTACATTATCCAGCTGTCCGCGTTATAAAATGGTTCGGGCTTATGATGTCGTGATTGATTTTCACAACGGCGGGTCCAAAGAGGCCGAAGTTGTCTTTAAACAACCGCTTAATCCGAATACGAAGATTATTCAGGAAAATATTGCCGGTCAAATTTCTGAAAAAAACAGCGCAGAATATGAATGGCGTATTGCTTTAAATGGAGATGAAGACAAAACATTAACATTTACGGCAGAACAAACGCTTGAAGAAACGCGCTGCCATTAATCAGGGTGTTGTGAAAAAAAAGACGGGCTTGCCCGTCTTTTTTAATATTCAAAATCTTTGTCAGAAAATAACAAGGGTTCAATTATCTTAGGTGTTTTAGGTTTGTTGGGTTTTTGTTGTGAAGAAGGCTGAACCGCTTGTGTTTGTTGCGTTGTAGGAGATGGTTTAATGTTTGGGGCAAATTTGCTGTCAGGACCATATAAGCCGCCCATTGCAAAAGCTCCTTGAGGACCAAGAATACGCCCTTTGAGGTTACTTCTTGAAAGGGCTTTATTATAAGCATCTAATTCTTGTTGCCACCATTGTGCGTTGCTTTGTTTTAAGAGGGCATGAGAGAGTCGAACCATTTGTTCTGCAATATCCCTTTTTAGTTCTTTCTTGATTCGACCTTTTAATGAAGGGGTGAGGTGATAAGAATTTCCTTTCATAAAGTCAAGCACGTCTTGAGGATTTTGTCCATCTGCAAGATAGTACAACTGAGTGAATATAAGTGTTAAAGTCTGTTTGTTCGGAGCTTTATAAATCTGAGAGATTAAATCGTAGAATTGTGTTTGCTTTTTATCTTCTTTTGTGACTTCTATGGTCTGTTTTTGAGCTTTAGGTTCCAAATCAACACCTAAAGCGCGCAAGTGTTTGTTGATTAAAATTTTAATTTTTAAGTCTGTTTGATTTTCAGAATTAAAGAGAGGTATGACCTTAAGAAGCTCATCGGCTCTTTTTTCTTTGGAAGAAAAAGCGGGGGCATAAAGATATTTTGTTTGTTGTTCGAAAGTTTGAATTTTAGATGCAATATTCGGCAATTTTTTGACAATGGCTCTGATATCTTTAGCTCGTGCGTCTAAAATATCACTTACAGGAATGCAATATATACGTTCTTTTTCATCTCTGTAGTGATTAAATTCTTCATCATCTGATTCTTCAGTTATCCATCTCGGTGATACTTCTGAAAGAGAAATGCCGGTTTCTTTAGCCAGATAATCCAATGATTCAGAGTACTGAAGATGAAAATCCGAAGGATCTATATTTTCTCTGTGTTCAAAAGAAACATCTTCTTGCAAACGTTTTAAGACATAGGTTCTGAAAATCTTATCTTCATCTTGCATTGGATTTCTCCTTTTATGCTAAATTTTTTTTACCATTTTAGCAAAAGTGATGCCTTGTTCTTCAAAAAAAGCACCTTCTTGCTTGAAACCGAGTTTTTCATAAAAAGCGACAACAGATAACATGGCGTGCATGACAATTTTTGTAAAACCCGCTTCTTTTGCCCGTTTGATGGCATATTCAACTAAAGCTCGGCCAACGCCTTCACCTTGATGGACGGGGTCAACAGCGACTTGCATCAGGCGGATTTCTTTGTCATTTACGGGGGCAAGAATTAAACCGCCGATAAGTTTGTCATCCAGACTTTCAATACAGCCGATATGAAGATATGAAATTTCTTTATTTCTGAATGAATCCAAAAATTTTAATCCGAGCGGTTCCAAGAGGACTTTATATCTTAGCTCGACCAACTCATCATAGCGCGTTGAGCCAAAATCAACATCTATCATTTTTTTCATAATTTTTTACTCCGTTTTCTGTTTTGCCTTTATTAAAACATATTTTCTAATTTTTTTCAATATTATATTGCATAAAGTAAAAAAATAATTTATCAATAGCCCATATTACAGGAAATAAAAACAAATGACAGATTTGAGTTTGATACGAAATTTTGCGATTATCGCCCACATTGACCACGGCAAATCAACCCTTGCCGACCGTATGATTGAATATTGCGGCGGGCTGTCCGCACGTGAGATGACGCAGCAAGTTTTAGATAGTATGGATATTGAAAAAGAGCGCGGAATTACCATTAAAGCGCAAACCGTTCGCTTGAATTATAAGGCCAAAGACGGCAAAACCTATCAGCTTAATTTGATGGATACCCCCGGGCACGTTGACTTTTCATATGAGGTTTCGCGCTCTCTTGCTTCATGCGAGGGAAGTGTTTTGGTGGTTGATGCAACGCAAGGCGTTGAGGCTCAAACACTTGCCAATGTTTATTTGGCAATTGAAAATAATCATGAAATTTTGCCGGTTTTAAACAAAGTTGATTTACCTTCGGCTGATGCTGAGAAAGTTAAACAGCAGATAGAAGATGTTATTGGTTTGGATGCTTCAAATGCGATTGAAACATCAGGAAAAACCGGTTTGGGTGTTCCTGAGCTTTTAGAAGCGATTGTTGAACGTCTGCCGGCGCCAAAAGGTGATGAAAATGCGCCGTTAAAAGCCCTTTTGATTGACAGCTGGTATGATTCATATCTCGGGGTTGTTATTTTGGTTCGTATTCATGACGGTGTTTTAAGAAAGAAAACAAACATCAGGATGATGTCAAACGGGACGGTCTATCAGGTTGAAAAAGTCGGTATTTTTACGCCTAAAATGCAAGATATTGACGCGCTTTATCCGGGAGAGGTCGGGTTTATTACGGCAAGCATCAAATCTGTCAGCGATACACGCGTCGGAGATACCATTACAGATAACAAAACGCCGTGTGATGCGCCGCTTGAAGGTTTTAAGCCTTCCGTTCCGGTTGTTTTTTGCTCAATGTTTCCGACAGATTCAAGTCAATATGAAGCACTCAAAGATGCGCTTGCGAAGCTTAAATTAAATGATGCGAGTATTGACTATACAAACGAAAATTCGGAAGCTTTAGGTCTTGGTTTTCGTTGCGGATTTTTAGGGCTTCTTCATATGGAAATCATAGAAGAACGAATCGGGCGGGAATTTGATTTGGATATCATCACGACGGCTCCTTCGGTTGCTTATAAGATTCATCTTTCGGACGGAGGTGATATGATGCTTCATAAGCCTGCCGATATGCCGGATTTGTCGACGGTTCGCTCAATTGAAGAACCGATGGTTCGGGCAACGATTCTAGTGCCGGATAATTATTTGGGTGCGGTTTTGAAACTTTGCACCGAGCGCCGAGGCGAGCAAGTCGAATTAACGTATGTCGGCTCACGTGCGATGGTGGTTTATAACATTCCGTTAAATGAAATTGTTTTTGATTTTTACGACCGCTTAAAGTCCATTACAAGCGGTTACGCAAGTTTTGATTATGAGCTGACGGGCTATCAGGAGTCGGATTTGGTTAAAGTTCAGATTTTAATAAATGAAGAACCTGTTGACGCGTTGGCATTTTTGACGCACCGCAGCGAAGCAGAGGCGAGGGGACGTCAGATTTGTGAACGCTTAAAAGATTTGATTCCGAGACACCTGTTTAAAATTCCGATACAAGCTGCCATCGGTGGCAGAATTGTTGCGCGTGAGACAATTTCTGCCTTGCGCAAAGATGTTACCGCTAAATGCTATGGCGGTGATGTAACGCGTAAACGCAAACTTCTTGATAAGCAAAAGAAAGGTAAGCAACGTATGCGTCAGTTCGGAAAGGTTGAGGTGCCGCAATCTGCCTTTATTGAAGCCTTAAGAATCGGTGACGATTAAAATTTCAGGACAAGAGAGCGCCCGTTTTCTGTTGAGCAGATTTCATCAATTTGGCTTAAAGTCAGGTTTGTAATACAGCTTTTTGAAAGCGAAGGAATCGTAAAAATTTAAGGTTTCTTTTTTCTTTACACTTTCAAAATGTCCTTGATTTTTGTTTTAAAGATGGTAAATTCACTCTCACTTGAATTATCATTATTCCTAATTTTATACTATTATGAAGAAAAAACTAATTATTAAGTACGTTGGTCTGAAAATGGCTAAGTTGGAGCCGATTGTGGCCGAAGCAAAAGGTGCTTTAGATGAAGGAGAATACATCCGTTTTCTAGAAAACCTTGATGTTGATGCAAATATCGATTCTGTTTTGAAATGCGAGATTGAAACACTGCTTAGGAAGCGGTTTAATTTGGTGCCGCACAAATGTGTTTTTTACAAACCGACGATAGGGCAATGGGTTTCCGATTTGATCGGGCGTTTTTCGGTAGATGACGTATATTGCGTTTTTACGCAGGCATCAGGTTTGCCTTTAGATTACTTCAAAAACGGAACAATCGGCGATAATTTTATCAACCGACCTTTTTTGGAAGATTTGACAGAACTTCTTGAAGCGGCTACCGGAAAGCAGCTGTCGAGGTGTGGTTATCTTTTTCATCTTCCTGATTCGTATAGTTATGCAGAGTTAGCTCACTTCTTTGCAACCGAATAACTTAGCTGTTTTTTGCTCCTGCGATACAAATCGTGGGGGCTTTTTTTTATATTAAGATATAAGGCCTTGAAAATTCAAGAATTTTTTTAGTTATTTCTTTTTGGGCAATTTTTTCTTCTTTATCAGAGATATTGACAATTAATTCAATATTTTCTTCTATTTCATTTAAGGATAAAAATTTTAGCCAGCTGACACGGGCAATGGATTCTAATAATGAATTTGTTTCAATCTTTTTCAAGGGTTGATCTGTTTTTGTCTTGTAAATTAAAGTCTTATTTGAAAAATTTTTATGAACTGAAAAATTAAGATAAGTTAATGTTTCTAATTCTTTATAGATTGTTTGAGTGTTTTCTTGACATATGCGGATAGCATATTTAACGGCAATACTTAAAGCAACATATGGTTTGTAGTTGTTAAAAGCCTCTTTTTCATCTTTGGTTTTAATCACAAGGCATTCTAAATTGCTATCTGAGTTAAAACAAGATACAACAAAAAAAGCAAAGGCTAATTTGTTTATCTCAAAAAGTTTTTTTTGTTCAAATACAATGATATATTTGTCTTTTTGTAATGTTTGAAACACAGATGAAGCATAATGAATATATTGCTCAAAATCTTTTCCTTTAAGTAAAGGCGGGGTTAAAAGCGGGTATTCTTTGTCCTTAAATGTGTTATTCAGGTTTTTATCAAAAGCAATTTCAATCATGGTTCATATTATGTTTTGAAAAATTTAAAAATCAAGATTTGATTTTTGTTGTGTTCATTTTTTTTATTATATTGAAAAGCAAAAATGGGTGTGTAGAATATGGTTCATGGAGAAAATAATGTTGCAAACGTTTTTACAAAATAAAGACTATATTTTTTTATTTGTTTCAATATGTTGTTTTGTTTTCTTTATCCTTTTTATTATGTTTTTTGTTTTAAATGTTAAAAAGAAAAAAGAAATATCCGTCCTTAAGCTTAAAGAAGCTGAATTTAATACATGGCGATATTTGAAAGAAGATGAAACATCTGCTCAGAAAGAGACAATTTCAGATTTGATGATGGAAAAGCTTTCTCTTATACAAGAAAACGAACGTTTGAAATCAGATAGTGTTTTTAAAGACAAGTATATTTCGGAACAAGCTGATTTTTTAGAAAAAAGTAAAGCAGAAATGAGCTTGAAATTTAAGGATATTTCTGCAGAAGTTATACGGGCTCAAAATTCCTCATTCGGTGAAAATCAGAAAAATTTGTTGAGTCTTATGCTTAAACCGTTTCAAGATCAGCTCATTGATTTTAAGAAAAAAATGGAGGCGACACACGAAGATAATCTGAAATTTGATGAACAGATAAAAATGCTTTTTTCGCTTAATCAAACTTTAAGTAATGAAGCTGAAAATTTAACCAACGCATTGAAAGGAAATAAAAAAATACAAGGAAATTGGGGCGAGTTTCAGCTTGAACGTGTGCTTGAAATTTCGGGTTTGGAAAAAGGAATTAATTACTTTACCCAAGAGACTTTCCGAGATGAAAATAACAAAATGCTTCGTCCGGACGTGATTGTTCAGCTTCCGGATGATCGTCAGGTTATTATCGACAGCAAAGTTTCTTTAAATGATTATGTGGCATTTGTTAATGCGGATAATGAGGTCGAGCGTGCGGAGGCTTTGAAAAAGCATATATCTTGTATCAAAAAGCATATTGATGAACTCTCAAGCAAAGAATATCAAAAACTTTTAAGAGACAAAGCCCTTGATTATGTGATGATTTTTATTCCGATTGAAGGTGCTTATGTTGAGGCAGCTCAGGCTGATTTAACTCTATATGATTATGCTTTGAGTAAAAATATTGCAATTACAACGCCATCGTCTTTGTTGCCATTATTACGGACGGTTGAAAATTTATGGCAACTTGATAAAAGAAATAAAAGTGCGGCTCAATTGGCTGAAATCGGCGGCAAAATTTACGATAAACTTGCCGGTTTTGTTGAGGATATGAAACAGATTGATAAATCCTTGAATGCAACACATACCCATTATCGTGATGCAATGACAAAACTGGCCGGAAAGGGCGGAGCAATTTCGTTTGCGATGCAACTTAAAGAAAAAGGCGCAAAAACTAACAAAAACATAGCGTTAGAAAATAAAGATAATAATTTAATTGAATTTGATGAAAGGGTTTCAAACGATGAGTAGGATTATTTTTACGGGCGGAGGAAGTGCCGGGCATGTTACTCTTAACTTGGCTCTTATTCCGATTTTTTTGGATAAAGGTTGGGACGTCTGTTATATCGGCTCTTATACCGGTATTGAGCGCGAATTGCTTGAAAAATTTCCGAAAGTTAAATATTATCCGATCCAAACAGGAAAACTTCGGCGCTATTTTTCTTGGCAGAATTTTTTGGATGCTTTGAAAATTCCGGTTGGTATTTTACAGGCAGTTCGTATTGTCATAAAAGAAAAACCGGACATTATTTTTTCAAAAGGCGGCTTTGTTTCATTTCCGGTTGTTGTTGCCGGTTTTGTTCGCAAAGTTCCTGTTTTAATGCATGAATCTGATGTAACCCCCGGACTTGCCAATAAAATGTCTCTGCGTTTTGTGAGCAAATTTTTTACAACCTTTGAAGACACGGAAAAATATGTTCGCGATAAGGAAAAAGTTGAATGTATCGGACCTGTGATGTCCAACAGGTTTGAGGGAGCGGATAAGACACGCGGGTTTGAATTTTGCCGCTTTACGCCGGAAAAACCTGTTTTGCTGTTCATGGGGGGCAGCCTTGGTGCTAAGAGCTTAAATCATGTTGTTCGCAGACATATTCCGACGTTGCTTAAAAAATATCAGATTATTCATTTGTGCGGTAAAGGTCAGGAAGATCCCTCATATACGGCATCGGGGTACAAACAATTTGAATATATCGATAAAGAATTGAAAGATTTGATGGCAATTTCCGATGTTGTTATTTCACGAGCGGGTTCAAATGCTATTTTTGAACTTTTAAGCCTTTCAAAGCCTATGATTCTTGTTCCGTTGCCGACAGGGTCGAGCCGAGGCGAGCAAATGCTGAATGCTAAATCTTTTCAAGCCAAGGGTTATGCTGAAATCATTCCTGATGAAAAGCTCGCGGATGATTATTTATTCCTTGGCACAATCGATAATGTTTATGAAAACAGAGATAAATATATAGAAGCTATGAAAAATTCCGGCTTTAAGGCGATAAATAATATTGATTTGGCTGAAAAAATATCTGATTTTGCTCAAAAAAAATCCATTGACAAATGATGGCTCGTTTTTTATAGTTAATCTCAGAAATTTTAAGCTTATGTCATCTTAATATTATTGCGTATGAAAAATTTTGTGAATTTTGAAAAGGCTTATGGCGCACTGCTGAACTCTAAGAGGGCAGTTAATTCTATTTCCATTCGCTCTATCAGTGAATATGGTGTGTCAGAGTTTCAAAAGAGGCGTCGAGAGTGTGTCAGCGGCATTGACATTGCTCTTGAGGAGCTTCGTCGATGGTTTAAGGAACACTTTCCGAAAACAAGGCTTGATGCTTTTCATTCCGATCAGTTTTCCTTTGAAGGGTTCTTCGAGCTCCTCAAGAAATATCCGGAGCTTGCTCGAGAAAATGAAAATGCTCTTCGCGGCTTGCTTTCGGACATGAGGGGCGGAAACTATGCAACGATGAGAATCGAGAAGATTCCTGACATCAGCGAGTTTATCAAGGACTGACCGCGTTTCTCAAACACAAAACCCCGTGCGTAATGCACGGGGTTTTACTGTTGAGGGTTGTTCTAGAGGTTGTAGCACATCTTCTTGATGAGAACCTCTAAGGCCCACTGAGGCGAAGCGACCGTTCCGCGGCTCTTGCAGAGTTCGAGATAAAGAGTTTCGAGGACGCAGATGGCGCGTCCATGTTTGTCTTCGAACTTGTCTTTGATTTCGGCGTACTTGTCGAAATTGGCGAGTACGAAACGGGCGACATCATCATCATACATGGCGAACCGAGCTAGCTCATACTTGCCGGAGATTTCGAGGAGCCTTGATTTGTTAGGCATCTCGACCTTGAACCGGAAGATGGCCTCTACGAAAGGATCGAGCGTCTGCCAGTTGTAGAAGCGCGGCAATTTGTCGTAATAGCCGCGATGGTCGCCGATGAACAGACCGAAAGCTTCCACCATTTCTTTGTTCTCCTTACAGAATGAGAGGAAGTTCTTGGCAGATTTGAGGCGTTTGACAGAGTCTACGCCTTCTTCCTGCATGTCTTTGGTGATCATGCCATAGGCATCGCGGAGAAACTCGGTGATAGGTTTTGCCATAACGGCAGGGCTGAGAGTGTTCGTTCTCTCTTGCCTCATTTTTTTGTAGTATTTGATCATAATATATGAGAATAAGGTTTGACATAATTATATAAAAACTGCTCAATCTATACATTATTTTGTTTAATTTGTCAAGTTTTTTTTAAGAAATTGTATAAACGAGAGATAAAACTTGTTTTTGTGGTGTTAAATGCTTAGTCTGAACATATGAAAAAGGAAGTTTCGATATATTTTCATTGGCCGTATTGTAAAAGTAAATGTCCGTATTGTGATTTTTATAAAATTATTGATCGCAATCTCAATCAGACCGAAATTATAGATAAATATATCAAAGATTTGGATGATTATCATCATATGCTTCCAAATCGTGTGATACGTTCGGTGTTTTTCGGAGGAGGAACGCCGTCGCTTATTGAGCCGCAATATATAGAGCGTCTTATTAATCATATTTATAAGCTTTGGCCTGTTCGGCAAAATATGGAAATTTCTTTGGAGGCAAATCCGAACACAAACCGTCCGCAGATGTTTTCTAATCTTCATGCGGCCGGCATTAACCGTCTTTCACTTGGTGTTCAGGCTTTAAATGAACAAGACTTAAAATTTTTGGGGCGTACCCATACCCTAAAAGATGCCTTAAAGAGTATAGACGATGTTCTGCGCGTTTTTGACAATCATTCGATGGATTTGATTTATGCAAGGCCTGACCAGATGATGTCTTCTTGGACAAGCGAATTAGAACAAGCAGTGTCTTTCGGGTTTAAGCATTTATCTGTTTATCAGCTGACGATTGAGGAAGGAACGGTTTTTGAAAAAAAAGGAGTTAAGGCTTTAGATGATGAGAATGCTGCCGAAATGTATCAGCAAACAGTTGATTTTTTAAGAAATAACGGCTATCCGAGATATGAGGTTTCAAATTTTTCTTTAAAAGAATATGAGTCGGTCCATAACAAATGTTATTGGACGGGAGATGATTATATCGGGATAGGTAAAGGAGCTCACGGCAGGCTGAAAATAGAAAGACAACACTATGCGTTGGAGTATCCGAACCTCAAAGAAAAGCTAAGCTCTTATGAGCGGGCTCAAGAGTTAATTCTTATGGGCTTAAGGCTTGAAAAAGGGATAAATAAACAATATTTTAATGAGATATGCGGATTAAATTTCGATACATTCGTATCTCAGCAGAAAATTGATGAATTGTGTGAATTAAAATTGATTAAAAATGAAAAAGATCAGGTTTTTGCCACAGATAAGGGGTTTTTAGTTTTAGATAAAATTATTGAAGAACTATGCTCTTAAAAATATCTTTATAACCGAAACAATTGCTTGTTTGTTTTAAAAAAACAGTTTACATTATTTGCAGCTTTTAAGAGGTTCGTATGTTTTTAAAAAATGTAAAATTTTGTTTGTTTTTCGGGATTTTTCTGCTGATAAATCCTTGCTTTGCTGCCTCTGATGTAAAAGAACCTCCAAAAGAGTGGCTTACGTTTATAGAAAATTTAAAACAAGAGATGATTTCCAAAGGAATTTCTGAAAAGACAATCAGACAGGCCTATGGAAAAGAAACATATTATCATCCCCAACCCGAAGTTATTAAGCAAGACAAAAAGCAGGCTGAATTTGTTTTAACTTCAAGGGAATATCTTAATCGCTTGGTTAGCGAAAGCCGAGTGATACGCGCTCGTGAGCATTATAAAAACCTTCAAAAAAAATATGGCAAAATTGAAAAGGAATACGGTGTTCCAATTTCATTTTTGACGGCGTTTTGGGCCGTTGAAACAAACTTCGGTCAAAACAAAGGAAAATATCATTTAATCGATGGTTTAACAAATCTGAGCTACAAAAACAGGCGCGCTAAATTTTTCAAAAATGAGCTGTATCAAGTTTTGAAGATTATGGATAAATTTGATCTTTCAAATGATAAGATGCTCGGTTCTTGGGCCGGTGCTATGGGGCATTTTCAGTTTATGCCTTCAACGTATAACGCTTATGCAATAGATTATGATAATGACGGCGTGATTGATATTTGGGACAGCTTTGATGATGCAATTGCCTCGGCTGCAAATTATTTGAGTGATTTAGGTTGGAAAATTGATGAGCCGTGGGGGCAACGTGTTCAATTACCATGGAATTTTGATTATACCTTGACGGGTTATAAAACAAGACAAACTGTTGAAGAATGGTCAAAATTAGGCGTTTTAGATAAAAGCGGCAAAAAATTGAAGATTAATCCGGAGTTGAAGGGTTCAATTATAATTCCGGACGGAAGAAAGGGACGGGCATATCTTGTTTTAGGAAATTTCAGACGAATTATGATTTGGAACCGCTCCGAAAATTATGCATTGGCGGTGAGCTTGCTTGCGGACTATATTTCAGGTTCGCAAAAATATGCACAGATTTCGTCGTACGGACAGTATGCTTTAACCAACGAAGATATTGAAAAAGTTCAAACATTTTCAAATAAAATTTTACATACTCATCTTAAAGTTGACGGAAAGCTTGGTCCAAAGACCAAAGAAGCGGTTAAAAAGCTTCAAGCTAAGGCAAAAATGCATGAAGACGGCTATCCGGATTATCAATTGTTGAAAAAAATTGATAATTATAACGCAAAACTCGGATTTAATATTCCCGTTCAGCCCAAGAAGAAGAGAAAATAGGATTTTCATTCACTGGTTTCAGAATATTCTCTTAAGTTTTAACTTTGTTAAGAAAGTGATGTCAAAGTTATCAATCAGAGAAGATTTTTATTGTATAACCTTGTAATCATGCTTGATGAAAGCTAAAAAAAACGCTAGTTTATCTTATCTGTTATGAACGAAAGATAAGATAAATATGCTTAAATACTTCAAAATCTTTTTATTGATTTGTTTTGTTACCGGATGTTCAACTCATGGAACGCCCGAACTTGCCGGTTTGTCACCTAAGGCTCAAGCTATGGTCATTAAGCAATACGGCGGCGTTTATAAAGTCGGCAATCCTTATCAAATTATGGGCAGATGGTATTATCCGAAAGAAGACTATAATTATTCGGAGGTCGGTATCGCCAGTTGGTATGGAGATGATTTCCATGCAAAAAGGACCGCAAACGGCGAAAGTTATGATATGAATACCTTAACGGCGGCACATCGAACATTGCCTTTGCCATCAATTGTTAAAGTAACGAATTTGGAAAACGGAAGATCTTTGGTCTTAAGAGTTAATGACCGAGGTCCGTATGCTAAAGAACGTATTATTGATATTTCAAAACGAGGGGCTCAGCTTTTAGGCTATCAGACCAAAGGGACGGCAAAAGTTAAGGTCGAAATCATGGCTCAGGAGAGCAAGGCCCTAAAAAATGCGCTTTTAGGTCAAAACGTTGAGACGCCGGTTCTTTCACAATCTTCTACAGTCGCATCAAACTCTTCTCAAATTATTGTTTCAGGAGCGACAACGGCTTCGGGCGGAAAGTTCATACAAGCAGGCTCATTTCGAGAAAAAGATTTAGCCTTGCAGTTTGAAAATAAACTTAAGGAATTCGGTTCTACAGATATTGAAGAGGCATATGTCAACGGTGCGCTTTATTATCGAGTTCGCTTAGGACCTCTTAATGAAGATTCGGCTCATAACAAATTATTAAGTTTACAATCTGCTGGTTTCAGAGATGCAAGAATCGTTCAAAAATAAAGGAGAAAAAAATTGAAAAAAATACTTTTATCGGCTGTATTTAGTCTTTTGTTTGTTTCAAATGGTTATGCTTTTGAAACGGCTGCCAAAAATGCAATTTTGATGGATTTTGATACAGGGACATATATCTATACCAAAAATCATCAAGAACCTATGGCGCCTGCTTCTATGAGCAAATTGATGACGGTTTATATTATTTTCGACAGACTTAAAAAAGGTTTGCTCTCACTTGATGATGAGTTTACGGTTAGTGAAAATGCTTGGCGTAAAGGCGGTGCGGCGAGCGGCGGCTCTACAATGTTTTTGAAAATTGGTGAAAATGTTAAAATAGACGATTTACTTCGTGGAATTGTTGTTCAATCGGGAAATGATGCTTGTATCGTTGCAGCAGAAAATATTGCAGGTTCGGAGGAGGACTTTGCATCTTTGATGAACGAAACGGCTCGCAAAATCGGTTTGAAAAATTCTATCTTTGCTAATTCGACAGGTTTGCCTGATGAAAATCAGCGTATGTCGGCTGAAGATTTGGCTATTTTAGCAAGGACCATTATTAAAGAATATCCGGAATATTATCATATTTTTCAAGAAAAAGAGTTTATTCATAACGGTATTAAACAAGGCAACCGCAATCCGCTGTTGTATTCGATGACAGGTGCGGACGGGTTGAAGACAGGACACACGGAAGAAGCCGGCTTTTGTTTGACGGGTTCTGCTCTTCGCGGAGGAAGACGCTTAATAGAAGTTGTGGGCGGATTGAGCAGCAACAAAGAACGTTCGGAAGAATCAGAACGCTTAATGAGTTACGGTTTTAGAGAGTTTGCTAATTATAAAGTTTTATCAAAAGGTACTGTTATTGAAAAAGCAAAAGTTTGGTATGGGACGGACCAAACAGTTGATATGGTCGTTTCAGATGATGTTCTTTTGACTTTGCAAAAAAATCAAATTAAGGATTACCGCTTTAAGGTGATTTATAATGAACCCTTGATTGCCCCGATTAAGAAAGGCAGCACCGTCGGTGTGGTTGAATTGATTGCGCCTTCAGGCGATGTCAAAACCGTTCAATTGGTTGCGGCTAAAGATGTTGCTCGTATAGGTTTGCTTAAAAAGATTATTGAAAATGCCAAATATTATATCAGAGGTAGCAAATAATGAAGGCACCGTTCATTACTTTTGAGGGCGGGGAAGGCAGCGGAAAATCAACACAGATTGCCCTTCTGAATCAATTTTTGCTTTCAAAAGGCATTGATGTCGTTGTTACTAAAGAACCCGGCGGCACGCCTATTGGATTGGAACTCAGAAAACTTCTTGTTCAAGGATCTGCCGATAAGATGGATGCAAATGCCGAAGCCTTGTTGTTTTTTGCTGACAGGCGTATTCATATGACTCAAAAAGTATGGCCGGCGCTTAAAGAGGGAAAATGGGTTATCAGTGATCGTTTTGCCGATTCAACAACAGCATATCAGTATTATGCTTATGACAAGCGTTTGTCTAAAGAGAACATTGAAATGCTTTATCGTTTTTCTGTCGGCGATTTTAAGCCCGATTTGACCATTATTTTAGATATTGATCCCGAAATCGGTTTGGCACGCTCTTTTAAGAAGGCGTCAACAATGGATGTTCAAGAAACAAGAAATGAAAAACGCGTTTTACAATGGCATAAAAATTTGCGTTTAGGATATTTGGAAATTGCCCGAAATGAGCCGGACAGATGCTCTGTGCTGAACGCAGACCAATCCGTTGAAAGCCTTCACTCTGATATCGTTAAGCTTATTCAAGAAAGGTTTGGCTTGTAGAATATGGCATATGTTTCTCCGAAAGATAATTCATATTTAATCGGTCATGAAAAAGCCGAAAAGTTGTTTTTGGATTGTGTCAAGCGTAAGACACTTCATCATGCTTTTTTGATTGATGGTATGAAAGGTATCGGAAAGGCAACGTTTGCTTATAAAATCGCTCGTTTTTTGCTTGCGACAGATGAAAGTGAATATTCAAAATGTGTTTCTCTTAATGTTTTGGAAACGAACCCTGTCTTTTCTCAAATTTCAGGCGGCTCTCATCCTAATTTTAAGTTGATTGAAAGAGGTTATACCGAAACGGATAAAAAGAAAGTTATTAAGGCTATTCGTGACGGAGAGCCGATGGATGAAGATGATTTACAATCTTTAAAAAGATCGGCCGTTATAAAAGTTGATGAAATCAGAGAAATCAATCAATTTTTGAGCAAAAAATCTTTTGACGGATTGTGGCGCGTTGTTCTGATAGACAGCGTTGATGATTTAAATACGGCAAGTGCCAATGCTATTTTAAAAATTTTAGAAGAGCCTCCGGAAAAAAGTGTGTTGTTACTTATTTCACACAATCCGTCGAAACTTTTACCGACTATCCGTTCGCGCTGTTCGAGATTACATTTGGATGTTCTCTCTGAGGAATATGTGGCGACTTTATTGAGGAGGTATCTTCCTGAATTATCAGAAAAGAAAGTTGTTGATTTGGCAAAAATAAGCCAAGGAAGTATCGGTCGTGCGCTTGACTATGCACATTATGACGCTTTGGAGATCTATCAGACCGTAAAATCTGTTTTTTGTTCGGGGGAACGCTTTGATTTGTCACAAGGATTGGAACTTGCCAGTATGGCCTCAAGTGATGAGAATATTTGGGAACTCATTATCAATTTGATGTTACAATTTATTTCGGAAATGATCAAATCAGGTGAACATGTTGACGAACTGTTTTCACTATATGCTGATATTTTGAAACAAAATCAAGATGTTATATCGTTAAATATGGACAAGAGACAAGCGATTATTCATATTTGCCATTCGGTTACAAAGGCGGTGTCAAATGTTGGTTGATAGTCATTGCCATCTTTCAAATACAGACATTTATCATCAAATAGATTCTGTTATCAAACGAGCAAAGAATGCCGGTGTTTGTTATTTTTTAAATGCCGGTTCCAGATTTGATGAATTTGATATGCAAAAAGATATTTGTGAGCGTTTTTCTTGTGTCTTTACCTCAACCGGAGTTCATCCTCATGATGCCAAAGATTTTTGTGAAATCAAGGCAGAAGATGTGTTAAAGAATACGCTCAATCCTTTTGTCGTGGCGATCGGTGAATGCGGGCTTGATTATTTTTATGACTTTTCGCCGAGAGATACGCAGATTAAAGTTTTCAAAGAGATGATAAGAGCTTCACAAGAAAGCGGGCTTCCTCTCATCGTGCATACAAGAGAAGCAGATGTTGATACAATGACTTTGCTTTCAGATGCTTATAAGGAAAAACCGTTTAGCGGTGTGATTCATAGTTACAGTTCCGGCTTAGAGCTTGCTAAAGAAGCTTTGGAAATCGGTTTTTACATTTCGGCTTCAGGTATGATTACTTTTAAAAATGCGGAGGAATTACGCAAACATTTTGAGCAAATTGAGCTTGATCGGCTTCTTGTTGAAACAGATACGCCTTATTTAGCTCCCGTGCCGATGCGCGGACATATAAACGAGCCTTCTTTTGTTGTGCATACTGCTCAAGTTTTAGCAAATATTAAACAAGTAGATTTTTCTTATATATCAGACGTGACAACGGATAATTTTTTTAAATTGTTTCAAAAGGCAAAAAAGCTATGAATAAAATAATTATGACAGGAACGGGTGCGGCGCCCGGTGTTCCATCACTTTCAAGGGGATGGGGGGATTGCAATCCGAATAATCCTAAAAACAGGCGCAGACGTATAGGCACATATATAGAACTTGGCGGAAAATGTTTTTTGATAGACACTTCGCCGGATTTACGCTCGCAATTGTTAGATGCTGATATCCGATATTTAGATGCGGTTTTTTACACCCATGCGCATGCTGATCATCTACACGGAATTGATGATTTAAGAGAGATTAATCGTATCAGCGGAAAGCCTCTTGATATTTACGGCTCGGCGGGTACGATAAAAGAAATTGAGACTCGCTTTTCTTATTTGATCGGGGATAGTTTTTTTCCTTGCAAAGGCATATTTAAAGCGAGCCTAAATGCTCATGTTATTAAAGACAAAGAGCCTTTATATCTTGATGATTTGAAAGTTAATCTTTTAGGTCTTGAGGGGCATACGGTTGCTTCAAACGGATATGTGTTTAATGACGGGGAAGTTGTTTATGTAGCCGATTGCAGTCAAATTTCAGAAGAGGGATTGGATTTGATTAAGGTCAAACCTAAGATTTTAGTTCTTCCGCTGACGGTTATTAAATCACAATATCCTAAAAAATATCATATGGAACTTGATAAACTTTTAGAATATGTTAATCTGATTAAACCCGAGCGAGCGATTATCAATCATATGGCTGCAGAGTGTGATTATGATAATGTTAATGCTTTAACACCGGAGAATGTGCTTGTAGCGTATGACGGTATGGTTGTTGAATTTTAGGAAAGGGAATGAATATGTTATGTATATACCATATGGCAGATCATGACGGAAAAGGATCGGCGGCGATTGTTAAAAGCGTTTATCCCGATGTTGAGTTTTTGCCCTTTAATCATGACAGCGAATTGCCATATGATGAAATTGAAAAGCATGATAAAATTGTTATTTGTGACATTGCTCTGCCGCTTGATTATATGTTCGACCTTAATCAAAGGAAAGATTTAACATGGATAGATCATCATGTGTCTATTATTGAAGCTTATGAAGAAAAGGTCAAAGAAGGTGAAAAAGAGATCAAAGGTATACGTCAGGTTGGAACTGCTGCGATTATTTTAACTTGGCAATATTTTTATCCTTTAAAGAAAATTCCGCTTGGTATTAAGCTTTTGGGATTAAATGATGTTTTTGATTTATCGGATAAGCGCGTTCGTCCTTTCGAATATGCGATGCAAGCTATGGGTGTTAACAAACCGAATGAGAAAATTTGGGGGCAACTTATTCGTGATGAAGTTGAAATTAATCCGATGGTTGAAAAAGGAAGAGCGATTTTATCATATATTCATAATCGAAATTACAGGTTGGCTCGTGCTCAAGCTTTTGTGACTGAATATGAGGGTTATCGTTGTATCTGCGCGAATATTGCTCAGGGTTATTCCGAGTTTTATGACAGTTTGGACGATATTCAAGACTATGATGTTATGATTAATTTTTTTATGAATAAGAAAAATTGCTGGAATTTGTCTTTCTATACGGCAAAAGATGATGTTGATGTTTCTAAAATTGCCATGAAGTTCGGAGGCGGAGGGCATGCAAAGGCTGCGGGTGCTTCGGCATTAAAAGAATTGCCGGAATTTTTAAGGCAAGGTCAAATGTGGGTTAGTCCTAAATTAACAAATACAAATAAATAGGTTAAAGGATGTCGGAACAAAGTTATTACGAAACGCTAGGGGTGAGCCAATCAGCAACGGCTGATGAGATTAAGCGTGCTTTCAGGCAACAGGCGATGAAATATCATCCGGATCGTAATCCCGGAGATAAATCTGCCGAGCAAAAATTTAAAGAAATAAACGAAGCCTATGAAGTCTTAAAAGATGAACAAAAACGGGCGGCTTATGACCGCTACGGAAAATCGGCTTTTCAAAACGGTATGGGCGGTTCAAATCCCTTCGGAGGAGGCTTTGGATTTAATGCCGAAGATCTTTCAGATGTTTTTTCGAATATCTTTTCGGATTTTATGGGCGGCGGTCGCGCTTCCGGACGAGGGCGTGATTTCAGAGGCTCTGATTTGAATTATAATTTGAGCATAAGCTTGGAAGATTCTTTTAATGGTATTGAAAAAGAAATAAAAATCAAGACGACAGAAGCTTGTGAAACCTGTCATGGCTACGGAACGGCGGACGGAAAAGAAGCGCCTGTTTGCGAAACATGTCATGGAACAGGCAAGGTCAGAAGACAGCAGGGCGGATTTTTTGTTTTTGAGACGACCTGCCCTTCATGCAAGGGCGAAGGACATATCATCAAAGATAAGTGCCCTGAGTGTAAAGGATATGGCGTTAAGAGAATAGAAAAGACGATTAAGGTAAAAATTCCAGCGGGTGTTGAAGATAATGTGCGTATGCGCGTTGCCGGCGAGGGTGAAGCCGGTTTGAGAGGTGCGCCTAAGGGAGATTTATATATTTATATAAACATAGAGCCCCATAAGCTCTATGAAAGGGAGGGAGCTGATTTATATACGGCCATTCCTGTTTCGATGGTTTGTGCAACTTTGGGCGGTAAAGTTGAAATCCCCGGAATTGATGGAAGTAAGGTTGAAGTTGATATTCCCGAAGGTATTCAAACAGGAACAAGATTAAAAATTAGGGGGCAGGGAATGCCTATGATGGATTCACACAAACGAGGCGATTTGTTCGTTATCGTTAAGGTTGAAACCCCTACAAAACTGACCAAAAAACAAAAAGAATTATTGGAAGAATTTCGGGACTTGAAAGATAGTGATTCTTGCCAGCCTGAAACAAAAACTTTTTTAAACAAGATTAAAGATTTATTTCGTTAAGGATATATGCCGATGATATTTTCAAAATTTGAACGAATGTTGGCGTGGCGCTATTTAAGGGCTAAAAGAAAAGAAGGTTTCATATCCGTTATTACGGGGTTTGCGTTTACGGGGATTGCACTCGGTGTTGCAACGCTTATTATTGTTATGAGCGTTATGAACGGATTTAAAAGTGAGCTTTTATCCCGTATTTTGGGTTTAAACGGACATATTATGGTTGTTTCAACGCCAGGCTATCCTTTCACGGATTATTTGTCGGCGACTAAAGATTTGGAAGAGTTAGAAGGTGTTGAAATTGCAATCCCGATGATTGAAAAGCAATTATTGATTTCAACCGGAACAGTTGCTGAAGGTGCAATTGTCAGAGGGATTTCAAAAGCGGATATTATCAAAAAAGACGTGTTACGAGATGGTTTGAAAAATGTTAATATAGAGGCTTTTGATGATGATTATGTGATTTTGGGCGAGCGATTGGCAGATAAGCTTGGGGTTATGGTCGGAGATGAAATCACGCTTATTTCGCCTAACGGAAAGGTGACGGCGTTTGGAACGGTTCCGAGAATGAAATCGTATGTCGTTTTAGGAACATTTAATGTCGGTATGTATGAATATGATTCAAATTTTGTTTTTATGCCGATTGAGGCTGCTCAGAAGTTTTTCGGTCTTTACGGGGCGGCAACTCAGATTGATGTTACCCTTTCAAACGGAGATGATTTAAAACAAATGCGTCATATGATTGAAGAGAGTGTGGGGTTAGACGCTTATGTTTATGATTGGAAACAAAGTAATTCCGCGTTTTTTAATGCTGTTGATGTTGAGCGGAACGTGATGTTTCTGATTTTAACACTGATTATACTTGTGGCAGCGTTTAATATCATCACAGGATTGATTATGCTTGTCAAAGACAAGGCAAGAGATGTTGCCGTGCTCAGGACGATGGGTGCGACAAAAGGCATGATTATGCGTATTTTTATGGCGGACGGTGCGTATATCGGAATTGTCGGAACGCTTATCGGCGTTGTTTTGGGAATTGTGTTTTGTTTGAATATCGAACACGTTCGTCATTTCCTTGAGTTTTTATCGGGGCGTGATTTGTTCTCGGCAGAAATATACTTTTTATCGCAATTGCCTGCTGAAATTAACTGGACAGAAGTTTCTATTGTTGCCGTTGTGGCTCTTGTGCTTTGTTTTCTGGCAACAATTTATCCTGCTTACAGAGCCGCGAAATATGATCCTGTGGAGGCATTAAGATATGAATAAAACACCGACCTTAGAATTAAAATCGATTTCTAAACACTTTTATCAAGGGACACAAAAGCTTGAGGTTTTAAAAAGTCTTGATTTGTCGATCAAGCCTCAAGAAATTATTGCATTGGTCGGACCTTCGGGATCAGGAAAGTCTACATTGCTGCAAATTTCAGGACTTTTGGAAAGGCCGACATCAGGACAAGTTTTTTTAGACGGAACAGATTGTTCCGTGGCAAATGATGCTTTGCGTACATCGCTCAGGCGTGATTATTTAGGTTTTGTGTATCAATATCATAACTTGTTACCTGATTTCGATGCCCTTGAAAATGTGATGATTCCTCAACTCATTGCCGGAAAATCAAAAAAACAAGCGACAGAAAAGGCCTCATGGCTTTTGGAACGCTTAGGCTTGAAAGAACGTTTGAAACATCGTCCTGCGGAGCTTTCCGGCGGTGAACAGCAAAGAGTGGCTATTGCGCGGGCCTTGGCTAATACGCCTAAAATACTTTTGGCTGATGAGCCTACAGGTAATTTGGATCCGAATACATCTGATAATGTTTTCTTAGAACTTTTAAATATTGTGAAAGAAACAGGGTTGTCTGCTTTGATTGCCACACATAATATGGATTTGGCGGCAAAGATGGACCGCGAAGTTTTGCTTAAAAACGGAAAATTGGTTGATTATCGTTCAAATGTTAAAATCAAAAATGATCAGAATTTTTACTGATTTTTATTAGGATGCGATAAACTGACATTATCGTTTAACAAAGAGCCGCTTTTAAAAAAGCGGTTCTTTGTTTGAGGTGATTAAAAACATTTTTTGAGTAAAGATATATGGTGTCATAATCAAGGATAACACTTGCTTTATTTTTCAAAACTTGATTTTGAGGGAAACCGTTTGTTTAAAAATTCAAAAGCAACCTGCCTATCCTTGTCAGAAGAATATTCTGTATCATTAATGCAAAAAAGTGCAGGATTATATTGTTTAATTCTTCGTAACTTTTGATTGTTGCCTTGATAAAAAGAATCAACACGACAAAATGGTGTATACCTAATCAAATATTTTTGCCATTTTTTAATAGAGACATTTTTAGGTTTTGCATGATTTTCCGTAAGAGAATAAAAATCAACAACTTGCCTTAAAATGCTTGTTTCTTTTCGAAATGTATGGTGGATGGTTTCATTAAATTCAGTTTTAAAAATTTCAGTACATATTTCAAAATCTGATTTCAAATAAGAATCGATATTATGGTGTGGCAAAAAGTCGTATAAAATATTAAATTTTTCTGTCATCTTATTTTGTGTATAAAGCAATTGTCTATTATATAAACTCTCAAGGTGGAGTTTATCTTTTTTATATCTAAAAATAATTTTTCCATCTTTTGTAAAGAAGAATAAGGGTTTAACTTTTCTTCCGATAAATGTGTCGTCATTAGCAAATAAAAAATGTTCCGAAAGGTTGGGGATTTTGTGCAATGCACCTTCAATGGCAGATGAATTAAAAGTCGGAATAACTTCTTGAGGTAAAATTTTGCTATGATCAATAATGCTGATTTTCTTGTTCTCTAAATTAAGCCATTTCGGAACTTGCCTATCGGTTACAATAAAAATATGGTGAATCCACGGCATATATTTTTCAACTGAACGCAATGAAAATTTTAACTCATCAACTTGTCTGAAACGTCCGTTGGCCGTTGCTTGAATATCAAGCTTTCCTTCTTTTAAAAGGGCTTCATTTTTACGTTTAATGAATGCAGGATCATTTCCGTCACACCATAAATAGACAAGATCAATATCAAAATCTGGTTGTCGATGAAATAGATTTTTGATTTTAGAAATAAAGCCACAAGACCTTTTTTGATATTTTTTTTCATACCGTAACCAAATTTTACGCATTTTGTTGTGACAACCTGAATCCCAAGGTTTGCGTTTGCCTGTATAGTGGATAACAATAGCGTTTTTGCGTTTGTTCTTCTCTGTCTTTGCATTTTCTGTCATGAAATTATAGATACTGTCAAGAGGCTTAATTTTGTTTTTGAAAGTAATATTAATTACATCTTGGTCTTGAAACATAATTTTATTTTGCCATTTGGCTGTATTTTCAAAAAGTTTTTTTATGATGCCGTCTTTTCTGATGTTTTCTAAATTAAGAAGCAGAACACCGGCGTTTATGTATAAATCTTCGGGGTTAAATCCCAATTTATCTTTGTAATTGATGCTTTGAATATAAGAATCTTCTACGCCGGCAGCGTAAAAATCGTGTATGTCCTGATTATAAAGAGAAGATAAATCTCCATTAACGGCAATATCTGCATCTAAATAGAGGCATTTGCTTAAATAAGGCGCGACTTCGGCGATCATATATCTGAAATATGTTTCTTTTGTAATGTATTCAATATTCATCTTAAATTTATCAAAAAGTGAGGTATCAATATTGATATATTCAATATAACCGTTTGAAAATAGACAGAGCAACTCTTCAATCTTTTTTTTGCTTTCATTTGTTATATCTGTATTTAAAATATGAAAAAAACAGACAGGCACCTGTCGATTGTTTTCCAAAATCGAAAAAATCGTCACACAAAGCTTCGAAACATATTCGTTGTTGACAGCAAAAAAGATGTCCATTTTTAAAAATCTCCCTGAAAATAAAAAAAACAACCACCAGTCAGGTGGTCAGGGAGTTCAGAAATCATACACGAAAAAATGACTCTTTTAGCCTTTGGGATATATCCTTGAACATTCGCTAAAAGCCCCCCGACCATAAGAGATATTAAAATCGGGGATATATTTATTATGTTCTTTAATATAAAGAGCATAAATGACGATGCTATATCCTTAATGTAAAACACCGTTTCGTGTATGAGGCTTCTGACAGCCTTGCACCTAAATGGTACAAAAACATCATATCTTATGATAAAAATAAAGCAAGAACAAAATTACAAACACATCAAATTGATAGATATCTCATTTTTTCTTACGTCGCTATACCAGCAGGAAAGGATAGTAATCAAGTTCTGTCTTTTTTTGTGTCTGGAGAAATGTCAAAAATCGTTGTGAAGAGCTAAACGAAAACGACCACGAAAGAAGTTCATGCGTAAAACCCAACATCGTAAAATGATGATGAGCAGCAGGCGCGGATATGTTTTTAATTATGCATTTGCAATAAACAAGACACCTTCCACATCTTTGCCGTTTTCTTTTCTTAAAACGAGTTTATGTGTGTTAATCGTTTTATATCCGGCTTTTTGAAGTTGTTCTTCAATATGTTTCGGATTGTGCTGATAGCGACCTTGAGGCGATAAGGTTACGGTTTTGATGTTTTTCGGCGCTGTTTCGATTGTTAAAATGAGGCGGGAAGGGCAACAGAGTTTGAAGATATTTTCATAATGTTGAATATATTCGAGAACATCTAAGCATAAAATATTGTCATAAGTCTTTGAATTATCTTTTAAAAATTGTTCTATATCGCTTTGGTGCAAAGTCTCATACAGCTTTTTATCTTTGGCTGATTTGAGCATATTTTCCGAGATATCGACGCCGGTCCAACGGCTGTTTTGGGTTTTTAGATTTTCGGGAGCCAATCCCGTTGCACACCCCAAATCTAAAATATTGCCCTCAAGATGTAATTCTAACTCTTTGATTTTATTAAAAACATTATACTTGATTTCTTTCATGCGCTCATCATAAATATGAGCAAAATTATCAAATAATTGCTCGGTATAACCCTCAACTTGTTTTTCGGTGTTGTTTTCAAAAGAGGCAAGCGTTTTCTTGGCAAACACATTTTCGGGTGCGTTCTTTTCCCAAAGTTTTGCTATTTTTATGGCAGCATCAGGTTCTGAATTGTAAAGAAGAACAAGAGTTTCAGCCATATTGATTGCAATATTTTGATTTTCAGGATCTTCCAAAAAGGCATTTAAGAACAAATCAAGTGCACCTTTATAATCTGCCATATCTTTTAAAATCAAAGCGATATTGTTGCATAAAGCTGCATTTTTAGCTCCTAACAGAAGTGCTTGGCGATATTCTTCCAAAGCTTCAGCTTTTCGGTTTTCGTGGGATAAAAAGTCAGCATAGGCAAGGTGTGCCTGAGGGTTTTGAAAGTTGATGGATATTGCTTTTTTTAAATATGATTCATTTTGTTCCAATGTGCCTAAATCGATAAGAGCGTCCAGACTTTTCGGGGCCAAAATAAGTGCTTGATGAAAATATTTTATGGCATTTTCGTTTTCTGAAAGCTTTAGATAAATTTGAGCTGTGAGGTTTTTAATATCGTATGATTCTTCTAATTGATCGGCTTTTAAAATGAAGGATAATGCTTTTTTGTAATCACCTGTTTCATAATTCATTAAGGCAAGATAATAAAAAGGCACTGGAGAAGCGCTAAACTTCAAAGCTGTTGCTTCAAGGGTTGATTCATCTTTTTCTAAAAAGGCAATATTGACTAAAGGATCAATATAATTTTGATCTAATTCAATGGCTTTTTGATAACTTATTTTAGCCTTTTGGATATCGCCTGTCTTTTCATAAATACCGCCTAAATTGTTATAGGCTTCTTTGGTGTTCGGAGCGATTTTTAAAATATGCTCATAAGCTTCTATTGCCTCGTTAAATTTTGATATATATGTCAGAGACACAGCAAGATTAAAATAAACAGGTAAGGGGTTCGTGGCACTTTTTAAGGCTGCGTAAAAGCAACTGACAGCCTCTTCATGTTCGTTTTGAGCGGCCGCAACGAGCCCGAGCATATTCAAAACATCTGCATTTTCAGGCGCAAAAGCCAAAATCTGCCGATAAATCCTTTCAGCTTGTCTGTAAGCTCCGTTGAGATATAGTTCATTTGCTTTTTGAAACATTAAGTCAAAAGACATGGCAGACCTTAAAAAATTTAGTCTTTGGCGACGACAACCATCGCTTCGCGTAAGATACGCCCGTTAATCATATATCCCGTTTGCAGCTCGGAAATAATTGTTCCGGCAGGTTTTGACGGGTCTGAAACTTGTTGAATAACCTGATGGAAATTCGGGTCAAAGGGTTTTCCCATGCTTTCCATTTTTGTAATACCAAATTTTTCAAAGACGTGCGTGAGTTCTTTTTTCGTGAGTTCAACACCTTCAAGCAGTGCCTTGGCATCATCGCTCGTTTCATTTTGGACAGCGTTCAGAGCTCGATCCAAATTGTCGGCAACGCCCAGCAAATCTTTGGCAAATGATGAAACGGCATATTTGTTTGTTTTTTCGATTTCAGCGGCACATCTTTTTTTGATGTTTTCCGATTCGGCCAAAGCACGTAAGAGCTCGTCTTTTAATTTTTGATTTTCTTCAAGCGCCGCAGTCAAATCTTCATCTGTTTTTGTATCTGTTTCTTGATTTTTATCGGGACATTCTTCTGTTGATTGGCTTTCAATTTCTTTTTCATCTTCAAAATGATGATGTTTTTTCATAGCTAAACCTCTTTAATTTATAAATCCTATTGATATATTATCAACTTAGTGATTAAACATTCACAAGTCAAGAGATTTAAGTTTTTTTAGTTGTTTTATTCAAAATAAATGCTATAACAAATAATATACCACAAACCTAAGAGAGAAAATATGTCTGAAAATTCAAATTTATCATCAGGATTCCTTGAAGAGGGTTTCAATAAGAACAAATCATTACCATTTACTTCTAAGACGGATCAGACAGATTTTTCATTTATTCAAACAATTGCCCAAATTTCTTGTCTGGGAGAAAAAGAATGGCCTCAAATTGATTTGATTGATGCTTGGATTTTGTCTTCCGAGACAGCTACTTTCATGAAGTGGGGCGGTCTTGGTATGGTTGCTTCCGAGTTGCCGGAAAATTTTAATAAAACATTTGAACATTTGTCTCACAGAATGTCGATTATTACCCCGATGTATGAGGGGAATACCGGCAAAAAATCAGCAAAACTGGAAAACAATATATATTACGGCGCTGAAAATCAAAAAGTGGCCGTTTCTCTTTTGGGGGCTGTTTCGGTCGTATTTGTTGACGGTGAGTCAAATCTTAAAGAATATGACGTTGAGTTATATTCCGGTGTTTTTAATGATGTTCGCTATATCTTTTTGCGAAATCAGCATTTTTTTGGTATCAATCCTTCGCCGAAAAATCCTTCTACGCAAGACGGGTGTTATGTTTTAAATCAAAGCAATATTGATGAAGTTGAGAGATTTGCCTTTTTCTCTAAGGCTGTTTATACAATCTTAGTGGAATCTTCGGAAGCTCATATACGGAATCTGAAAGCGCCGAATATTATTGTGGCCAATGATTGGCACAGCGGCGCTTTGAGCGGATTATGCAAATATTTATCTCCTCTTCAGGCCGGCGACGGTAAAATAACTCAAGAATCATCAACACTCATTCGGAATTTGCCGATTATTCATATTGCGCACCATTTAGGATATCAAGGATGGGATTTTCCCAATACGGCTCGGTTGCTTAATGGTCTTTATGAAGAATACACCGTGAATGTTTTTAAAAATGCCAAAACGGTTAAAAACAGCAATCCGCGGACAACCAATACTTTACTCGTTTATGATTGTTACAATCAGGCTTCTTCTAATTTTCATTTGGCAGATCGTATTGTTACCGTTTCAAAGAACTATATGGAAGAGGTTTCGAAAGATTTAGGGTTGGGTCTTGATTTCAGAGATATTTTGAAAATACGTAAAAATTATCATACATTTTTTGGTATCGTGAATGGATATGAGAAAAAATTAATCTCTCCGAATCAGGCAAAAATTCAGCGCTTAAATTCTTATTTTACGGGGTTTGATTTTAAAATTTATGATGAAAACACTCTTGCCAATAAAACCAAGAACAAAGAAGAATGCATTAAACTATTGTCTCGAATTGCTTCGGATAACACATTCAAAAACAAAGTGATTCCTCTTATAGATATTTATAAGTTTTCGGATTTATCCGCTCTTGCAAAAAGTGCATCAAAAATTCCTTTTATGTGTGCAACGAGTCGTCTTGTCGAACAAAAAGGATATGATATTGCCTGTGAATCTCTTTTAAAGACGCTTGTTAAAATAAAAGAGATGAAATATGAGTTTCCGATTGTTGCTATGGGCGGTGCCGGAGATGTCAGGCTTTATAAAATGCTGACAGAATTTCGCGATAAAGTTTCTAAAATAAGTTCACAAGCAGCAGAAAGAATTTTTGTTTTCAGAGGATACAGAGATGAGTTCGCATACGCTTTGCAACTTGCTTCTGACTTTTATCTTATGCCTTCTTTGTTTGAACCTTGCGGTCTGACACAAATGGAGGCTATGGCTAAAGGGGCGCTTCCTATCGCTACTTCGACCGGCGGTTTGGTTGATACAATAGAAAGCGGGGTTAACGGCTTCAGGACAGATGTCTTTTTTGCTGACGGTCAAAAAGTGTATGGTTCAAATACCGAAGCTCAAAAACTAAAAAATAATGTTAATGCTTATGCCGATACTTTACAAAAAGCTTTGTACTGTTTTTACAGAACGCCGGATGTTATCAAGGCTATGAAAATCAATGCCATGAAAAAGGATTTCAGTTGGAGCGTTCAGGACGGATCTGTTTATAAATATTACAAACTTTTGAAAACAGGCAGCTTATAGAAAAAAAAGAGCCTCTCGTTTGAGAGGCTTTTTGTTATTTATTTAATCCGAGTTCTTCCATCACTTCTTTTTTCAAGGTAACATTATCGGTTTTACCTGTTAGGAAAGCGGGGATTTTCTCATGATACAAAATCGTTCGCGGCAAGAAGAGTTCGGACATACCGTTGTTTTTGATATAATCGTGCAAAACTTCTTGCTTGACCTGCATGTTGTTGGTAACCAAAACAATTTGTTCACCCTTGCTTTCGTGTGGGACGGCAACAATGCCGTAGCTGAAATCAGGTCCCATCCATTCATAAGCGCTGATAACCATATCCTGAACGGCATTTAAAGAAACCATTTCGCCGCCGATTTTAGCAAAGCGTTTGATACGGTCTTTAATATAGACATATCCGATTTCATCAATTTCAACCACATCACCCGTATGATACCATCCGCCCTCTAAGGGCACAAGTACTCCGGGATTGTCAGGCATAATGTATCCGAGCATAATGTTCGGTCCTTTAACGACGAGTTCACCGCCTTTTTCTATACCCGGAACAGGTTCAACTTTATATTCAATACCCGGCACGATTTTACCGATCGAGCCAAAGCGGTTATACACGTGATTATTTGCCGCAACAAACGGGGCACATTCTGTTACACCGTAGGCTTCCATAATGCGAACGCCCATATGTTCCATAAATAAGTTTCTTGTATCTAATTTAACAGCTTCAGCACCGGCATACATAAAACGAACGTTATAGAAATCATAAGGGTGCGCAATACGACCGTAACCTCTGAAAAAGGTATCTGTTCCAAAAAGAATCGTTGCACCAAGTTCATAAATTAACTCAGCAATCACACGATAGTGCAAAGGTGAGGGGTAAAGGAATACACGCCCACCTTCCAAGAGCGGAAACAGAGTACCTATGGTTAAGCCAAAACTATGAAACATAGGCATAGCATTAAACACCAAATCTTTCATGTTTATTGTTTCAACAGTTGTAACCTGTTTGATGTTTGAAATAATGTTAGCATGGCTTAAAACAACAGCTTTTGGAGCACCTTCAGAACCGGAAGTAAACAAAATAGCTGCCTTTCTGTTTCCACCGTGTCTGTGCGGTACGCGCTTTGTTTTATATCGTAAAAGAGCGCCGAGTTTGCTGATGATTCCAAGTTTTTTAGCTAGACTTTCGAGATAAAACACTTCAATACCACTTGACTTTAAAAGCTCGACAACAGGTTCCATTTTAGCTGTGCGGATAAAGGTTAATGAGGTAATCACAAATTTAACCTGAGCCGTTCTGCACATGGAGAGCATATTTTTTGCACCAACCGAAAAGTTCAGCATCACCGGCACACGCTCATAAGCGGATAATCCTAAAAATGTTGCAACTGCTGCGATCGTGTTCGGAAGCAACAAACCGACATGTTCAAAATGGGCAGCTTTTTTCTTAAAAAACTTGCCAAGCAAATAAACCCTTAATAATAAGTCTTTATAGCTCAAAGGCTTGCGGTTGATATCTTCAATAACCATCGGGCGCTTAAAGAAAAAGCCTTTCTTAGAATAAACTTTAGAAGTTTTGACAAGCTGTGCAAAAATTGAAATGTCCGGATTATATGTAATTTTGAACTGCATATCCGTTAAAATATGATAAATTTCATTGCTTAAGTGGTCACGCTGACGGCGCAACTCATCTTTTAGTTTCAAAGGTTTGGGTGCGCCGACCGTAATCAACATTTTAGGCATCGGGCGATGCGGTAATTTGTCTTTTGTTTTTGAAAAATAGCTGTATTGAGGACCCTCGATCCAAATCGGAATAATTGGCGCTTGAGTTTTATCCGCCAAAAGTCCGGGGGCTTCATAAATTTTCATTAAACCGCCTGTTTCAGTAATACGCCCTTCAGCAAAAATAACAACTAAACGATTGTCGTTAACTTTATTAATTAATTCTTTTAAATCTGCCGGTTCAATGGGATTATATTCCATGATATCTGCCGTTTTCATCAAAAAACGAATAAAACGGCGACGATATAGGTGTCCGTTTAAGGCAAAGATCGGATTTCCTGGCAGAAAGGCAAATAACAAAACAGGGTCCAAATATGATACGTGGTTCGAAACATATACACCTTTTTTAGGGAGTTTTTTTAAATCGAACTGAAACTGACATCTGACCTTAAAAACATAAAAAAATGTCCGAAGGCAAAATCTCACAAAATTTTTCAAAATATTTCTCCTTTGTTACTTTATGTGAGTTTTGTATCTTAAAAGTAACAAATGGTCAAGATAAAAAATGATTGATGTGAAATATTATTTAAAAATGAATAAATATTGCTCAAAGTGTAAAGAAAAAAGGAACCTTAAATTTTTACGATTCCTTTAAGATTATTGTACTAAAATTTCCCTTAAGAATCAATTAAAATGAAATTTTAAAAAGTGTAAAAAAAATAGGTTCATTTTTTCTTTACACTTTTAAAGGGGAGTTATGATGCATCAAAAGGGTAGAAGTATGGTTGAAATGCTGGGCGTTCTAGCGATTATCGGGGTTTTATCCGCCGGTGGTTTAGCCGGATACTCAAAAGCCATGTATCAACATCGTTTAAACAAACAAGCCGAACAAATCGGGTATATCTTGGATAATTCTGCTGTTTTGCATTCTCAGGGCATTGATTTAAGCGCTGTTCCATACTATGCAAAAAATTTTTTCAATTCTCTTGGGGTTATTCCAAAAGAAATGGTTAAAGACAATAGCGCCTTTGTTTATGATTCTTTTCAAAATCAAGTTTTACTCTATCGAAACCGTTCCTGTGAAACTTGTGCGTACTATTTTGGTTTGAGAGTTCAGATTAAAAAAGATGCCTATGATATTTGTGTTAACCTTTATAAACAGGCTGTTCCAAGGGCTGATTTCTTATTAGAAACGCTGTTTGTTAAATACAACGAAAATGTCAGCGGTCAACATACGAATTATGTTACAAGGAATGCTCTTAAAACTTTAACAATTAATCGTATGCAAGAGCTTTGCAGCGTTTGTGATGACGCTTCAACTTGTCATTTCTTTTTTATATGGTCTTAAAAAGATATAAAAACAGTTTACTTTTTTTATAAAATCGGCTAATAAAAAGCTATCTGTTAATATTAAAAGGATTTGTTTATATGTTGATGGAAGGTAAAAAGGGGCTCATTATGGGGCTGGCCAATGATCACTCAATCGCTTGGGGAATAGCTAAGGCTTTGGATAGAGAAGGGGCTAAAATAGCTATTTCATACCAAAATGAGGCTTTAGAAAAAAGAGTAAAACCTCTATCTGAGCAACTTGCCAACGAAACAATGCTTATTAAATGCGATGTCACAGACGGGGCTTCCGTTGAAAATTGTTTTAAAGAACTTTTTGAAAAATGGGGTAAAATTGATTTTGTTGTGCACGCTATTGCCTTTTCGGATAAAGATCAGCTGAAAGGTCGGACCATTGATACAACGCTTGATAACTTCTTAAACACAATGCACATTTCGTGTTATTCTTTTTTAGAGGCCTGCCGCAACGCTTCGCCTATTTTAAATGAGGGTGGAGCTGTACTTACTTTAACGTATATCGGCGCTGAAAGGTCGCTTCCGAATTATAATATTATGGGTGTGGCAAAAGCCGCTTTGGAAGCATCGGTCAGATATGCTGCTGCAGATTTAGGCAAGCAAGGCGTCCGTGTTAATGCCATTTCAGCCGGTCCGATTAAAACTTTGGCGGCATCAGGCATCGGCGATTTTAAGAAAATTTTGAAATACAATGAACTGAATACGCCGCTTCGCCGCAATGTAACGCAAGATGAGGTTGGTAATACGGCGCTTGCTTTGCTTTCTGATTTAGGTTCGGCTATCACCGGAGAAGTTGTTCATGTGGACGCAGGTTTCCATCAAACAGCCATGTTTAACATTGACAAAGCCAAAGAATTGGCTGAGGTTTTGGAGCAATTTTAGATGATTAAACTTTCTGTTTATTTGGTCACCTTAAATGAGGAAAAACGCCTTGATAAAACATTAAAGGCGGCTGCCAAAGTGGCTGATGAAATAATTGTTGTTGACAGTGGCAGCTCGGATAAAACAAAAGAAATCGCTTTGAAAAACAAAGCAAACTTTATTTTCCATCAATGGAAAAATATTTCTTCTCAAAAGCATTTCGCGCAAAACAAATGCAAAAATGATTGGGTTTTGTCGCTTGATGCCGATGAGGTCTTATCTGATGACTTGATTAAAGAAATTAAAGAAATTAAAAAAGCACCGTCGGCAGATGCTTATAAAATGAAAATATGCGATATGCTTCCCGGTGATAAAAAACCGCGTCGTTTTGCAAAAACATACAATCAAGTTCGTTTATATAACCGTGAAAAAGCAAATATGCCGGATGACTTGACGCACGACCGCGTTGTTTTGGGCGAGAATTGCCAAGTTGAACAGTTAAAGTCAAAAGTTTGGCATTATTCTTACGTGTCACTTACGCAACTTTGGTTTAAGCTTAATATGTATACGGATGAACTTGTTCAAACGGCTTTAAAGAAAAACAAGAAATATTCAAAACTTCGTTTATATACGGAAATGCCGCGTCAGTTTTTGTTTTATTATTTCTGTCGTCGCTATTTTTTATATGGCACATGCGGTTTTTGGATGGCAACATCTTATGCTTATTTCAGGTTTTTAAAAATCGCCAAATGGTTTGAATGGCAAGCCTTAAATAAGACAAAATAAATTAAGTCCCGAGTTTTCGGGCTTTTTTTTTATTAAAACCAGTTAATAAAATATTTTCCGGAATCCCATATAACTTTTATAAATAATATAGCTAAAACAGATAGGACAACGATTCTGATAACTCTACTACCATTTTTCATTGCCACACCTGCGCCGATATAATTTCCCGCAATGCTGAAAGCAGCCGCGGTCAGACCTAAAGGAATAATCACGACTCCGTTGGCAAGAAAAATGAAAAGAGAACACATATCAGCCGTCATATTTGCCAATTTAGCATTGCCTTCTGCTTTTAGAATGTTCATTTTTGCAAGTCCGGCATAAGCCAAAATCAAAAATGTTCCTGAGCCGGGACCATAAAAACCGACATATGTTCCTAAAAAGAAAGTAGCAATTGAAACAATGATGTATTGCTTGTTTCTGGATAAGGTTTGTGTATCTTTCGGCTCTAAATCTTTTTTTAATAAGACATACATTGCAATAAGAGGCAATAACACGAGAAGCAAAATCTTAAATATGACTTCATCAACCATCAGAGCGCATCTTGCGCCTATCAATCCGCCGCATGCCGCCGTTAAAATGCCGACCAAAGCTAAACTTTTATCAATGAAATTATTTTTACAATAGCGTGCTGTTGCAACGATTGTTCCCAAACAGGCTGACAGTTTGTTCGTAAATACGGCCGTGTTTGCCGGAAGGCCGGCGATAACATAAGCAGGCAAAGAAATAAGTCCGCCGCCACCACCGATAGAATCAACGAAACCGGCTAAAAAAGCAAACGGGCATACGATTAAAAATGTAGATAAAGTTAATTCCATGGCTTTCCCCTTTTGTTTTATATATAAATTTAGAAAGTTAAAAAGCATTTAAAAAAATAATTGCATTTAAATTTTGCTTTTATATACTTGCATTTATGATGAATACAACAGAAATTTTTAATCTTCTGAAAACAGATGATGAGCAATGCCTTTTTAAAAAAGCCGATGATTTGCGCAAGCAATATGTCGGTGATGAAGTGCATCTGCGCGGGCTTATTGAGTTTTCGAATATATGCAGAAACAACTGTTTGTATTGCGGCATCAGAAAAGATAATAAAAATGCACATCGTTATCGTATGAGTGAGGATGAACTTATTGATACTGCTCATAAAGCTGCCGATATGGGGTTTAAGACGATTGTTATGCAATCCGGTGAAGATATGTATTATAATACATTGCGTATGTGTCATATTATCGAATCTATTAAAAAGTTTGATGTGGCAATTACTTTAAGTATCGGGGAGAGAACTTATGATGAATATAAAGCATTCAAGAATGCCGGCGCCGATCGTTATCTAATGCGCATTGAAACGACAGACAAAGATTTATACCATAAGCTCAATCCGAATATGAGTTGGGATAAGAGGCACGAATGTCTGTTAATGATTAAAGAACTCGGCTATGAACTCGGGTCGGGAATTATGGTCGGGTTGCCGGAACAAAGTATTGAAAGTATTGCGGGAGATTTGCTTTATCTTAAAAAAATCGGTGTCGATATGGCCGGAATCGGTCCGTTTATTGCGCATCAAGATACACCGCTTAAAGATGAAAAGAACGGCACTTTGAGCTTAGCTCTCAGAACAATGGCTGTTATGCGCATATTAATGCCGGATATTAATATTCCGGCGACCACGGCTATGGAAAGTCTTCATCCGAAAGGGAGAATACTTGCACTTCAAGCCGGTGCTAATGTTGTGATGCCGAATGTTACGGAGGGTGAATATCGAAAATATTATGAACTTTATCCCGGAAAGATTTGCGTGAACGAACAACCGCTTCAATGCCGCACCTGTATCGGAATTAAGATTCAAAGTATCGGCCGTAAAGTAGGTATGGGATACGGGGGACATAACGGTAAATTACCGACTAAAGTTTCAGAGAATTAAGATAGGCCTTGATAATCGGAATATCCGCAGGTGAAAATTCATATTTCAGTATGTCTTCCGGTTTTACCCAGAGCACTTTTTCATGCTCGCAAATTTTCGGAATATCAAAATTTTCCGTCTCGGCGAAAAAGGCATTAATGACAAAGCTTCCGAAATCATAGTCATAAGCTTTTTGCATAAAAAGAGAGCCGACTTGAACTTTGAGCCCCATTTCTTCCATGAGTTCACGCTTTAGGCAATCTTTAAGAGTTTCGCCTTCTTCCAACTTTCCACCGGGAAGTTCCCATAAAAATTCAAGGTCTTTCCCTTTTTTACGTTGCCCGATTAAAATTTTGCCGGCATGTGTGATAATGCCGGCAGCAATTTGTTTTTGAACCATTATTTTTCTTTCTTTCCCGGTTTGACATATGCTATGGCAGCGTGTTCATCGCAATAGGTTTGTCCGGCGCGAACTTTTTTGCCGCAAAAACAGAAATTGTCATCTTTCGGGTCGCCGATCGGCCAACGGCATGTGTGGCTGTCCAATTCGCTTAATTTAAGACAGGTGTTGTTATGGGCAGTTACTTCGATCGGATTAACGGTAATTTTCGTAGATTTTGTTTCTTTTGTGCTTGCAGGAGAAACAGCAGCAGGTGTTTGTGGAACGGGTTTTTCTTTTTTCTTTATCGGAGAAGGACGAGCGGTTAAATTCAAGCGATGTACTTTTCCGATGATGGAATTTTTGGATACACCCAACTCTTTTGCGATTTCGTTCGTTGTTGATCCTTTTTTCCACATCTGTTTTAATTTATCAATCATTTCATTGGTCCAAGCCATTTTTCCCTCCATTTAATGAATTAAACTTCTGGCTTTACTTTAATGTAAGAATTAAAATAAGTCTAGAGTTAATTTTTCAAAATATCACTTTTTTTTCTTATTTTTATATGTTATTTTGCTTTTGGTGAGGATTTAATATGACAAAGCTTTTAGTATTTTTATCGTGTCTTCTTTTTAGCTGTTCAAGTTTGGCTGAATCTCTTGATTACAGTAAATATTTTGAGGTTGATCTTGATTCTCCCGTTCCTGATTTACAACAACTAAGCAAAGAACTTAATAAAATCTCAGCTATTTATGAACCGCGTTATGTTCTTTCTTGGGATATGGGAACAACTTTTGACAATATATGGCGATATGTTATTCGAACATATGGAACAAGTGAAAAACGTATTCGGGCAGCAGGTGAAGATGATTTGGTTGAAATGATTCTCACGCTTCCTAAAGAATTTTATCCTTATATCGGTCCGTTTTTGCATTCAGCTCCCGGAATACCAGAAAAGATTCTTAATTTGCCGGGTATTAAAGAAACAAAGCACAAATTTCCGGAGCGCATAGCTCCGCAATTGGCTGATGTGGAGAATTTAGAATTTCTTTCTCCTTATTTATATATCTTACTGATGCCTGAAATGTGGCCCGAAAATAACAAGGATATTGAAACACCTAAGATAAGACGTGCTAAAATTCCAAAGATTCCTTATACTCCCGATTTTTATAAAAATTTATCAAAAAAAATTAAAGAGGGCGGTTACGGCGGCTCTAACGAACCTTCTCAAATTACATTATCGGATAATTTACGAACCCTCAAAATTACAAAATCCTCGCCATTAACAACTGCTGATGTTAAAGCTTTTACAAATACTTTGGACGGTGTTTTGGCTTTTTCAACTCTTGATAATAAGTATAAACTTATTCAAGCAGAGAGATTGCTTGATTATTATGAGGAAAAAAATGATACAGCGCTTGAGATGAATACCTTAAAAGACATTGTTAATCCTTGTCAGCGGCTTGCTTTGAAAATCAGGTGGGCGGGGCTTGAAACCGAGTTTTTGAAAATTGTTTCAAAAGAAGGTTTTAACCTCAAAGAGTGGGCGTTAACTTGTGATAAGACAATCAAGGCTTATCGAACCATTCTTATTTCAGATGCTAAATTAACGATGTTGCAAGAGTATAAAAAAGGACTCTATAATGCACATTTGAAAAGTTTGTCGCCTAAATGGCGAAACAGGCAATATGCGACTTTGCAAAGCTTTTTAGAAATGTATAAAACAACTGAAAATGATGTCAGACAAGCCTTAAAAAACGAATCGATTATCAAAGAAAAGCTGAAACCTTTCGGCTCAATGATGTTAACTTCTCCTTTAAGTGACTGAAATAAATATATTTTATATAAAATAAGAAAAAAAATCTTGCATTTTGAAATAAGAGTCGTTATAAGGTTACAAAAGTTGAATTTAATTTCTTATATAGGGTGGAAAACATGGCTCGTGTAACTGTTGAAGATTGTATTGAAAAAGTTCCGAATCGTTATGAACTTTTAATGGTCGCTGCTCAAAGAGCAAAAGATATTGAACAAGGTTCGCCTTTGCGTGTTGAGCGTGATAATGATAAAAACTCTGTTGTGGCTTTGCGTGAAATTGCTGAAGATAAAGTCAGCATTGAAGATTTACAAAAATCTTTGGTCTTGAATTTGCAAAAATATGTTGAAGTTGAAGAACCTGAAGAAGAAGAAATTGAAATCGTTGCCGCAGAAAAAGAATTGGCTGATTTGGACGCTCAATTTGATACTTCAATGCTTTTAGATGAAGACTTGGATGATACAATGCAAATTAAAGATGGCATGGATGATGCTTTAGATGACATTAACGATTCAGAGCTGTCTGATGAATCTTTTGATGATTCAAGCGAAGATTTTGCTGATGAAGGGGAAGAATTTTAATATTCTTTCAATCTTTTGACTTTATACTGAATGGCAGAAATTTTGATTCTGCCATTTTTTTTGTTGTGGAAATATCATGTTAAGACAGTATGAATTGGTTGATTTGGTAAAGTCGTATGATCCTGAAGCTGATGAGGATGCACTCAACAGGGCTTATGTCTTTGCTATGAAAAAGCATAGCGGGCAGTTTCGCACTTCGGGCGATCCTTATTATTCTCATCCTATTGAAGTTGCGGGCATCTTAACAAAATTCAGATTAGACAGCGCCTCTATTATTGCCGGATTGCTTCATGATACTGTTGAGGATACAGATACAACAATTGATGAAGTGCGTCGTTTATTCGGCGATCAAGTTGCTTCTTTGGTTGACGGCTTAACAAAACTTGCAACTATTGAGCAAAAATCCGGTAGCAGCAAACAGGCTGAAAATTTTCGAAAACTCTTACTTGCGATGTCTGATGATATCAGGGTTTTGCTGATTAAATTAGCAGATAGATTACATAATATGAGAACTCTTCATTATTGTCCTGAAGACAAGAGGGCGAGAATCGCGAAAGAAACGCTTGATATATATGCACCCTTAGCTGAACGAATCGGTATGCAGGAAGTCAAAGATGAACTTGAAGAAATTGCGTTTTCTGAATTGTATAAAGAAGCTCATGATTCCATTATTGCCCGTTTGAGCTTTTTACGTGAGCAGGGCAGTGACATTATTCCGAAGATTATTGAAACTTTGGAACACGATATGTCAGAAAATGGTATTGAAGCCACGGTTACGGGGCGAGAAAAAGCGCCTTATTCCATCTGGAAAAAGATGCAGCAGAAAAATGCTTCTTTTGAACAACTTTCAGATATTATGGCGTTTCGTATTTGCGTTGATGATGTGGCGGCTTGCTATCAGGCTTTAGGTGTGATTCACAGTAAATATCACATGGTTCCGAGACGGTTTAAGGATTATATCTCAACCCCAAAACCAAATGGTTATCAGTCGATTCACACCGGTGTTATCGGTCCGGAAGATACACGTATTGAAGTTCAAATACGAACTTATCAAATGCATGAAATTGCCGAAAAAGGTGTGGCGGCACATTGGGCATATAAACAAGGACAAAAAGCCGAAGGTATGCATTTCAGGTGGATCAGAGAACTTTTGGAAATTTTGGAACAAGCAGATAATCCTGAGGAATTTTTGGAAAATACAAAACTTGAAATGTATAATGATCAAGTTTTCTGTTTTACACCTAAAGGAGATTTAATCGGACTTCCTCGTGGTTCTACGCCGGTAGATTTTGCATATGCGGTTCACTCTCGTGTCGGAGATACCTGTGTCGGGGCTAAAGTTAACGGCGAGATTGCTCCTTTAAGAACCGTTTTACAAAACGGAGATCAAGTTGATATTTTAACGTCTAAGGCTCAGCATCCGTCGACGGAATGGGATCGCTTTGTCGTTACCGGTAAGGCAAAAGCAGCTATAAGACGATATGTCAGAGCAACAAAACGCGAACAATTCGTGTCTTTGGGAAAAGAGATTTTGGAACGCCTCTTTAAGGGGGAAAGCCTTGAGTTTTCTGATAGAGTTTTGGTTAATGTTTTACAAAACTTTAATGCGGAAACGATTGATGATATATTCAGCAAAGTCGGTGAGGGGCTTGTTACCGGATGGGATGTTTTAAGAGCCGCTTATCCTGCTTATAAACAATCAAAAATCGAAAAAGTTGTCGAAAGTTTAAAGGCACCTCTGTTTAAAAAGAAAAAGAAGACAGAGCCCCTTAAAATTAAAGGACTTATTGATAATATGGCGGTTAATTTCGGGAAATGTTGCCATCCGTTGCCGGGCGATAGAATTGTCGGTATCGTAACAACAGGTAAAGGTGTTACTGTTCATAAAACAGATTGCAAAGCTCTTGAGAAGTTTAATAATCAGCCGGAACGTTGGCTTGATATTGACTGGGGTGATGAAGCCATTAACGAATCACATACTGCACGTATTAAGGTGATGTTAAGCAACGAAGCCGGCGCACTCGGTGATCTTTCAAATTTAATCGCTAAAGAAGGGGCAAATATTTCAAACTTAAATATCGCCAACAGAATGCCGGCCTATTTCGAATTATTGATTGACTTGGAAGTCAAAGATGTGGAACATTTAACCCATATTGTTTCATCTTTAAAGTCTTCAAAAGTTGTTCATTCCGTATCACGTGCTGCAGAATAAAAATAAAACCCCGATTTTTTCAGGGCTTTGCTTTTAAGATGAAAAATTTCAATTTTCAAGCTCTGAAAGAACTTCACGTGCATATTGACGCAATTCTTCGTTTTTCATTAAACTGAGTTTGATGTTTGCTTTGGCTAAATCTTTATTTGTGCCGCAATCAAAACGGACTGAATGGCTTAAAACTCCGGTTAATTTTTCACCTCTTTGCACGGCTAAATTGATGGCATCCGTTAAATTGATTTCGCCGTTTGTTCCTTTTCGGACTTCCGGTAACAAATCCATCACAACATTGGGCAATATGTATGGCCCCATACTTGCAAAATTTGAAGGTACGTCAGCCAATGCCGGCTTTTCAACCAAACCTTTGGCGCGCACGACATTGCCATCTTTCATAGCTCCGATCAAAGCACCGTAACGCACCATTTCTTCGCGTGGAAATTCCATAATATTTTCCACTACACCGCCTTCTTTTTCATAAACATCGCAAAGTTCTTTTAAGACACACGAGCCGTTTAAGTTGATATAAACGTCATCAGGCCACATCACAATAAAATTGCGTTTGCCTACAATTTCTTTTGCCATTAAAATGGCATGTCCGTTTCCAAGAGGTTTGTCTTGAAGCGCAAATGAAAATTTCATGCCTTCAGGGATAATATCTTCTAAAATTTTAAGTAAATCCAGTTTATTCTTTTCTCTTAAGTGGTTTTCTAAAAAAGGATAGGGAGCGTAATATTGTTCAAATAAATGTTTGCAAGATTGATCGCTGTAAATAAAAACAATTTCTTTGATGTCGATCTCTCTGCAACAGTCAACGGCATATTGAATAATCGGTAAATTGTTTAAGGTTAAGAAGCCTTTATGAAGAACTTTCGTTGCCGGTAGATTGCGGGTAGATAAACCTGCGACCGGTAAAATACAAACTTCCGGTTTTTGAAACATGATAAGAACTCCTAAAAAATAATTGATATGCTTTATATATAACAAATTTCTTTTCAATAAGCAAGATTGCATATTGAAAGTTTGCATAAGTTTTATGTGCATTATATCAAGTGTTTGAAATAGATGAATATAATTTAGTGAATCGTAAAGAAAAAAGGAACCTATTTATTAGATACCGGAGCATATTCTAGTGCACTCATGTGGATACAACGCACAGAAGAAATGATTGAACAGGCAAAAGCAGATGGTTCGTACGAGTGGATGAAAGATATGTACGATTATGGTCTTGCTTATTATCAAGAAGAACTTGAACAGGCCAAACAAAATCTTTTTAACAAAACGGAGAATTTCCTTATTAACTGTAAAGGGGAAATTGAGGCTTGCAAGGCTGCTATAACGATTCCACAGGTATACAAAGATTTGATGGGAGAAGATTGGTTTCCTTTTACCTTTGCACAAGAATCATACATCAAGAAAAATGCCGATGGCTCAACAGTTGTTTATAATGCAAATGACAAAACAACTACAATCTATGATGCAAACGGTAATCTTATCGGATTGAAAGGTAAATGTATATATACCGTTCAAGAAGCAGAAGCTCTTTCTCGATCCAATGGAAATACTTTTAGGATACGGTATAAGTAGGTGTATAAAGCGCACTTTTAAAAGTGCGCTTTATATTTAATATCTTCTTCTTGAAGTTGTTTTTCTTCGCGTGGTTGTCGTATAGGTGCGGCGTTTTGTTTTTGTTAAGTTGTCGGCGATCGAATCAAAAATCTGTCCGCTTTTATTTTGTGTTTTTGACCCGACGAAAGCACCGATGAGCAAGAGCCAAATCATTTTTAAGAATTTCTTCTTTTCTGTTTTTGAAAGCCAACCCCAAACGCCTTTAATCCAAGAAAGCAAGAAAAACTCTTTTTTCTTTTCGGCTTTTTTGCCGTTTGTTGCAACAGCATTTTTCTCTTCCGTTTCAAGCGCTTTCTTTGTTAAAACGGGTGCGACTTTTGCACGATACGGTTTTAAAATTTCTTCAATGCCTTCCGTTGAAATATACGCACCATGAATGCGCGACAGCTCGCCGTTTCCGGCTAAAAAGAGAGCATCGCCGCGACCGACCAAATCTTCAGCGCCGGTCGTGTCTAAAATGGTTTTTGAATCAACCCCCGATGCTGTTTTAAACGCCATACGGGAAGGGAAGTTTGCTTTAATGGAGCCGGTAACGACATCAACAGATGGGCGCTGTGTCGCAAGCACAAGATGAATACCTGCGGCCCTTGCTTTTTGTGCTAAGATCTGGATTTTCTTTTCTACTGTTTTGTCTGATAAAACTAAGTCTGAAAACTCATCAACAATTGCGACAATATAGGGCATACCGCCTTCTTTTTCGTTATATTCTTCGATGTTCTTTGTCAGGCTCTTTTCAAGTTTTTCATAACGTTTGTTCATTTCATCAACAAGAAACTGCAAAGCCTCCGAAGCGTCAGAATTGTCTGTGATAACGGGCATCAGCATATATTTTTGATCATTATAAACCGAAAATTCAATACGTTTCGGATCAATCATCACAAATTTTAATTCATTTGGCTTTTTGCGTTTAATCAGCGAAATGATAAAAGCATTCAAACCGACGGATTTACCGGAACCGGTTGCGCCGGCAACCAAAAGATGAGGCATTTTTGCAAGGTCTGCAAAAACTGGTGTTCCGTCAATTTTAACACCTAAGCTGATGGGGAGGGCACCTTTGGCCGTTTTAGCTTGTTCAGATTCTAAAACATCTTGAAGCGGCACGGTTTGAAACGTGTCGTTTGCAATTTCAAAGCCGATGCATCCACCCTCACAAACATTACTGATACGCAAGGTTTTAACCCCCATTTCACGCGCAATATCTTCCACCGATGAGGTAATATTTTTAATTTTTGTACCGGGTTTCGGTTTAAACCTGATTTGTTTAATAAGCGGGCCTTTACCTTCACCCTCAACCGTTCCTTCAACGCCGTAATGAGATAAAATTTCTTCCAACTGATGCATCTTTTTTTCCTTTCTAGTTTGCTTTTAACATTTTTTCGGGAGCTTTTATGCCCAAAAGATAAAGTGCTTGCTTCAATACATCACGCACAAGTGCCGCAAGTTTCAAACGCGAAGCCTTTACTTGTTCGTTTTCAGCACTCATAATCGGGCAGGTATTATAAAATGAGCTGAATATTTGCGCTAAAGAATAAGCGTAATCAGCGATAATACTTGGTTCTTTATCTATTCCTGCACGCAAAACAGCATTTTCGAAACCGGCTAATTTTAGTGCGAGTGTGCGCTCATCATTTTCAAATATGATGATTTTTCCTTGGATTGCACCGCTTTCATCGGCTTTTCTTAAAATTGAATTGATACGCGCAATCGCATATTGAATATAAGGGCCCGTTTTGCCATCGAACTTTGCAAAATCTTCTAAATCGAAAATATAACCGGAAGCTGCCGTATTTTTCAAATCCTGAAACTTGATGGCAGCCATGGCAACTTCTGAAACAAGTTTTTCAATCTCGGCTTTACCATAGCCCTCAACTTCGTCAGGCTTTGGCATAGATGAACGGACTTTATTTTTACTCATCTCAATCAAATCTTTAAGGTTCATCACGCCGCCGTCACGCGTTTTGAAAGGCTTTCCGTCCGCACCGTTGACCGTGCCGAAACCGACATGTTTCAAGTTTACATCAGGGGCAATTGAAAGCATTTTGGCAACTTGAAAGACCTGTTCAAAATGGAGCGACTGACGCTTGTCAACGACATAAATAATTTCATCGGCTTTCAGGTCATCAACACGCATTTTAATGGTTGCAATATCGGTCAGCTGATAACCAAATCCGCCGTCAGATTTGACCAAAATAACCGGAGGCATCGGCTTGTTTGTTTCAGGCAATCTGATAATCGTTGCCCCTTCATCAACTTCAGAGATGTTTTTGTCTTTTGCTATTTGAACAATTTTTTCACACATTTCATGCGCATCGCTTTCACCGAGCCATAAGTCAAAATGCGCATCAAGTTCATCATAATTTTCTTTAACGGCATTAACAGAGACAGCCCTTAAATGCTTCCACGCTTTAACATATTCTTTGTTGCCGTTTTGTAATTCTGCTGTAATTAGACGTGCTGTTTCGGCTGCTTTTTCATCTTCTTTACAGCGCACATTTGCTTTTTTGTAAAATGCGGAAATGGCTTCAATATCATAAGTTTCAACCTTTGATAAATCACCGTCTTCAAAGATGATTTGCGATAAAATCATTCCCATCGGTGTTCCCCAATCGCCGAAATGAACATCTGAAATCACCTTATTGCCCAAAAAATCAATAATTCTTCTGATGCTTTCACCGATCACAGCCGAGCGCAAATGCCCGACATGAAGAGCTTTAGCCACATTCGGACCACCAAAATCCATCACGACGGTTTTCGGATTTTTTGTTTTAGCACAACCAAGGCGCGAATCGACAGCCATCTCATTCATATTTTGTGCAACAAACTCGTTTTTGAGTTTGATGTTGATAAACCCCGGACCATCAACCGAAACGGTTTCAATGTCATTATCATCTGCCAGTTCATCAGCAATTTTTTGACCGATTTCACGCGGATTTTGTTTTAAGCTTTTGGCTAAAGCTAATGCGCCGTTGCATTGAAAATCGCTTAAATCAGGTCTGTCTGACGGTTTAACAAAAGCAAATTTTTCATCGAAACCCGAAGTTTTAAAAATATTTTTTATTTTTTCATTTAATTGTTTTTCGAGAGATAACATATTTTTTTCCTATTTTTCACATTTAAAAAATGTACGTGTTGGTAACAAAAGTTTGCAGGAGAAATACTTTATGTCGGTCTGAACGGCATGTGTTCCGGGGTGATGTTTTTCACATTCCGCGTCTGCCATTGCCTGAACGGTTTGTTGAGATGTCCATATCGGGTTTGAACAAATAGCCGGATTGTTCGGGGTTGATTTTCCGACATAGAGATTTCTTATATCCGTTACACCGGCATTGCGCCGTCGGTCAACGAAAGGCTCCCAAATAGAACAGGCGGTCAGCAAAAGAATAAAAACGCTGACGGATGCTATTTTTATACTGGACATTTTTATTTATTTCCTTATATTAAATCATAAATTAACTGCATCATATACGAAGAAGATTTAAAATGCAAAGCCAAAATGAATATATTGGAGATGATAATTTCAAAAAATTTCTTACCCATTACGCGTGCCCGACACCCTTGAATATCGTAAAGATGAAATTTGCCGGCGCGATATGCTCTCCGAACTATGATTTACGCCCGACAGATGTCATTTCATCGTTTTGGCGGGAAGGAGAAGAACCGCGGCTTGAGACTAAGAAAGAGGCGGAATTGTTTTTTAAGTTTTTTATGGGGCTTTGGGATAAGATTTTTCAAGATATCGGTTTTAACAAACTTGAATTGCCGAAAAACGAAAGTCATTCGGCTTTTGATATAGCCGCCAACCGTTACGATGAAATTGAACTTGGCTTTTTGGAAGGTTTTTGGGGCGGACAGGAAAATTTAAAAATACCCGCCTATATTGCTCAAATTGTTGATCAGCTTTCAGAGCTTGCCGATGTTTATGAAATTATTGCTTCGCGCGCACAAAAAGGTGAGGCCGATGATGTTTTGCTTAAAACCTTAAAAGAAACGGATAAAATGGTTCAAAAAGCAATTTCCTTCCTGATAGAAAACTTTGCAAGGCCAAAGATTAAAGACATCGGCGACAAGGCCGTGATGAATTAAATCAATTGCCTTATTGAAAAGATAATTCAGTTAGTCATTAAAACGGGGACATTCTTTTCATATCTAGAATATTTGTCGCATAATCTTTATTATGTATAGTTTTAAAAATCATTTTTTTAAAAATATCAATATATTAGATAATTTGATATTAAATCAAAAATCTTTACAATTTATAAAAAATTATGTCCTATTTTATAAATATATCAATTTTATAAAAAGGATTTTTGAAATGGCTCTCTTTTTTGTAATACTTCTTTGGTTTTCAATTATCATCTTAACACTTTTAACGCTTCATGAAGTGATGAAAAAATATATCAAATGGATTGTTGAAGATTATCTTTCAAAACGCGAAGCTGTTAAAAAATCGAAGCATTGATTAAAGCTTTTGTATAATCTTTTTGCGGATGACTTAAAATATCGTCCGTTTTTCCCGTTTCCACAATCCTTCCGTCTTTCATGACGGCAATTCGGTCAGAGATGGCTTTAACGGCGCGCATATCGTGCGAAATAAAGATATAAGTCATATTCATTTTTTGCTGCAAATCTTTTAAGAGTTTGATAATTTGCTGCTGAATGGTTACATCAAGCGCTGAGGTCGGCTCATCTAAAACAACAATTTTCGGTTCTAAAATCATAGCCCTTGCAATCGCAATTCTTTGGCGCTCGCCGCCTGAAAACTCATGCGGATATTTATATAAGCTCTCTTTTGTTAAGCCGACTTTTTCAATTATTAAAGCGACTTTTTCCTCTATCTCTTTGTTATTTATATCTTTTTGATGAACTTTAAGCCCCTCGCCCACAATCTCTAAAATGTTCATTCTGGGGTTTAAGCTGTTATACGGATCTTGGAAAATAATCTGCACGGTTTTTCTGAAATCTTTTGAGCTTAAATTTTGGTTGAACCTTATAAGTCCTTGATATTTAATCAAATTAACAACGCATTGTCCGAGCGTCGTTTTACCTGACCCGCTTTCGCCGACAATGCCCAACGTTTCACCCTCAAAAATATCAAGCGAAACATTATTTAGGGCATTAAGATAAGCACTCACTTTGCCGAATATGTTCTTTTTAAGCGGATATTGAACCGTTAAAGCGTTTAGCGAAAGCAAAACATGATTTTTCTGTTTTTTATTTTCTTTCAATAAATTAATTGATGAAATTAATTTTTTAGTATAACTATTTTTCGGGTTTTCAAACACATCTTTTGTTTTGCCCTGCTCCACAATTTTGCCCCGATACATCACAACAATTTTGTCGGCTATATGTGAAACAAGTTTTAAGTCATGTGAAATAAAAATAACCGACATACCGAGTTCTTTTTTTAACTCTAAAATCAGGTCAATAATCTGTTTTTGGATAGTCACATCAAGCGCCGTGGTCGGCTCATCGGCAATTAAAATATCCGGTTTATTAGATATCGCCATGGCAATCATCACTCTTTGGCGTTCGCCGCCTGAAAGTTCATGCGGATAAGCCTTATATCGCTCTTCATACTTTTTGAGCCCGACTTTTTTTAAGAGCTCAAGCGCTTGCGTTTTTGCCTCGTTTTTTGTGACTTTTTGATGCAATAAAATTGTTTCGGCAACCTGTGCGCCGATTTTGTGGAGCGGATTTAATGAGCTCATCGGCTCTTGAAAGATAAAACCGACCTTTGAGCCCCTTACCTGTCTTAACGTTTGATTCGATGCACCGATGAGTTCAAGACCTTCCAACTTAATTGAGCTTTCTTTACCGTACTGGGCATTATTGATAAGCCCTAAAACAGAAAGTGCCGTCACAGATTTGCCCGAACCGCTTTCGCCGACAATGCCCAAAACCTCGTTTTTATTGAGCTCAAAGCTGATGCCTTTGACGGCAGGCGTTCCTTTGAACGAAATTTTTAAGTTTTTAACCTCTAAAAGTGCCGTCATTTGCTTTTCCTCGTATCAAACGAATCTCGCACACCTTCGCCGATAAAAATCAACATAGTCAACAATCCGGCAAGAACAATAAAAATTGTTACACCGATCCATGGCGCTTGGAGATTGTCTTTTCCTTGGCGCACCAAATCGCCAAGTGATGGATATTCTTCGGACAACCCAAGCCCCAAAAAGTCGAGCGACGTCAGCGCAACAATCGATTCAGATAAAATAAACGGAATAAAAGTCAGAGAGGTTACCAAAGCATTGGGCAAAATATGTTTTAAGATAATGCGAAAGTTGTTCACACCTAAGGCTTTAGCGGCTTTGACATATTCAAAATTGCGTGTGCGCAAAAACTCAGCCCTGACCATAGAGGTTAGCGATGTCCACGAAAACAGCATTAAGATAATCAAAAGAGTCCAAAATGTCGGGATAAAAAGGCTTGCAATGATGATTAAGATAAAAAGCTGCGGCAGACTATCCCAAATTTCAATAAAACGTTGAAAAACAATATCAATTTTTCCGCCAAAATAGCCTTGCACCGCGCCGATTAAAATACCAAGAGCCGAAGAAAAAAGCGTTAAAACAAATGCGAACACAACGGATAATCGAATGCCGTAAAGAATACGCGCCACAATATCTCTTCCTTCATCATCTGTGCCGAGCCAGTGTGTTTTTGATGGTGCGGACGGTGTTGGTGTCGTTAAATCATAATCAACGGTGTTGTATGAAAAAGGAATGAGCGGCATAAGCATAAAGCCGTTTTTGTTGATATTTGATTTAATCAATGGGTCTTTATAATCTGCCGGTGTTTCAAAATCGCCGCCTAAAAACTTGTCGGTCAAAGTTTGAACGACGGGAAAATAATAATGATGATTATACTTTAAAATCAAAGGCTTGTCATTTGCAATCAGTTCAGAAAAGAGCGACAAAACAAAGATAAAGCTAAAAACAATCAGCGCGTATTTGGCGCGTGCATTTTTCAAAAAAGCATTTTTTCTTTGTTTCCAAACAGGCGACATTTTGATTTCCTTAAAGCATAACTTATCAAAGCCCTTAAAATTCTCAAGAAATACATTTTTTCTATCCACAAACTATAATCTATAAACGTAAGGAAAACGATTGACTTCAGTACTTGTTTTTGCTATAATAAACTATAGTTTTTACGGAGATTTTGATAATGGATAAAAACAAAGCGTTACAACAATTAGATGGGCTTAAAAAAAGAAATTCAATCAGAAAAATTAAAAAAAGAATTGAATCAAAGAAAAGTGATAGCTATGTTCTAATATACGCCTATAATGCTCTCGGTGAAATCGTTCAAGCTCGGCCGGATTTGGCAGACGAGGTTTTCAAAACTTATCAAATCGGTTTACAATCAGAGAAAAATAATCGGGATTCTCTACGATCAGCCTATGGTACTCTCAAAAGTATCGTTCAAGCTCAGTCGGAATTGGCAGATCAGGTTTTTCAAACTTGTCAAACCGCTTTACAATCAGAGAAAAATACTTGGTATTTTCTAACATACGCCTATGATGCTCTCGGTGAAATCGTTAAAGCTCGACCGGATTTGGCAGATAAGGTTTTTCAAACCCTTCAAACCGCTTTACAATCAGAAGAAAATTATGGGTATTCTCTAAAATTAGCCTATGATGCTCTCGGTGAAATCGTTCAAGCTCAGCCAAACTTGGCAGATAAGGTTTTAAAAACTTGTCAAATCGGTTTGCAATCAGATAATTATTCGCGTGCTCTAGATTCAGCCTATAAAGCTCTCGGTAAAATCGTTCAAGCTCGGCCGGAATTGGCAGATCAGGTCGTTGAAACTTTTCAAACAACTTTGCAATCAGAGAAAAATAATGTAGATTCTCTACAATCAGCTTATTTTGCTCTCAGCTATATCGTTAAAGCTCAGCCGGAATTGGCAGATCAGGTTTTTCAAACTTATCAAACAACTTTACAATCAGAAGAAAATGATGGGGATTCTCTATATTCAGCCTATGCGGCTCTCGGCGAAATCGTTAAAGCTCAGCCGGAATTGGCAGATCAGGTTTTTCAAACTTTTCAAACAACTTTGCCATCAGATAATTATTCGCGTTCTCTATATTCAGCCTATAATACTCTCGGCGAAATCGTTAAAGCTCAGCCGGAATTGGCAGATCAGGTTTTTCAAACTTTTCAAACAACTTTGCAATCAGATAATTATTCGCATTCTCCCTATAATGGTCTCGGTAAAATCGTTCAAGCTCGGCCGGAATTGGCAGATCAGGTTTTTCAAACTTTTCAAACAACTTTACAATCAGAAGAAAATGATGGGGATTCTCTATATTCAGCCTATGAGGCTCTCGGCGAAATCGTTAAAGCTCAGCCGGAATTAGCAGATCAGGTTTTAAAAACTTGTCAAATCGGTTTGCAATCAGAGAAAAATGATGACGAAGCGCTTTGGCGTGCTTATGACGCCTTAAGGGAAATCGTTAAAGCACAACCGGAGCTTTCAGGACAAGTGGTTGCTATAGCAGAATCAGGTCCGAATACAAGTGCTAGAATTTATTTATGTAAAACCTGTATGAAGCATTTACCGTTAGAAAAAACAATCGCCACGTATCCTGAAATTGAACAAGAGTTGCGCATTGCGCATAAAGCTCGTTTTGCAGGTGATGAAGAATTTAGCTATGCGCTAACACATTTTGATGAAGAAAAGTTGGCAAATTCGATGATTCTCAGCGCACAGCAGCGTGTTATGAATATATTGATGCCCATGGCTT